>JANWZN010000299.1 GCA_025054575.1 Geminicoccaceae bacterium | reverse complement strand
GCACCGCGCCCGGACCTTGCGGTCCCTCGCACGCGGGGCCGAAGCGCGAGTGTCGCCCGAGGCACCCGAACGCACGGCTCCGGCCGAGTTCGGGTCGAGCCCGAGCGAGGGCCCGATCGTGAACCGCACGAGCGACTCCTCGCCGTCCGCTCCGCAGGGCGCGGGCCCGCGGACCTCGACTGCGGGGGAGCCGACGATCGCCGCGGAGCCGGAGGAGAAACCGAGCGCTCCGGCCGGCGGCTCGCCGCCCCTGTTCCTCGATGCGGGTGGGGCACCCACCGGACCGGATCCCGTCGAATCCGGGGGCGCGCGACCGGCTTCGGCATCGGCCCTGAGCGCCGGGACCGCGCCTTCGCTTCCGCCGCCTTCGGTGCAGATCGCACAAGCCCTGTTCACCGCCGACGGCGGCTCGATCGAGCGGCTTCGGCTGCGGCTGCATCCCGCGGAGCTGGGCACGGTCGAGGTCGTGGTCGAGAACGAACGCACGGGTCGGACGCGCGCCGCTTTGCTCGTCGAGCGGCCGGAGACGCTCGAACTGTTGCGCCGCGATCTCCCGACGCTCGAGCGCCTGTTCGCGCAAGCGGGTGTTTCGCTCGAGCCGGGCGGGCTGGAGCTCGACCTGCGCGGGGAAGGTCGAAGATCGGATCGAGGCGAGGCGGGTGAAGGAGGCGGAGGCGGCGCGGCCCGATCCGGCGCGGTCGTGCGAGGAGGCGCGACCGCCGCGCCCGCGAGCCTGTATCTCGTCGATCTGCGGGTCTGAAAGGAACGAGGAGAGCACCATCGTGCCCACCGTTGCGAGCACCCCGGCCGCGAGCCTTCCCGTCGTGAACGACACCCGACGCGCCCGAGACCGGCTCACGGCCGATTTCGCGACCTTTCTCGAGCTCCTGACGACGCAACTTCGCAACCAGGATCCGCTCTCGCCCATGGATACCGAGCGGTTCACGAGCCAGCTCGTACAGTTCTCGATCGTAGAACAAGCGCTGCGCACGAACGAGCGGCTGGAGCGGCTCGTGAACCTCGTTCGTACGGGCACCGCGGCCTCCGCGCTCGCTCTCGTCGGTCGTCCGATCCTCGTCGACGGCAGCCGCATGCGTGTCGACGAGCAGGGCGGGGCCACGATCTATACGCTCGACCGCCCGGCCGCTTCGGTGACGGTGCGCATCTTCGACGACAGCGGCCGGCTCGTGCTCGCCACCGCCGGCCCTGCGGGCGCTGGTGCCAACCGATTCGTTTGGGACGGTCGACTCCTCGACGGCACGCGGGTCGAACCCGGTACCTACGGTGTCGCGGTGTCGGCGCTCGATGCCGGGGGGCGACCGATCGACGTGCGCTTCGAGCGTACCACTACGCTCGAGGGTCTCGAGGCGCGCGGGAAAGACCTCGTGCTCGTGGCCGACGGCATCGCTCTTCCGCCCGAGGCGATTCGCCCCGCGTCCTCGGCAGGTTGATCGAGGTTTCCCGGAAAAAGCCCGGTTCTTTGCTTCATGCCCGAGGAGGAGTTCGGATGTCTCTTTTCGGTTCGCTCTTCACCGGTGTGACCGGCCTCGCGGCACAGAGCCGCTCGATGGGAATGATCTCGGACAACGTCGCGAATGTGAGCACCACTGCCTACAAACGCGCCCAGGCCCAGTTCGCGACCATGGTCGTACGCGAGGCGGGCTCGCGGACCCATCGGCCCGGCGGGGTGACCGCTCAAGCCTTTTACACGATCGCGAACCAGGGTCCGATCACGGCCACGAACTCGCCGACCGATGTCGCGATCGTCGGCTCGGGTTTCTTCGTCGTACGGCAAGGGGAGACCGAGGGCGAGGTGCTGTTTACGCGCGCAGGCG
>JANWZN010000298.1 GCA_025054575.1 Geminicoccaceae bacterium | reverse complement strand
CGAGACCGCGCGCGAGCCGGCGCCGGCACCCGAGCGGGCGGCCGAGGCGCCGGCCGTAGCCGCCCTTCCGGCCGGAGGTCCGGGCTCGCCACGAGGCGGTCCCGCGAGCTTCGAGATCGTGTTCGAGACCAACAGCAGCTACTTCCCCAAGGGCACCACCCAGAACTTGCGCTCCTTCCTACAGACCCTGCCCGCCTCGGGGACGATCCGGGTCGAGATCACGGCAGCGGTGGCCGGTGCCGACGTCAGGGAAGCGGGCGGCCAGGGCGGGCTCCGCTACAATCGCTGGCTGGCCGAGCGGCGGGTCGGGCGGCTCACCGACTGGCTCAAGGAGAACGCGGGCGACCGCCGGTTCGACATCGTCACCCGCTACCAGGACAACGATCCCTCCCGCCGCGTCCGGCTCGCGGTCGCGGGCGGCGGCTGAGGCGGCGGTCCGGGCGCTGCCCTGCCCGCGGCCGGGCTGGTAGAAGGCTGCCCGGAAGCGGGAGGCGGGCGGCATGGAGCTGGCGTTCGGGATCGATCTCGGCGGCACCAAGATCGAGCTTTTGGGGCTCGACTCGGCGGGTCGGGAGGTCTGGCGGCGGCGGGTGCCGACCCCGCGCGCGGACTACCGCGCGACGATCGAGGCGATGGCCGGGCTCGTCGAGGAGGCCGAGGCGGCGCTCGGGACGCGCGGCAGCGTCGGCGTCGGCCATCCGGGGACGGTCTCGCCGGCGAACGGGCTCGTCAAGAACGCCAATTCGACCTGGCTCAACGGCCGGCCGCTGCACCACGACCTCGCCGCCCGCCTGCAGCGCGAGGTGGTGCTCGCCAACGACGCCAATTGCCTGGCCCTGTCCGAAGCGGTCGACGGGGCGGCGGCGGGGGCGGGCATCGTGTTCGCGGTCGTGCTCGGCACGGGTGTGGGTGGTGGGATCGCGATCGACGGCAGGGTTCTGGGCGGGGCCAACGCGATCGCCGGGGAGTGGGGTCACAACCCCCTGCCCTGGCCGGAGCCCTCGGAGCTGCCGGGCCCGCCTTGCTGGTGCGGGCTCGGAGGCTGCCTCGAGACCTGGCTTTCCGGCCCGGCCCTCGCCGCCGACCATCGCCGGATCACGGGCGAGGCGCTCGAGGGTCCCGAACTCGTCGAGCGGGCCCTGGCCGGCGAGGCGGCCGCCGCGGCCAGCCTCGAGCGCTACACCGATCGGCTCGCCCGCGGGCTCGCCGCCGTGATCAACCTCCTGGATCCCGAGGTGATCGTCGTGGGCGGCGGGCTTTCGCGGGTGGCCCGGCTCTACGAGGCCGTGCCGCGCCGCTGGGGGCGGTGGGTGTTCTCCGACCGGGTGGCGACCCGGCTCGTGCCGGCGGCGCACGGCGACAGCTCGGGGGTGCGGGGCGCGGCCTGGCTCGGCCGCGGCGGCCGCGACCGCGCGCTCAGCGGCATTCGGGGCTCGGCAGCGGCTCCAGCCGATCGAGCCGGCCCTTGAGGACGAACTCGCCGTAATCGAGGGTGATGTCGTAGAGCACGCCGCGGCGGTCGAGTTCGAAGGCGATCGTGAAATCGGGCGTGGCGTCGTTCTTGCCGGCGCCGAAATAGGCGAGCCGGACCGGCCAGCGCGGCTCCTCGCCGCCGCGCGGCGCGCCGATCACCGCGTTCACGGTCGACAGCGCGTCCTTGCCCGAGCCGTCGAACACCGTGTGGGTGACGACCCGCTCGCCGCGCAGGGCGGCCTCGATCAGCCGGACCACGTGCTCGGTCGGGAAGATGGTGCCCACCGGCAGCTCCATCCGGCTCTCCTCGGGCAGGGCGAAGAGCGCGAGCCCGGCCCGGCCCGGCCCCTCGAGCGCGGCCTGGCCGCGATACTCCT
>JANWZN010000297.1 GCA_025054575.1 Geminicoccaceae bacterium | reverse complement strand
TGGGCCATGGGCCAGCCGCCCGAGAGGCGCGCCAGATATTCCGAGAAGCCCCAGGCGAGCTGGAGCCGCTCGCGCTCGCCGAGCCGGCCGGCATCGCGCAGTCGCTCGGCCCGGGCCGCGAGCTTTTCGCGAGCGCGGTCGCGGACGCTCGCGGCGGCGGCGAGGCCGGCCCTGCAGGCGGCCAGCAGATCGGGCTCGGCGCGGCGCCGTTCGGCGAGGGCGGTTGCCATGCTCTCGTTCCTATGATAGGGCAAAAGACCGTGAAGCGATGCGCGTCGACCGGCGCCGCGGCCGGGTCGGACCCGGCCGCGGCCGCGGGTTCAATCCTCGATCGCCTCTTCGAAGGTGCGCATGCCCGGCCGCCGGGCCTGGACCAGCACCGCCATGTTGCCGGGCTTGTGCTGGTTCTTCCACATCTTGGCGTGGGCGCGCGGGATGTCGTGCCAGGCGAACACCTCGCTCATGCAGGGGTCGACCTGGCGGTTGATGACGAAGCGGTTGGCGGCCATGGCCTGCTTGAGGTTGGCGAAGTGGCTGCCCTGCATCCGCTTCTGGCGCTGCCAGAGATAGCGGGCGTCGAGGGTGAGCTTGTAGCCGCTCGTGCCGCCGCAGATGACGACCATGCCGCCGCGTTTGACGACGAAGGCCGAGACCGGGAAGGTCGCCGCGCCGGGATGCTCGATCACGAGATCGACGTCGTTGCCCTTGCCGGTGACGTCCCAGATGGCCTTGCCGAAGCGGCGGGTCTCGGCGAGCCAGCGGCCATAGGCTTCCTTGTCCATCGGATCGGGCATCTCGCCCCAGCAGTTGAAATCCTTGCGGTTGATCACCGCCTTGGCGCCGAGCGAGAGGACGAAGTCGCGCTTGTCCTCTTCCGAGATGACGCCGATCGCGTTGGCACCCGAGGCGGCGATGATCTGGATCGCCATCGAGCCGACCCCGCCCGCGGCGCCCCAGACGAGCACGTTGTCGCCCGGCTTCAAGATGTGCGGCGGATGACCGAAGAGCATGCGATAGGCGGTCGCGAGCGTGAGCACGTAGCAGCCCGATTCCTCCCAGGTGAGGTGCTTGGGCCGCGGCATCAGCTGGCGCGATTGCACCCGGCAGAACTGGGCGAGCCCGCCGTCGGGAGTGTCGAACCCCCAGATCCGCTGGCTGGGCGAGAACATCGGATCGCCGCCGTTGCACTCCTCGTCGTCGCCGTCGTCCTGGTGGCAGTGCACGACGACCTCGTCGCCGACCTTCCAGCGCTTCACCTTCGAGCCCACGGCCCAGACGATGCCGGTGGCGTCCGAGCCCGCGACGTGGAAGGGCTGCTTGTGGATGTCGAGCGGCGAGATCGGGATGCCGAGTGCCGCCCAGACCGCGTTGTAGTTGACCCCGCTCGCCATCACCATGACGAGGCACTCGTCCTCGCCGATGGCATAAGTGGGCACGACCTCCTGCTGCATCGCCACGGTGGGCTCGCCGTGCCGATCCTTGCGGATCACCCAGGCCCACATGTTGCGCGGCACGTGGCCCAGGGGCGGGATCTCGCCGATCTCGTAGAGATCCTTGGTGGCGATCCGGTTGACCGCGGGGGCGCCCTCGCGGTGGATCGGGATCACCTGCGCCCCGCCGGTGGCCGCGGCCGTGGGCGGCGCCGGTGCGAGCGCGGCCGGCGTCGCTGCCGCGCCCGCCTGGGCGGCAGCACCGGTGGTACCGGTCGCGGCGACCGTCTCTTCGAAGAAGTCGGAAGGCTCGAGCGGGATCCCCTCGCGCCGCGCGATCGCCAACAGCTCCTCCTGGCGGCGGGCGGGGATGGCGCCGCGCCGGACCCAGCCCGAGATCGCCGTCTGCCAGATGCCCAAGAG
>JANWZN010000296.1 GCA_025054575.1 Geminicoccaceae bacterium | reverse complement strand
CGCGCGCCCGACGGGCAGGGCTATCTCACCGTCGTCTGGTGAGCGCGAGAAGGAGGTCCGGTTCGCGCGCCGGCGCGAGGGCGAGGCAGGTTCGCCGTCGTCCGGCGCGCCCCGGGGTTCCGCGCCCCTCCTACCGCGGGTAGATTGGCGCGCGAACGGACCGGCGGAGCGGACCTCGGCATGGCGATCGGTGCATCGCGGCGCGCGCTGCTCGTGGGCCTCGCGGGCACGGCGGCCGCGGCGGCCGCACCCTCCGCTGCGGGGGCCCAGCCGCGCGACGGCCTTTCCTGGGCTTCCTGGCTCGAGGCCTTCAAGGCCGAGGCCCGCGCACGCGGGATCTCGGCTGCGATCCTGGAGCGCGCCTTCGCCGGGGTGCGGCCGCTCGAGTCGGTGATCGAGGCCGATCGTCGCCAGCCCGAGCGGCGGCTGAGCTTCGCCGAATATCGCGCCCGTGTCGTGAACGAGGCCCGCATCCGCCGCGGCCGCGAGCTGCTCGACGAGCATCGCGCCCTGCTCGAGCGGGTGCGGAGCCGCTTCGGCGTGCCGCCCGCCACGCTCGTGGCGCTTTGGGGGATCGAATCGAGCTACGGCACCTACAAGGGCAGCTATCGTGTGGTCGAAGCGCTCGCCACGCTCGCCTGGGAGGGCCGGCGGGCCGAGCTGTTCCGTCGGGAGCTTTTGGCCGCGCTCGAGATCCTCGAGCGGCGCGAGCGCGATCCCGAGCGGCTCTTGGGCTCCTGGGCCGGGGCCATGGGCCAGTGCCAGTTCATGCCGAGCACGTTCTTGTCCTACGCGATCGACTTCGACGGCGACGGTCGGCGCGACATCTGGACGAGCCTGCCCGACGTCTTCGCCTCGATGAGCCATTACCTCGCGCGCGCCGGCTGGTCCGGCGGCGAGCGCTGGGGCCGGCCGGTGCGGCTGCCGGCCGGGTTCGATGCCGGGCTCGCCGGGCTCGAGCGCCGCGCGAGCATGGCCGAATGGGCGCGGCGCGGAGTCCGCGCGGCCGACGGCGGTCCCTTGCCCGCAGCCGAGCTCGAGGCCTCCTTGCTGCAGATGGACGGCACGGGCGGCCCCGCCTTTTTGGTCTATCGCAACTTCCGAACCTTGATGGTGTGGAATCGCTCGACTTATTTCGCGCTTTCGGTAGGACTCCTGGGCGACCAGCTGGCGCAGGCCGCCGCTTGAGCCCGGGCGCGGCCCGCTACCGAGGAGGAGAGGGGATGCGGCTCGCGCACGCCGCCCTGCTCGCACCGGCGCTCCTGCTCGCCGCCTGCAGCACCCGCCCGCCCGAACCGTCGACGAGCCCATCGGCCGGCCCCGTGGGCGTGTACAAGCTCGGTCGGCCCTACACGATCAACGGCCGGACCTACGTGCCCGAGTTCGATCCGAGCTACGATCGGGTCGGGATCGCCTCGTGGTACGGCGACGCCTTCCACGGCAAGCCCACCGCCAACGGCGAACTGTTCGACAAGGACCGCATCAGCGCCGCCCACCCGACCCTGCCGCTGCCGAGCCGGGTGCGGGTGACCAATCTCGAGAACGGCCGCACGATCGAGCTGCGGGTCAACGATCGCGGCCCGTTCGTGGGCGAGCGGCTGATCGACCTCTCGCAGGCCGCCGCCCGGGAGTTGGGATTCGAAGAAGAGGGGCTCGCGCGCGTGCGGGTCCAGTTCCTCGCCCTCGACGAGGCGCGCGGCGTCCTCTACGCTGTAAGCGGACAGATCGTGCTCAGAGCTCCTCTACCGAAGTGACCCATGCGCGTCCTTGGGATCGAGTCATCGTGCGACGAGAGCGCCGCCGCCGTAGTAGCAGACGGCCGCGTCATTCATGCCGACGTCGTCGCCAGCCAGGTT
>JANWZN010000295.1 GCA_025054575.1 Geminicoccaceae bacterium | reverse complement strand
GACCTCTCCTACTCGGGGCGCGCCACGGCCGGCGCGCCGTCGACCCACGCCACCGCCCGCACCGGCGCCCCGTCGCAGCCCGGGATCCTCAACGGCAGCCAACAGAAGAAGACGCGGTCGCGGTCGAGGGCGTCGGTGTTCGTCAAGTACTCGATCAGGATCACGCCGCGGCGCAAGAGCACGTCGTGGGTGACGTGCTCCTCGATCGGCCGGACGACGCCGTCCAAGAGGTCGCGGATCACCCGATCTTGCGGGAAGTCGACGGCGAGGGCCTTGATCGCCCGCGCGAGCAGCCATTGCGCCGCATCGCGGGTGAGCCAGGGGGCTTCGCGCCAGAAACGCTCGTCCTCGAGCGGCCGTTGCCGCTCCCAGCCGGTTTTCAGAAGCGCGATGTCGCCGGCGCGCAGATGGCCGGCGCGGGCCGCGAGGCGCTGCGCGTCGATCGCCTCGTTCGGCCGCACCTCGGCGAGGTCGATCACCGCCGCCTCGCCGATCGTGGCTTCGAGCGGTACTTGCGAGGTCGTCGCACCCTCGGGGAAATAGTGCCGAGGTGCATCCATGTGGGTGAAGCCGTGGGTCCCGAGCGCGATCTCGGTCACCTGGAAGAGATCGCCCCGGGCGTGGTCCTTGAGCAGCCGCCGCGCGACCGGCCAGCGGAAATGGTCGACGATCGGTCGGGTGAGATCGACGATGCGCATGGCCGCCTCCCGCTTCGACCCTAGCCGGCGGCGGCGGGAGCGGCGAGCGGGGGCCGCGCATGGCCGCTGCGACGCCCGGCCCTGGCACCGGCGCTCTGGCCGGGCCTCGCACCGCTCGGGCCTCGAGCGGGCGTCGATCGTCGGCGCCGCCGGTCGACCGCCGCGCGCCCTCTTCTGGACGCCGGGGCGAAGCGGCTCATGGTGCTCGCCATGACGACCCGCGCAACCGGTGACCACACCGACCGGGCGCCGATCGACCGGCCCGGGACCGTCGCGGCCCGCCCGCGGCTCGTGGCGGCCACGGTGCGGCCGCAAGCAGCCGGCCTCCTTCGGCCGCTCGCCGGCCCCGCCCGGGGCAGGGCCCGGGCGCGCGTCCCCGCGGCGCAGCGGCTTCCGCGCCGGGCGGCCCGCGTTCCGGAGGATCGTGCCGCATGCTAGGCTTCCTCCGCCCGCCCAGCCCGGAGGCCGCCTCGTGCCCCGATCCCTTCGTCCCGTCCTGCTCGCGGCCGCGGCGCTGCTCGCGGCCGTCCCGGGTGCCGCGGTGAGCGCCGAGCTGCGGCTCGAGCGGGTTCTGCTCTCGAGCGCCGGGATGGCGCTCCTCGACCACGCGGCCGAGGTCGGGCCGCAGGCCGAGCTTGAGCTCGTCGTCCCGCGCGCCCAGGCCGACGACATCTTGAAGAGCCTCACCGTCTACGATGCGGCCGGGGTCGCGGGTGCGGTGACCCTTTCGGGCGAAGCACCCACGTCCGAGCTCTTCCGCGATCTGCCGCTCTCCGAGCCCGAGCTCGCCTCGCCGCAGGCGCTGCTCGCCGCTCTCAAAGGCGTGCCGGTCGCGATCGGCGGGCCCAAGGCGATCGCCGGTCGCATCCTCGCGGTCACCCCCGAAGAGCGGATCGAGGGCGAGGGTCGGATCGTCCGCCACCGGCTCACCGTCGCCACGGCCGAGGGGCTGCGCTCGGTCCTGCTCGAAGAAGCGGAATCGGTCCGGATCGACGATCCGGGCATGGCGGCCGTGCTCGCGACCGCGCTCGAGCGCTCGGCCCGTGCCCGCGCCCCGGCCGAGCGGCGGCTTTCCGTCCGCCTCGAGGGGCCGGGTCCGCGGCGGGTGCGGGTCGCCTGGCTCGCCGAGGCGCCGGTCTGGAAGATGTCCTACCGGGCGATC
>JANWZN010000294.1 GCA_025054575.1 Geminicoccaceae bacterium | reverse complement strand
CGTGTTCCCGGTTCCTGCAGGAGGGGGATTCCAGCCGTGAAGCGCATCGTCCGCGTCGCGTTCTCCGCGCTCGCCTTGCTCGCGGTCCAGGCTCAGACCGGCCGCGCCGAGCCCTTGGTGCTGAGCGAGGAGGAGCTCGATCTCGTCACCACCGGCCGATCCGGCAGCTCGATCGGCACGCTCGACGGCGCCGATGCCACTGCCGGCCTCGGTACCTTCCCGCTCGAGATCGCGAGCAACGGTAGCGTCAAGGGCACGGTGAACGTCACCGGCCGGGGCAAAGACGAGCTCGGCGGTTTGCGGGTCGGCGCCGGCTTCGGCGGCGTGCTCGAGCAGGGCAAGAAAGGAAATGGCGGCAGCTTCGCTTCTCTGTCCTCGACCGGAATCGGCTACCGCTTGTTCGGGACCTGGGGCGTTTCGAACCTTTCGGGCGAGATTCTGGCGAGCGGTACCTTCAACGGCACGAGCCGCTGACCGCAAAGGGGGCGGCCGGCCGCGTCCGCCGGCGCGGTCGGCCTTCCCGCCCCGCCTCTCACTCCCGCCGCAACGCCTCGATCGGATCGAGCCGTGCGGCCCGACGCGCCGGCAAGAAGCCGAAGAGGATCCCGATCGCTGCGGAAAAGGCGAACGCGCCGGCGAGCACGGCCGGGTCGAGCCGCAACGGCACCGACAGGGCCTCCGTCACCGCCCAGGCGACGGCGAGCCCGAAGACGACCCCGATCGCCCCGCCCACCGCCGAGAGCACCACCGCCTCGACCAGAAACTGCGCCATCACCTGACCCTCGAGCGCGCCGATCGCCAAACGAATGCCGATCTCGCGGGTGCGCTCGGTGACCGAGACGAGCATGATGTTCATGATCCCGATGCCGCCCACGACCAGGCTCACCGCTGCGACGAAGCCGAGCACCGCGGTGAGCGCGCCGCTCGTCATCTGCACGGTGCGGACGAGCTCGCGCATGTCGCGCACCGCGAAATCGTCCTCCTCGCCGTGGCCGATGCCGCGCCGCTCGCGCAACAGCCGCTCGAGCTCGGCCTGTACCCGCGCGGTGTCGACGCCCTCGCGTGCCGCCACGTAGATCCGCGGGATCTCGGTGTTGCCGGAAAGGCGCCGCTGGAAGGCGCGCAGCGGCATCACGACCGTGTCGTCGAGATCGGTGCCGAAGCTCGACTGCCCTTTCGATTCGAGCACGCCCACGACTTCGCAGGGCACCTTCTTGACCCGGATCGTGCGGCCGATCGGGTCGAGCGCCCCGAAGAGGGCCTCTTTGACCGTCGTGCCCAGGATGCAGACCGCCCGGCCCGAGCGGATCTCGCCCTCGGTGAAGAACCGGCCTTCCTCGAGTTGCCAATCCTGCACGGCGAACAAAGCGTCGTCGGTGCCGGTCACGGTCGTGACCCGGCTGTTGCCGCCCCAGAGGACCGTGGCCGGCAGCTGCGCCACCGGGGCTGCGGCCTCGATCCCGCCCACCTGCTCGCGGATCGCCTGCACGTCGCGGTCGCCGAAGGACCGCGCCGACACGCTCGCCCGACCCGGGCCGAGCTGGCCCGGCAGCACGAACAACACGTTGGTGCCGAGCCGGGCGAGGTCGGCCGTGACGCGCGCCTGCGTGCCGCGGCCGATCGTCACCATCGCGATCACGGCGGCCACCCCGATCACGATCCCGAGCACGGTCAAGAACGAGCGCAGCGCGTTGCGGCGGATCGCCCGCAGCGCCAAGCGCAGCGCCTCGGCCAGCATCAGCGTCCGCCCCGGCAGAGATCGGCCACGATCCGGCCGTCCTTGAAGCGTATCTCGCGCCCGGCCCAGGCCGCGATGTCCGGCTCGTGCGTCACCATCACGATCGTGAGACCCGCCCGATTGAGCGCCGCCAA
>JANWZN010000293.1 GCA_025054575.1 Geminicoccaceae bacterium | reverse complement strand
CGACCTGCTCGTCGACACCAACACCACGAGCGGGCGCACGTGGTTTGTGTTTATTCTCTCAAATCTGTGCCACCTCGAGCCCGGGTTGCGGTTTAACTAGCTCTTACACGGCGACAATTTCAAACGCCGCGTCGCGGCGGTGCCGGCCGTGCATTTCGCGCGCGACACGCGCTTCCCGCCGGAGACGGGGGAGCTGCGACCGCGCCCCGAGCAGAAGGTGCTCATCCTCGTGCGCGACCCTCGCGACGTCGCCGTCTCCTTCTGGTTCCACGTCCGACACCGGGCCTCCGACGCCGAACTCGCGCGCAAGCGCATCCCGCTCGCGGCCAGGAACCTGGACCTCTTCGCTTTCGCGACCCACCCCGAACTCGGGGTGCCGCGGGTGATCGGCTTTTACAACCGATGGCGGCGCGAGCTCGCCGAGCTGCCGCACGCGACCACGCTGCGCTACGAAGATCTGCGCGCCGACACGGTGGGGGAGCTCGACCGGATCGTTCGTTTTCTCGGCCAAACGCACCCCCGCGCCCGGCTCGAGGCCGCGGTCGCGTTCGCGAGCTTCGAGAGCTTGAGGAAGAAGGAGCGGGAAGGCTTTTTCGCTTCCGACCGGCTGGGAGCGGCAGGCGCGGGCGAGCCGAACGAAGAGGGACGCTTCAAGGTGCGCGAGGGCAGCCTTGGCGGCTGGCGCAAACATTTCACGGCCGAGCAGGCGGCGCGGCTCGACCGGCTCGTGATCGAGACCCTCGATCCTGCATGGGGCTACAGCGCATGAGCGGGCCGATCCTCGCCCCCGGCCGTCGCGTCGCCATCCATCCCGGGTTCGTGAAGACCGCGACCTCGACCCTGCAACGGCACGTCTTCCCGCACCACCCGGAGATCGCGTTTCTGGGCCTGCCGGCCCCCTCCGCCGAGCTCGAATGGGCGATCCGCCATCTCTGCCAAGGGGACAGCACCTGTTACAAGGCCGAGCGGGTGCGTACGATCTTCCGCGAGGCGGCGACGGCGGCGCCCCCGGAGCGCTTGTTGCTCGTTTCGTACGAGAATTTCGCGCTCCACGAATCGAAAGACCGCGGGTTGGTCGCGGATCGTCTCGCCGACCTTTTCCCGGGAGCGACGATCCTCTTCACCATACGCCGCCAAGAAGAACTCGTCGTTTCGTGGTACCTCACCAAGCTGCGCGTGCTCATCAAGCGCAAGGCCTGGATCCCCTTCGAGGAGTGGTACTGGACGGAACGCCGCGAGCCGCACCGCTCTATTCTCGACGACCTGCGCTATGCGGTCACGATCGAGGCCTATTGTGCCCGCTTCGGCCGCGAGCGGGTCCGGGTCGTGCCCTTCGAGCTCCTCAGGCGCGAACCGGCCGCTTTCGCCGAGGCTTGCGCGCGCGCACTCGGGATCGCGGCGGAGCCTTTCGGACGGCTCATGGCCGGCAAGCGCGAGAACGCTGCGATGTCGCAGGCCTATTACGATTTTTGGCGCCGCTTCGGCCACCTCTTGCCGCGGCGCCTGGTACGCAAATGGGCGCGACGGATGCCGATGCACGAAGGACCGCCCGCGCGCATCCCCGTCCCCGACGCGATCCGTCTCGACATCGGCCGGCTCGTCGCCGAGGACAACCGCCGGCTCGCCGAGCTTTTCGGTCTCGACCTCGCGGGGCTCGGCTACACGCTCGCTTTCCCGGGTGGGTCGACCGGGGCCGAGACACCGTGAGCGACCCGACAGCGTCGCAACCGCGTCATTCCCGCAGCCGACGCGATCTGCCATAAGCTCCACCGGGGGAGACGCCGCGGGGCCGGAACGCCATGTCGGGCAGCCGTCTGTTGATCTACAGCCACGACAGTTTCGGCCTCGGGCACCTGCGCCGATGCCGGGCGATCGCG
>JANWZN010000292.1 GCA_025054575.1 Geminicoccaceae bacterium | reverse complement strand
GGCGGTCGCGAGCGCGGCTGCGACCTCGGCCGTCCAGTGCGCCGCCCCGGCGCCGCCCGCGTGCACCACCCGGCCGGGCGCGGCCAGTGCTTCCAGCACCGGGCGGGCGAGGCTCAAGCCGCGCGCGTCGCCGCCCACGACGAGCACCCCGCCGGCCGGGCCCGAGAGCTCGGCGGCATCGAGGTGGAACAGCGAGCGATGGCGCAGCCTGCGATGCCGCCGCAGCGTGTCGCACCACCAGGAGGGCGCGAGGTCGAGGACGACGTCGCCCGGCTCGATCTCCCGCGAGGCCGCGTCGATCACCGCGTCGACCGTCTCGGCCGGGCCGTCGAGCAGGAAGCAGCGCGGCGGCTCGAGCCGCTCCTGGAGCTCGAGGAGCGCCTCCACGGTTTCGACCCCGGCCGCCTCGCTGCGGCGCGCGGCCTCGAGGTCGGGCGTGCGGACCCAGGGCCGCAGGCCCGCGGCGATGGTCCGGTCGAGCCGGCGCTCGACCGCGCCCAGGAGCACGACCGCCAGCGGTGCCACGGATCCCCTCCCTCGCGCGCGCCCCGTCCGTGCTAGAGCGACGCGGTCGCCCAGAAAAGCGGAAAGGGCCGGGGGTCGCCCGGCCCTTTCGCCCGACCCGCGGTCGGCTGCGTTTCGTGCCCGGAGCGGCTCAGCCCTGGGGCGCCGGGCGGCTCTGCTGCACCTGTTCCTGGCTCTGCGCGACCGTCGACTGCTTGCTCTTCGACGCCGTCGCGACCCAGTTGGCGCAACCACCCTCAGCGAAGGCGGCACCAGCCGTCGCCACCATCATCGCCGCTGCGAGAACGAAGGCAGAGATACGCACTGGATCACCTCCTTTCGCTGTTGACGCCCACGATCCCGAAGATGGCAGCGGCCGAGGCGAAAGCAAGCGGAAAAATGCGGCGGATCGCCGCACGCGGCTCGGTTCCGTGCGTCACGGGCGCGCCGCCCGGCGCAGCAGGAGGCAGCGTGCGATCCCGGCCAGATCGGCTCGCAGCGCGACGGTGAAGCCCGCAGCCGCGAACAGGGCCCTGAGGGCCGCTGCCTGGCCGGCCCCGATCTCGAGGCAGGCGAGCCCATGGGCGGCCAGGAGCCGCAAGAGATCGGGCAGGAGCGCGCGATAGGCCGAAAGCCCGTCCGGGCCGCCGTCGAGGGCCAGACGCGGCTCGTAGCGCCCGACCTCCGGTGCCAGCGCCTCGAGCTCGCCGCTCGCGACATAGGGCGGGTTGGCGACGACGAGATCGAACGGGCCCGAAAGGGCCGTGCCCCAATCGCCGCGGACGAGCGCGGCCCGGCGGCGAAGCCCGAGGGCCTCGAGGTTCTCGGCCGCGACCGCGAGCGCCTCGGCCGAGCGGTCGACGCCGACGCCGAACGCGTTCGGATACTCGTGCAGCAGCGCAGCCAAAAGACAGCCCGAGCCCGTGCCGAGATCGAGGATGCGCAGCGCGGCCGTGCGCTCGGGAAAGGCCGCGAGCGGCGCTTCGACCAGGGTCTCGGTCTCGGGCCGCGGCACGAGCACCCCCGGCCGCACCCGCAAGCGCAAGGACCAGAACTCGCGCTCGCCCGAGAGATAGGCCCAGGGTTCGCGCTCGGCGCGGCGGGCCACGAGTGCTTCGAGCCGCGCGAGCTCGTCGGCAACGAGCACCCGATCGCGCTCGCGCACGAGGAGTTCGGGCGCGAGACCCGTCACGTGGCGCAGGAGTAGCCGCGCCTCGGCGCGCGGGCTCTCGATCCCGGCCTCGCGCAGCCGGCGCGTGGCGGCGCACAGCGCCCGGGCGATCGTCGTCGGGGCGGGCGCCATGGGCTCAGCCGGCCTCGGCGAGCCGGGCGGCCTCGTCGGCGGTGACCAGCGCCTCGACGATCTCGCCCAGCTTCTCGCCCGTGATCACCCGGTCGAGGTCGTAGCGGGTGAGGTCGATACGGTGGTCGGTGA
>JANWZN010000291.1 GCA_025054575.1 Geminicoccaceae bacterium | reverse complement strand
TGGGTCACCCGCGAGGCGTTCCTCCGACATCGGGAAAAACTCTCGGCGAAGGCGATCGAGCCCCACCTCGCGGACGGCCCGGGCGACGCGGAGAGCCGCCAGCCGCACAACGTCATCGACCGAATCCGCGGCACGGTGCGCGAGGAGGCCGGCCTCTACTTCCAGGACTCCTGGTGGCCCAAGCTCGCGGGCGAGAAGCGTGCTCCCGCGCCTGAGCGGCTGCGCGATCTCTACCTCGCCACCACGCTTCCGATCGCGCCGATCCTCGATCTGTTGCGGGCGGTGGGCGCATGGGGCCACGGGCGCGATTCGACCTACGGCCGCGGCCGCTTCCGGGTCGTCTCCCACGAGCCCGAGCGGCAGCTCTTCGCGCACCAAGGCAACCGCTTCCTCTCCCTTTCCCACGGCTCTTGGAGCGAGGAGCTGCTTGCGCCGCGCTACAAGCTCGCCACCCACTTCGGCAAGCTCGCGATCGAGGCCGGCATGGCCTGCGGCCGGCCCTGGAAGCGGCCGATCCTGCTCATGAAGCCGGGCGCCACCTTCGCCGCCGCGGGGCCCGGGCCCTTCGGGGCCTGGCTCGAGGGCATCGTCCATTCCGAGGTGCCGGAGCTGCTCGGCTACACCCCCGGCCACCACGCCTTCCACCTGGCCGTCCCCTACACGGAGGCCGCCCATGCAAGGTGACGTCAGCTGGCGCCTCACGGCCTGGCCCTTGACCCCGATCCACGTCGGCGACGGCAGCGTGCTCGCGGCCGAGGCCTGGCGCCTTTCGAAGGACGAGGCCTGGCTCGAGCGCTTCGACCCGGCCGCGGTCCTGCGCGCCGCCGATCCGAAGCGGCGTGCCGATTATCTCCAGGCCCTCGACCGTGGCGATCTCAAGAACGCCCAGCGGCTCTTGCGCGAATCCGTGCGCCCGGAGCTCGTCCTCGAGCGCATCGCCGTGGGCACCGCCGCCGCCGAGGAGCTCCGCCCGGTGGTCGAGAACCCCCTGCGCCGGGGCGACGTACGGCCCTTCGTGCGCACCGGCGCCCGGCCCTACATCCCCGGCTCGAGCATCAAAGGCGCGCTGCGCACCGCGCTCCTGTCGAGCTTGGTCCCGGAAAAGAAAGAACAGATCGAGGCCGCGAAGCAAATACATCGCCGGCCGAACGGCGCGATCGCCTCGCGCGCCTCGAACGAGGTCCAGGCCCTCCTCCTGAGCCGCCCGGAGACCGAGCGGGAGCGGCGCCAGATCAACCCGGACAAGGACCCGTTCCGCTTCGTCGAGGTGGCCGACATCCTCCTCCCCGAAGCCGCCACCCGCGTCGACCGGGTCGTCAACTGGCGCCCCTCGCGCCTGACCAAGGACGGCAAGCAGCCGGTCGAAAAAGACATACCGATGATCTTCGAGGTGACCGGCTGCGCCGCCCTCGGCGCGTCCTTGCCGCTGCCCTGCGAGATCCGGATCGAGGCGGGGCTGTTGCGCGAGGTCCGAAAGCTCGACCGCTCGGGCCGCAAGACCCCCGCCTTCGCCCTCGACGCCGCGGCCCTTCTGCGCGCCGCTAACGCCTTCCACTGGCGCTTGTGGGACTACGAGCTGGAGCGCTTCTTCGCGGGCGAAGCGACGATCGAGCGGGCCCTGCGCGGGCTCCTGCGCGTCAAGGCCCCCGACGGTGCCGAGCTCGGCCCCGAGGCCCTGCGCGCCCGCGACGACGTGGTGCTGCTGCGCCTGGGTCGCTTCGGCCAATTCGAATCGAAGAGCCTGGACCTCGTACGCGAGGGTTGGCAGGAAAAGCCTCCCAAACCTCTGAAACAAGGGGGAACACGAAACCTCCTGAAGCCCGGCGGGACCGCCCCGCTCCTGCCGCTCGGCTGGCTTCTTCTGTTGCCCGAGGGCTTCGAGCCGGTTCCGCCCCGCGCCCCCGCGACCCTTTCCGCGGCGACCGGCTCGGGCGGCCCC
>JANWZN010000290.1 GCA_025054575.1 Geminicoccaceae bacterium | reverse complement strand
CAGAGGCCCGAGCTCGGCCTCGGCGCGTGCGAGGCCGCGACCGGCTTTGACCGGGTAGATCCACAAAGCCGTGATCCGCGCAGCCGCCACAGCGCCTTCACCACTCCGCTCAAGTTCTTGTTCGGAAAGCGGGAGCGGCTTTTCCCGAGGCTTGTGTCCCCAGCCTGGGGAAAACGGGGATCAAGCCGGGACGGCCATGCCGCGGGCGACGTCGGGCCGTGCCGCCATGGTCTGCGCCCAGCGCTGCAGATCGGAGAGGCCCTGCGCCTCCTCGAGGATCGCCTTGCGGGCGGCCACGGTCGGGTAGAGGGCGAAGTCGGCGATCGAGATCTCCTCGCCCGCGAGCCAAGGATGGCGCGCGAGGCGGCGGTCGACCTGGGCGAGCATCGAAAGGAAGCGGTTCTTGCAGAAGGCCATGACCTCGGGATGCGGCGGCTCGGTCGCCTTGCTCATGTAGAAGAGGGCCGCACTCGCCGGTGCGACGTCCGTCAACACCTGCATGAAGGCCTCGAGCACGGCCGCCCGCTTGCGGCCCTCGCTCGGCAGGAAGCGGCCGGAGCGCTCGGCCAGGTAGAGCATGATGGCGCCCGATTGGGCGATAGCGAGGGGGGCGCCGCCCGGGCCGCCGTGGTCGACGATGACCGGGATCTGGCCGGCCGGGTTGAGGCGCAGGAACGCCGCAGCGCGCTGCTCGCCGCTCGCCAGATCGACCTTGTGGGCGCGGTAGGGCAGACCCGTGGCCTCGAGCATGATCGAGGCGCGTTGGCCGTTGCTGGTCGCCGCGGTGTAGAGATCGATCATCGCCCGCCTCCCGTTCGCCCTCGGCGCGCAGGCTAGGCGGGTGCGCGCCCGGCCGCAATCGGGCGCGCCGGGGCGGCTCAGCGCTCGTAGAGGTGGGCGAGCTTGCCCTGGACCGCGACCAGCCGGCCGGAAGCGTCCGCTGCCACCCGCCAGCCGAAATCGGCCAAGGGCAGCCAGACCACGGGCTCGAGCGCGCCGGCCTCGGCAGCCGAGAGCCCGGTGGCGGAGGCGCGCAGCTCGAACAGGCGGACGGCGCCGCAGCGGGCGCCGGTCTGGTCCTGCGGGCAGGCGCTTCTGGGCGCGCCCACGACCAGGAGCCGGCCGGTGCCCGAGAGCGCCAGCGCCCCGCCGAAGGTGCCGATCAGGGGATCGGTCGAGGTCAAGGTGGCGACCGCCGGCCAGTCGTCGCCCCGGCGGCGGAACAGCACGACCTTCTGCTCGGCCGTCACGGCGATCGTCTGGCCGCTATCGTCGATCGCGACTTCGGTGGCGAACTCGACGTCGCCCGCGGCGGGCGGATCGAGCGCGGTCAACAGGTCCCAGCCGCCATCGGCCGCTCGCTCGTAGACCCAGAGGCGGCCGGCGCGCTCCCAGGAGCCGGGTCCGCCCACGACCGCGATCCGGCCGTCGCCCGAGAGTGCCACGGTCTGGCCGAAGCGGTCGGTCGGCGAGGAACCCTCCGGGCGCGGGAAGCGGAGGTCGAGCCGCCAGTCCCGTCCCTCGCGGACGAACAGCAAGGCCATGCCGCAGACGTCCTCCGGCACCGCAACGACGCAGTCGTGGTGCGGCGCACCGATCAGGATCGCAGCACCGTCGCGGGCGATGGCGAGCGTCTGGGCGGGCGGCGGAAAGGGCCGGCCGAGCCGGTCCGGCAGCTCGAGCCGGCCGATCTCGCGCAACGCCCGGCCCTCGCGCTCGAGCACCGTGACGCGGCCCTCCCAAGGCGCGAAGACCGCGACCGTGCGGCCGTTGCCGGCGAGCACGCCCAGAACCGGCGGGCAATCGGCACCGCGCGGCTTGCTCGGGCCCGCCTGCTCGGCGACCGCCGTCCAGCGCGTCCGGTCGCGCTCGAACAGGCGGACGAGCCAGCAGCGATCGGCGGGCGGCGGGGCGAAGGCGGCGACCACGCGGCCGTCGTCGGAGACGGCCTCGCGCAGGAGCACGTGGCCGCCGGGCAGCTCGGCGGCGCCGGCCG
>JANWZN010000028.1 GCA_025054575.1 Geminicoccaceae bacterium | reverse complement strand
CGCGATCGGTCGGCGGCGCAGGCGAACCCGGCCCGTCCGTGGCCCGATGGTCGCGTATGTCGGGCGCCGTGTTCCGCTGGCCCTCGCGCGGGCGTCCACCCTTCCTGCGCGCGACGAGCGCGCAGGGGGCCGCCACCCGGGCACATCCGGGGCACTCGCGACGCGACGGCTAGGGGATGGGTCGCCCCGTCCTCCCGACCGATCGCCGGCCTCCGATGTCCGGGCTTCGCGCAGACCGGTCGACGAGCTCCCGAGCGGAGCAGCGAAGGCCCCGTGTCCGTTCCACCCGGGTCCACCGCCGAAACGGCATGCCGCCGGGATCCGCGTCCACGATCCGAAGTCTGGGCGATCGCCGCCGACAAGTGCCGCCGACCCCGGCGATGCGTGCGGACCGCGATGCCGCGATTGCGCACGGCTGCGGTCCGGCTCCCTGGCCGAGCGCGCCGATGACGGCTATAGCCCGGGTCATGGTCGCCCCCCTCCGTGCCCCGACTGCCTCCACCCGGCGCCGTCGCGCGAAGCCGCCCGCGATCGGGTTCGTCTCGCTCGGCTGCGCCAAGGCGCTCGTCGATTCCGAGCGGATCCTCACCCGCCTCAAGGCGGAAGGCTACGCCATCGCGCCGTCCTACGAGGGCGCCGATCTCGTCGTCGTCAACACCTGCGGCTTTCTCTTGTCGGCCCGCGCCGAGAGCCTCGACGCGATCGGCGAAGCGCTGGCCGAGAACGGCCGGGTGATCGTCACCGGCTGCCTGGGTGCCGAGCCCGAGCGGATCAAGGCGGCGCATCCCGAGGTCCTGGCCGTGACCGGCCCGCACCAGACCGAGGCCGTGCTCGAGGCGATCCACGCGCACCTGCCGCCGCCGCACGAGCCCTTCCTCGAGCTCGTCCCGCGCCACGGCCTCAAGCTCACCCCGCGCCACTACGCCTATCTCAAGATCTCCGAAGGCTGCCGCAACCGCTGCTCCTTCTGCATCATCCCCAAGCTCAGGGGCGATCTCGTCTCGCGGCCGCTGCCCGAGATCATGGCCGAGGCCGAAGCCATGGTCGAGGCCGGCGTCAAGGAGATCCTGGTCGTCTCCCAAGACACCGCGGCCTACGGCCTCGACCGACGCTACGAACGCACGAGCTGGCGCGGCGAAGCTCTCGAGACACGATTTCTCGATCTCTGCCGGGCACTCGGCCGTCTGGGGATGTGGATCCGCCTGCACTATGTCTATCCTTATCCGCACGTCGACGCGGTCGTCCCGTTGATGGCCGAAGGCGTGATCCTCCCCTATCTCGACATCCCCTTCCAGCACGCGAGCCCGCGGATCCTCGCGGCGATGCGCCGGCCGGCCGACAGCGAGCGCATGTTGGAGCGGATCCGCTCCTGGCGCCGCGTCTGTCCCGAGCTCGCGATCCGCTCGACCTTCATCACGGGCTTCCCCGGCGAGACGGAAGCGGATTTCGCCGAGCTCTTGGCCTTTCTCGAGGAGGCCCGTCTCGATCGGGCGGGCTGCTTCGTCTACGAGCCGATCGAGGGGGCGGCCGCCAACCTGCTGCCCGATCCGGTGCCGGAAGCGCTCGCCGAGGAGCGCCGCGCCCGGCTCATGGAGCTGCAGGAGCGGATCTCGGCCGAGCGTCTGCGAGAAAAGATCGGGCGGATCGAGCCGGTGTTGATCGACCGCTGCGACGAGGAGGGACGCACGATCGGCCGGACCCGGTTCGACGCCCCGGAGGTCGACGGCATCGTCGTCGTGGAACACACCGAGGCTCTGCCCGCGGGCACCATCCTGCCGGTTCGGATCACCGCTGCCGGCAGCCACGACCTGATCGGCGAGCCCGCCGCGGCCTCTTGACATTTTTCCTATAATCCGCCCAAGATCCGGCACCCACCAGCAGCCGGAGGCCGTGCCGTGGCCGCAGCGATCGCCCCTTCGAACGCGTCTCGGCATCGCGCCGAACCGAGCGGCCCGCCACGGGGGCCGGCACGCTCGACGGCCGAATCGCGGCGCGGCGGCCTGCGGGCCCAGGGCTTCGCGCTTCTGCCCGAGGAGGAAGCCGAGGCTTGGCGCGCCCTCGTCCTGGCCCTGCGCGCGGCCTACCGGCCGCGCGATGCGGCCGAGGCCGTCTATGTCGATGCGATCGCGGTCGCGATCTGGCGCGAGCGGCGGGCCGACCGGCTCGAAGCCGAGGCGATGGCCGACATCGCGCCGGCCGAGGAGGGCCGCGGCTGCGGCAGCGATCTCGGCTCGGCCGCGGCGCGGGCGAGCCTCGCCACGGTGATCCGCTATCGCCGGGCGGCGCAGCTCGAGCACCGCCGGGCGCTTGCCCTCCTGAAGGAGCATCGTCGCCTGCGAGGCCCGTCTTCCCAGCGGGCTGCCGCCGACGCCGACGGGACGGAAGCCCGCGCCGGATCGGCCGCGTGCGAAGAGGACGGGCGCGAACCGACCGCCCTCGCCGCCGATCGCAACGAGATGCTCGCCCCGAGCGCCGCTCGCGGAGTGCGGTCGCCCGAACCGGCGGTCGCCCGCGGCCCCGCGGCTCGTTCGGAGGACGCGGGCGAGCGGCCGCCATCGCCCGCACCCGACCTGCCGCCCGAGCCCGTTCGGGTCGAACTCCGCGCAGCCGAGCGAGCGCGGCTCAATCCCTTGGACACGCCGCTCCTGCGCGCCCTGGGCCGCGATCCCGATCTCGTTCTGCCGGTGCCGGGCGTCGAGCCCCGCCTCTGGCCGAAGGCGCAAGAGCGGGCCGCGAGCGGACCGTTTCCGCCGGACGGCCCACAGCCTTATCGGCGGGTCCCGGGCCTGCCCTGGGATCTGTGGTGGAGCCACCAGCACCTGCTGACCCGCGGATCGGCCGCCGATGGCGCCGGCGCCGAGCGCGAACGTCGCGCAGCCTGAGCGGCCGGGACGCACAGGCGCGCCGCGCGGGCCCGCGGCCGACCCTCGGCCGTCGCCGAGCCGTCCGCGCAGCACGGCGGCGAGCAGCAGCAGGAGAGCTAGAACCAGGACCATCGGCCACCGAGTTCATCCGCCTTCGACCTCGTTCTGGCCGATCGCGGTGAAGAAGCCGTTAACGCCGGCGCCCGCGGCTCGCTCGCCTCGCGACCGCGCCCGAACCGGCCGCCGCGAGGATCGCTGCCCGCGCCAGCAAGCGAGCCCCCTTGGGCGGGCCGACCGGCTTCCCGCAAGCACCGCTTGCCAGCGCTCGAGCGGATCGGCACCCTGCGGCGCCGTGTCGCCCGCCGCGAGCGGCTCGGGCGAGCGCGGGGAGGAGCCATGGCCGAGACAGGGATCGAAACGCCGACCATCGAATCGGCCAGCTATTTGCAGCGCTTCTCGGTCGCCTACGAATATCCGGTGGTGTTCACCCGCGGCCTGTTCCGGCCCGACAATCCGGCACTCGCCTCGACCATCGCCCGGTTGGAGCCCGATCGCCGGCACCGCTGCCTGGTCTTCCTCGACGACGGCCTGTTGCAGGTTCGCCCCGGCCTCGCCGACGAGATCCGGGCCTATGCCGCCCACCATCGGGCGCGGATCGAGCTCGTGGCACCGCCTCTGACCGTCCCCGGCGGGGAGAAGATCAAGAACGATCTCTTTCACATCGAATGGATGATGGGGCTCGTCTACGACCATCGGCTCGATCGCCATTCGTTCATCGTCGCGGTCGGTGGCGGCGCGGTGCTCGACGCGGTCGGGCTCGTGGCGGCGACCAGCCATCGCGGGATCCGCCTCGTGCGGGTGCCGACCACCGTGCTCGCCCAGAACGATTCGGGCGTCGGCGTGAAGAACGCGGTCAATCTCCGCGGCTCGAAGAACTTCGTCGGGACCTTCGCGCCACCCTTCGCCGTCTTGAACGATCTCGACTTCGTCGATCTCTTGCCGCCGCGCGAGAAGATCGCCGGCATGGCGGAAGCGGTGAAGGTGGCGCTGATCCGCGACCGGGCGTTCTTCGAGTGGCTCGAGCGCAACACCAACGCGCTCGCGGCCTTCGAGCCCGCGGCCATGGCTTGGATGATCCGCCGCTGCGCCGAGCTGCACATGCGCCAGATCGCTCTTGGCGGCGATCCGTTCGAGACCGGCTCGGCGCGGCCCTTGGATTTCGGCCATTGGGCCGCGCACAAGCTCGAGAGCCTCACCCGCCACCATCTCCGGCACGGCGAGGCGGTCGCGATCGGGATCGCCCTCGACACCCGCTATTCCGTCCTCGCCGGCCTCTTGCCGGCTGGTTCGGACGAGCGGGTCTGTGCGCTCCTCGAGCTCTTGGGCTTCCGGCTGTGGAACCCGGCGCTCGAGGCGCGGCTGCCCGACGGCTCGCTCGCCCTTCTCCAGGGCCTGCGCGAGTTCCGCGAGCATCTGGGCGGCGAGCTCACGGTGACGCTCCTGGCCGAGCTCGGGGTCGGGGTCGAGGTCCACACCATGGACGAGCGGCTGATCGCCGAGGCGACCCTCTGGCTGCGCGCGCGCGAGCGGCCGTGAGCTGCGCCGGGGCCGGAGGCGTGTGGTGAAACTCGCGACGCCGGCTGGGCCGGTCCACCTCACCTATTGCACCAACATCCATCGCGGCGAGCGCTGGGACGAGACGCGGGCCGCCCTCGAGCGGCATTTGCCTGCGATCAAGGCCGAAGCGAGCCCGGATGCGCCCATGGGCGTGGGCCTGCGGCTCTCGGCGATCGCCGCCGAGGCGCTGGCCGAACCGGCCGCGCTCGATTCCTTCCGCCGCTGGCTCGCGACGCATCGGCTCTACGTCTTCACCTTGAACGGTTTCCCTTACGGTCCCTTCCACGGCACGCGGGTCAAGGAACAGGTCTACGAACCCGATTGGCGAACCCCCGAGCGGCTCGCCTACACCACCCGGCTCGCCCAGCTCATGGCCGCACTCCTGCCCGAGGAGCCCGGGCTCGAGGGCTCGATCAGTACCGTTCCTCTGGGCTTTCGCCCGGGCCGCGACGACCCGGATGCGATGGCCGCCTACGGCGCCAACCTGCTCGAGGCGATCGCCCGGTTGGTCGAGCTCGAGCGGCGGACCGGCAAGCGGATCGCCCTCGCGCTCGAGCCCGAACCGATGTGCGCCCTCGAGACCACCGCGGAGGCGGTGGCGTTCCTCGAAGAGCGGATCTTCGCGGCAGCGGCGCGCGCTCGGCTGGCGGCCCGGCTGTCGGTCGCCGCGAGCGAGGCCGAGGCGCTCGCCCGCCGCCATCTCGGCCTCTGCCTCGACGTCTGCCACGCCGCTGTCGAATTCGAAGAGCCCGAAGCGAGCCTGGCGCTGGTCGAGCGCGCCGGCATCCGTGTGCCGAAGCTGCAGCTCTCGGCTGCGCTCTCGGTGCCGCGGGTCGAGCGCGGCACGATCGCGACGCTGCGCCGGTTCGAGGACGGCGTCTATCTCCACCAAGTGGTCGAGCGGGCAGCGGACGGCAGCCTGCGCCGCTTCCTCGACCTCGAGCCCGCGCTGGCCGCGATAGACGAGGCGATCGGCCGCGAGTGGCGGGTCCACTGCCACGTGCCGATCTTCGCCGAGCGGCTGGGCGAAGGGCTCGCCTCGACCCGGCCGACCCTGGAGGCCGTGCTCGCCATCCAGGCCCGGCGGCCGATCAGTCGGCACCTCGAGGTCGAGACCTACACCTTCGACGTGCTGCCGGCGGAACTCCGCGCCGAGCGGGTCGAGGAGGCGGTCGCGCGCGAGCTCCGGTGGGCACGGGATCGGCTCGCGGCATGAGCGTCCCGGTCTGGCTCGCGCTCGGACGGGTCTCGAACCTGCCGACCATCTGGACCAACGCGCTCGCGGGCACGGCGCTGGCCGGTGGCGAGCCCTGGCACCGCTCGACGCTTCTCGTGGCCACCGCGCTCTCGCTTCTCTATGTCGGCGGGATGTATCTCAACGACGCGTTCGACGCCGCCGTCGACGCGCGCGAGCGGCCGGGCCGGCCGATCCCCTCCGGTCGGGTCGCGGCCGAGACGGTGTTCGCCGCCGGCTTCGCGCTGCTGCTCGCGGGGCTCGCGCTCTTGGCCCCCGCGGTGGCACTGAGGCCCGAGGGCGCCGGGCTCCTGGCCGTCGTGGCCGGGATCGGGCTCGCCGGTGCCATCGTCTTCTACGACTGGAACCACAAGGGCAACCCGCTCTCGCCCCTGTTCATGGGGCTCTGTCGGGTGCTGGCCTACCTCACGGCCGGGCTCGTCGCCGCAGCACGGCCGCAAGCGGGGCTCTGGGTGCTGGCCGCCGTCGGCCTCGCCTGGCTCGTGGGTCTCACCTACGCGGCCAAGCAGGAGGCGTTCGACCGGCTCGAGCGGGTCTGGCCGCTCTTCTTTCTCGCCGCACCGCTGCTCTACGGCCTCCTCCGCCTCGACGCCGGGCCGCTCGCTTGGGCCGTGCTCCTGATCCTCGCCCTCTGGCTCGGCTACGCGCTCTTCTTGTTGCGACGGCGGGCCAAGGGCGACGTGCCGCGGGCGGTGGCCGGCCTGATCGCCGGCATCGCGCTCGTGGACGCCCTCTTCCTCGCCGCGGCCGGGGCGGCCGGTGCGGCGCTGGCCGCGCTCGGCTGCTTCGCCCTCACTCTTCTTCTCCAACGCCGGATCGCCGGCACGTGAGCGGGCCGTCAACTGCGCCCACGTGCCGCCTTGCCTTTCACCAGTGTCATGGACAGGCGCGGTGCCCTCGGCTAAGCACGTCGGCGCCTACGACCGATCCGGGGGAACCGGCGAGGCACCACCTCACAGGGAGGACTAAGATCTCATGCGTGCAACCCTCACGGGCCTGACCGCAGCTGCCGCCGTGGCCCTTGCGGTGGGCTGGACCGACGCGGCGCAGGCCGAGGTCAAGGTCAAGCTCGAGCCCTACGTGACCGGCGTCAACGCGCCCCTCGACATGGTCCCGATCCCCGACGGCAGCGGCCGCAAGGCGCTGATCGAGCAGACCGGCAAGGTCCGCATCATCGACAAGCAGGGCCGGCTGCGGCCGGATCCGTTCCTCAACATCGAATCGAAGCTCGTCCATCTCGAGCCCTTCTTCGACGAGCAGGGCCTGTTGGGGATCGCCTTCCACCCGAACTACCGCCAGAACGGCAAGTTCTACGTGGCCTACAGCGCGCCGCTCTCCTCGGGCGCGCCGCTCGACCGCAAGCTCTGGTGGGCCCACACCAACGTGGTCGCCGAATACACCGTCTCGAAGGACGATCCGAACAAGGCCGATCCGACCACCGAGCGGATCATTTCGGCGATCGACTGGCCGCAGTTCAATCACAACGGTCACTGGATGGCGTTCGGTCCGGACGGCAAGCTCTACGTCTCGACCGGCGACGGCGGCTACGCCAACGACTGGGGCATCGGCCACAACGTCGTGATGGGCAACGGCCAGGATCTGTCGACGCCGCTCGGCAAGATGCTGCGCTTCGACGTCGACTCGCCGCAGACCAACTACATCCCGGCCGACAATCCGTTCGTCGGCCGCAGCGATGCGCATCCGGCGATCTGGGCGCTCGGCCTGCGCAACCCCTGGCGTTGCTCGTTCGATATGGGCGGCGACCGCGCGCTCTATTGCGGCGACGTCCAGCAGAACAGCTACGAAGAGGTGAGCGTCATCACCAAGGGCGCCAATCTCGGCTGGCGGCGGATGGAAGCCGATCGCTGCTTCGACTTCCTCAATCCGAACAAGCACCCGGAGACCTGTGACAAGACCGGGCTCACCATGCCGATCCTGGTCTACAACAACTGCACCGCGATCCCGCAGAACTGCATGGGCATCTCGGTGACCGGCGGCTACGTCTATCGCGGCTCGCACAAGCCGTGGGAGGGCAAGTACATCTTCGGCGACTGGTCGAAGTCGTTCAGCGAGATGGACGGCCAGATTTTCTTCGGCACCAAGGGTGCGGACGGCAAGTGGACCATGGAGAAGGCCACCGTCACCAACATGGAGCGGGTGCCTTACGTCCTGGCCTTCGCTCAAGACGAGCAGGGCGAGGTCTACGCCTTGACCTCGATCACCACCGGGCCGGTCGGCAATCTCGACACGGTCTACAAGATCGTTCCCGCCAACTGATGCTCTGGACGGGCCGTCCCCGGACGGCCCGTCCCGTTCCTCCGGCGCGGCCGGTCCGCCTGGGCCGGCCGTCTCCTTGTGGAGAGCCTGCGTGAGCCTTCGCCGCCTCGCCTCGACCGCGCTGCTCGCCACCCTGCTCCTCGCGGGCGGGCCCGTGACGGTCTCCGGTTCCGACAAGATCTTCGACGATCCGCCACCGCCCCTGCCCAAGGAGCTGTTGCAGAACGCCAAGTTGATCGCGCGGGGCGACGAAATCTGGAAGGAGCAGTGCACCCATTGCCACGGCTCCAAGGCCTATCCGGGGAAGGCCCCGAAGCTTGTCCCGCGCCGCTACACGCCGGAGTTCGTCTGGGACCGGGTCCACAACGGCTTCCGCGGCATGCCGCCCTGGAAAGAGGTCTATTCGGAAGAGGACATCATCGCGATCGTGGCCTATGTGCTGAGCGACGATTTCTGGCCCTGAAGCGCGCTCAGCGAGCCGCCGGATCGGCGATCCAACCGTGCCGCGCCATCACGAGGCCCTGCGGATGCGGCGGCATCGGCTCCGCCCGGGCGAGGATCGCGGCCTTGAGGCCGGCCGCGTCGAGGCTCGGCTCGGCCGCCAAGAGGCGGGCCGCCAGGGCCGCGATCCGTGGTGCCGCGAAGCTCGTGCCGAAGCCGGCGCCGGTCCGCCCTTCCGCATCGGTGATCCACACCCCCTCCCCTGGCGCGAACAGATCGACCGTGCGGGCAGCCCAGTTGGAATCGGGCGCGATCCGGCCGTCGCCCGTGCAGGAGCCGACGGTGAGCTGGTTCGGCAACCCGAAGGCCGCCGGGTAGACCGGCTTGGCGTCGATGTCGCGCGCATTGTTGCCGGCCGAGACGACGAACAAGAGATCGGGGTTGGCGGCTGCGACCTCGCGGAACTCGGCCCAGTCCTCGATGCTGCCGTTGCCGAGCGGCACGAGCACGATGCGGGCGCCGTGGGCCTTGGCGTGCGCCACGATCCGGGCGAAGCCGTCGGCCCGCTCGAGACCGAAGCGATAGGGCAGGATGCGCGCCGCCGGCGCCTCGCGGGCGAGGATCGAGGCGACCGCGGTCCCGTGCCGGCGCGGGAAGAAGGCGTTGCGGCTCTGGTCGAGGTCGAACGGCCGCTCGTCGCCGTCGACCAGATCGAGCCCCGCGAGCCGACCGTCGGGGCCGTAGGCCCAATGCGCCGCGAGCTGCGGCAACAGGTAGTTGACCCCCGAATCGACGAGCGCCACGGCGACCCCGTCGGTCGGGCGCCCGCTGGGCGGCGCGGGGTTGATCGCGACCCGCTCGCCGATCGGCGCAAGGCTCGGGTCGAGATCCTCGTAGAACCGATCGAGCCCGTCTTCGACGATCCGGCGCCCCCCCAACAACCGGCAGGCGGCATCGGTGTGGACGATGGCCACGGGCGTGCCGGAGGCCGCGTGGTGCTCGACGATCACGCCCCGCACCCGCCCGGCATGGACCTGGCGGCGGATCCGCACCCGCTCGCCCGAAGCCCGCTCGAGCTCCAGCAGATCGTTGCGTTGGCCGTCGTTGGCCGCGGTCACCAGGCGCAGCCCGTCCGGCACCGGCAGGGTCGCGGCCGGCATCGCACAGGCCTCGGCCGCCACCCGACGCAAGAAGTCGGGATCGAAGCCGGCCGCTGCCGGCATCGCCACCATCGCCAAGACGGCCGAGAGCGTGAGCGGGCTCGCGGGAAGAGGCATGAGGGAACTCCGGGCGCGGCTGTGCCGGCGAACATAGAGCGCTGCGGCCCTCGGCGGCGAGCCCACCCGGGCTGGACGCCCGGCCGCGTCGGCCGATAATGGCGAACGGGGAGGCGGCGATGGACACGAGCGCGCGGGCCTGCGAACTCCTCGCTCGCTGGGTGATCGAGCGGGTACCGGCCGAAGCGGCCGGCTGGTTCCGCGACCAGCTCGCCGCGGTTCGCGCCGCGAGCGATCCGAAGCCGCTCTATCTGGCCCTGGGCTGGGCGCCGCGCCGGCTCGGCAAGGCCGATCTGCGCCTCGCGGCGGCCGAACTCGCCGAAGCGGCGGCGCTGCGCCCGGGCTTCGATCCGGTCGACTGGAGCGTCGATCAGGCGGCCCGGATCGCGCTCGTGCTGGCGAGCCACGACGGCGATCCGCAGCGCTTCAAGGACAGGCTCGAGACGCTCTTTCGCACGGCCGACATCGGCGAGACGATCGCCTTCTACCGGGGCCTGCCGCTCTACCCGGCGCAAGAGCTCCTGCTCGCCCGGGCGCGGGAGGGGGCGCGCTCGGGCATGCGCCCCGTCTTCGAGGCGGTGGCGCATCGCAACCCCTACCCGATGGAGCGGTTCGACGAGAACGCCTGGAACCATCTGGTCTTGAAGGCGCTTTTCATCGGCACGACCCTCGACCCGATCCAGGGGCTCGATGCCCGCGCCAACCCGCGCCTCGCCCGTATGCTCTGCGATTACGCCCACGAGCGCTGGGCGGCCGGGCGGCCGGTGAGCCCGGAACTCTGGCGCTGTGTCGGCCCGCACGCCGACGAAGCGGCGCTCGCCGATCTCGCGCGCGTGCTCGAGACCGGCAGCGGCGAGGAGCGCAAGGCGGCAGCTTTGGCCCTTTCGAGCTGCCCGCGGCCGGAGGCGAAGGCGCTCTTGGCGACCGTGCCGGAGCTCGCGGGCCCGATCGAGCGCGGCGAGATCCGCTGGGCGGCCTTCGCCCAGGGCTGAGCCGAAGGCGAGCGGAGAGGACCATGTACCTCGACTCCCACACCCACATGATCTCGCGCACCACCGACGATTACGAGCGGATGGCCGCGGCCGGGATCGTCGCCTGCATCGAGCCCGCCTTCTGGCTCGGCCAGCCGCGCACGAGCGTCGGCACCTACATCGACTATCTCTCGATGATCTGCGGCTTCGAGCGGTTCCGCGCCGGCCAGTTCGGGATCCGCCACTATTGCACGATCGGCCTCAACTCCAAGGAAGCCAACAACGAGGAGCTGGCCGAGGCGGTGATGGAGATCCTGCCGCGCTTCGCGCTCAAGGAGGGGGCGGTGGCGATCGGCGAGATCGGCTACGACGAGCAGACCGAGCTCGAGGACCGCTATTTCCGCCGCCAGCTCGAGCTCGCCAAAGAATTGCAGCTGCCGGTGATGATCCACACTCCGCACCGCGACAAGAAGAAGGGAACGCTGCGCTCGATGGACGTGATCCGCGAGCACGGGCTCGACCCGTCCTGGGTGGTGATCGACCACAACAACGAAGAAACGGTCGAGGCGGTGCTCGAGCGCGGCTTCTGGGCGGCTTTCTCGATCTACCCCTTCACGAAGATGGGCAACGAGCGGATGGTCGAGATCGTCCGCCGCTACGGTGCGGAGCGGATCTTCTGCGATTCGGCCTGCGATTGGGGGATCTCCGACCCGCTCGCGGTGCCCAAGACCGCTGAGCTCATGCGCCGGGCCGGCATCCCCGAGGCGCAGATCCGTAAAGTGACCTACGAGAACCCGCTCGAGGCCTACGGCAAGTCGGGCCAGATCAAGGAGGAGGACTGGCTGAACCCGCCGCCGGTCGACCAGCGCCTCCTTTACATGGGCAACTCGATCCTGCGGGGCGGCCAGGAGCCGCGGATCGAAAGCCGGCGGCCCGGGCTCGGCGAGGATCTGCGGATCGCCTGACGGGCCACCGGGCCCGCATATCCGGCCAGCCGGAGCGAGGCTCGTTCGCGGCCCAGCGAACCCTCAGGCGGCGGGGCGGAGCTCGAGGCGCGGGCCGTGCTCGCGCAGATAGAGGCGGAACCAGTAGCTGTAACGCTCGGGGCGGGCCCGCAGATCGGCCTCGAGCTCCTCGGGGCTCACCCAGGCATAGCCCTCGGCCTCGACCGGGTCGGGCCGAACCGGGCCTTCGTAGACCGCGCCGAAGACGTGGACGAGCTCGTGCTCGACCAGGCCGTTGTCGAGCTCGGCCCGGTAGATCGTGGTCAACAGATGCTCGAGCTCGGCCTCGATGCCCATCTCCTCGACCAGCCGGCGCCGGGCGGCGGCCTCGACCGGCTCGTCCGGCCGCGGGTGGCTGCAACAGGTGTTGGTCCACAAGCCGCCCGAATGGTACTTGGCCCGGTGCCGCTTCTGCAGAAGGAAGCGGCCGGCGCGGTCGCGCACGACGACCGAGAAGGCGCGGTGCAGCCGGCCCTCGCGATGGGCCTCGAGCTTGGGGGCGGTGCCGATCGGCCGATCCTCGCGGTCGACCAGGACGACCCGTTCCTCCTCCGGCGCGGGCTGGCTCATGGTCGCGTCCTCCCTCGGGGAGAAGGTCGCACCCGATCCCCCGCTCGACAAGCCCCGACGACGCAAAATGCTGTCAAGCCGCGAAGACATGGGCGAGGACGAGCTCTTTGAAGGCGGTCGCGGCGACCGGCCCGTCCGGCAACAGATGCGGGGCCGTGCTCGCGACCAAGGGCCCGTCCTCCTCGCGCTCGGTCAACAGCCCGTGCGAGCCCTTGACCAGCGTCGTGCCGCGGATCGGGATCACGTCCAAAAGCGTGCGGAAGCCGAGCCGGCGCAGGAGGAGCTTGCCCGCGATTTTGGCCTTCACGAGCGGCTGCTCGGGGTCGAGGAAGAGCTCCATCGGGTCGTAGCCCGGCTTGCGGTGGATGTCGACCGTCGGCGCGTAATCGGGCGCTTTCGCGTCATCCAGCCACCAATAATAGCTGAACCAGCGATCCGGCTCGGCCAGAGCCACGAGCTCGCCCGAGCGAGGATGATCGAGACCCAGTTCTCGTTTTCCCTCCTCGTCCAGGACCCGGGCGATGCCGGGTGTCTTTTCCAGAAGCGCTTTGACCTTCGAAGGCTCGGTGCCGTGCTGGAGATAGACGTGTGCCACTTGATGGTCGGCGAGCGCGAAGGCCTTGGACGCCCCGGCATCCAGCTGCTCGCGGCCGCGCTCCAGGCGGACCCGGATCAGCCCCGCCTCGCGCAAGACGCGGTTGATGGGCACCGCGTCGCGGACCGGCACGATGCCGTATTCGGAGACGAGCACGACCCGGAGCCCGGAAGCCCGCGCCTGGTCGATCAGCTCGCCCGCTACCGCGTCGATCGCGCGCAGCTCGGCCGCCACCCGCGGATCCTCGGGGTGCGGCCCCCATTTCTGCAGGCCGTAGTCGAGGTGCGGCAGATAGCAGAGGGTGAGCGTCGGCCGGCGGGTGGCCAGCACGTGCAGGGTCGCGCGCGCGATCCAGCGCGAGGAGGCGATGTCCGCGCCCGGACCCCAGAACTGGAAGAGGGGGAACGGTCCCAAGAGGCGGTCGAGCTCGTCGTGGAGCTCGGGGGGCTCGGTGTAGTGATCGGGGATCTTACGGCCGTCGGCCGGGTACATCGGGCGCGGCGTGGCCGAAATGTCCACGCTCGAATACATGTTGTACCACCAGAACATGTTGGCGGCGGTGAAGGCCGGATCGCGCTTCTTGCCGGCCTCCCAGAGCTTCTCGCCGGCCACGAGCCGGTTCGATTGCCGCCACAGCCACACTTCCGCGAGGTCGCGGAAGTACCAGCCGTTCGCGACGGCACCGTGCTCGCGCGGCAAGAGCCCCGTGAGCAGCGTCGACTGCACCGTGCAGGTGACGGCCGGGACGACGGTGCGCAACGGCCGCACCGCGCCATCGCGCGCGAAGGCCGAAAGCTTGGGCGTGTGCGGGCCGAGAAGGCGCGGGGCGAGCCCGACGATCAGGAGGACGAGGGTCGGCGTCATGCCGGCCTCGCTTCGCCGGGCAGTGCGAGGTCGCACAAGCGCGCGCCGCGGCGCGGATCGGCCGAGGCCGTCAGGACGAGCCGACAGGTATCGTAGCCCGCCTCGGCGAGAACCGAGCGCAGGCGGGCGAGCGTCGCGTCCTCGAGCCGCGGCTCGCGGGCGAGAACCCAGGCGTAATCGCGGCTCGGATGGGCGACCACCGACCAGCGATAGTCGGGGTCGAGGGCGATCACGACATAGGCCCCGGAGGTGGCCCACAGCCAGAAGCCCAGCGGCTCGAGGAAGGTGACCTCGAGCGCCCCGGTCGCGGGCGAGCCCGTGAACCGCGCACGCCCCTCCGCGACCTTCTCCTCGCCCGCGGCGGTCCGGCAGGCGTTGCGCACCGCGATCCAGGACGGGTCCTCGGGCGCGGGGCCGTAAGTCGCGGTCGTGTCGGAGGCGCAGTCGCGCTGGAACCAGGCGGGGATGGTCGCGATCTCGTGCCAGGTGCCGAGATAGCGCTCGACCGCGAAGCCCTCGACGGGCTCGAGCGGCGGGCCCGCAGCGGGCCCGGTGCAGGCGGCCATGGCGAGGGCCAAGAGCATCGGGAAGAGGGGACGAGCGAGCAAGGTCAAAAGCTCCGCAAATCAGCGAGCGGGACGGGATCGTGCTCGCCCCAGGCGGCGACCCGCTCGGTCGCGGCGGCGAGGGGGATCCGGGCACCTTCGCGGGCGAACAGCGGGAAGCGGTGGAGCGGCAGGGCGAGTGCCAGCCGGCGCGGCCCCTCGTAGCGGATGCCGGTGAACCAGTCGACCCAGCCGCCCTCCGGCAGCCAGATCGTGGCCCGCCCGCCCGGGCGGACGATCGGTGCCACGAGCAGATCCGAGCCGAACAGATATTGCAGCTCGAATGCCCAGCTCTCGGGCTCGTGCGGGAAGGCGAGCGGCATCGGCCGGCAGAGCGGCAGGCCGGTCGCCGCGGCCTCGACCAGCGCCCGCTCGATATAGGGAACGAGGCTCACCCGCAGCTCGAGGGCGGCGCGCACGCAGGCGAGCGCCACCTCGCCGAAGGCCCAGGGCTCGCGCGGGCCGATGCCGTGGAAGCGCATGTGGGAGGCGAACACGGCCGCCTGCGCCCAGCGGACGAAGAGCTCGGGATCGGGCAGGGCACCGTAGAAGCCGCCGATGTCGGTGGCGTAGAACGGGTCGCCGGAGAGCGAGAGGGACAAGAGGCCGCGGATCGAGGCGGCGAGCCCACCCCAATCGGCCTGCGGATCGCCACCCCAGGCACCGGGCACGGTCTGGCTGCCGATCCAGCCCGAGCGAGCGAGCACGAAGCCCACGCCGAACCGTCGGCTCGCGGCCTCGTGGACGCAGCGGTTGTAGAGGAGCGGATAGACGTTGTGCAGCGCCGGCCCGCGCGTGCCGTCGTGGGCGAGGCAGTGCGGGTCGTCGGGCACCTGCTCGCCGAAGTCGGTCTTCATGACGTCGACGCCGAGCTCGAACAGGGCCTCGTGGCGGTCGCGCCACCAGGCCCGGGCGCCGGGGTGGGTGAAGTCGAGGATGGCCGAGGGCGGCAAGGGTGTCAGGACCGGGCCGAAGGGCGCCGGATCCCATTCGTGCCGCCAGGGCTCGCCCGTGCGCTCGTCCTTCAAGAGGAAGCCGGCGCGGGCGAGCTCGGGATAGTGCGGGCCGGCGAGCGAAACGAGCGGATATTCCCACAAGCACAGCTTGAAGCCGAGCGCGTGCACGCGGCGGACGGTGGCGGCCGGGTCCGGGTAGCGGGCGGGGTCGAAGGCGAAATGGAAGCGGGTGGCGGTGTCCTGCCAGGCGCGGCCGTCGAGGGTGATCACGTCCATGGGCAGCGCGAGCTCGCGGCAGCGCCGGGCCGCCTCGAGGAGCTCGGCCTCGTCGCGGTAATAGGCGCGCGAAAGCCATGGCCCGAGCGTCCAGCGCGGCACCCGGCCGGGACGGCCGGTGAGCCGGGTCGAGGCATCGAGCACGCCGGCGGCATCGGCGGCGGCGAAGAGGAAGAGGTCGAGCGCCGGCTCTTCGACCAGGAGGGCATAGGAGCGGTGCGAGAGGGGGGCGAAGCCCACGCCGTGGACGACCCGTGCCGTGGTGTGGGCCAAGAGGCCCCAGCCGCGCGGCGAGAGCGCGAACGGCAGGTTCTTGTAGGAGGCCTCGGCATTGACCCCGAGCGCGTCCTCGTTCCAGGAGAGGAGGAGCTGGCCGCGATGGTCGAGCCGGGTCCATTTCTCGCCGTGGCCGTAGACCGGCTCGCCCTCGCCGAGATCGAAGGCCGCGAACAGGCCGCGCGCGTGACGGGCGAGCCGCGGCAAGCGGAAGCGGCGGCGGAAATGGGCGTCGCGCGGCGGGCCCAAGAGCGTCTCGCCGTCCCGGGCGAGTGTGATCGCCGCCTGATCGGGCTCGATCGTCACCCGCAGAGAGCCGCAAACGAGCGCGAGCTCGGCACCCCGCCGGCTGGCCGCGACCGCGGCAGGAACAGCGGGCGGGCGGACCAGGCCGTAGTCGGGGCCCGTGCGGATCCCGAGCCGCAGCCGGACGAGATCGGGTGCCAGGATCTCGAGGCGGAACGGCCCGGCCGCGGTCGACGCCCGCACGGTCCCGCGAGCGTCGACCGCGAGGTCGGCCAGGACGAGTTCCTCGAGGGCGCCGAGATCGCCGATCATGCCCGCTCCCGCGCGGCCGCGACGGGCTCGCGCCCGCCCGGCGCTGGCCGCTCCCCGACGGTCGGGCGGCGGCGCACCGGACCACCGGCCACGGGCGATCGGCCGGGCCGGACCCGACCGATCGTGCTCGTGGCGGTCGTCAGTTGAGCGGGCGAACGGCGGCCGGTGCCGGCGCCTGCGCCGTCGGGACGGCGACCGGTGCGGCCACCGGCGGGGCCGCGGGCTCCTCGCTCGGCAGCGGCTCCGGCATCCGCACGAGCGCCAGGCGCAAGACCTCGTCGATCGTCGAAACCGGCACGATCTGCAGCGCCTTCTTCACGTTGTCCGGGATCTCGGCGAGATCCTTCTCGTTCTCCTTGGGGATGATCACGGTCTTGAGACCACCCCGAAGGGCCGCGAGCAGCTTCTCTTTGAGACCGCCGATCGGCAGCACGCGGCCCCTGAGCGTGATCTCGCCGGTCATCGCCACCGAGGCCTTGACCGGGATCCGGGTCAGCACCGAGACGATCGAGGTGACCATGGCCACACCGGCCGAGGGCCCGTCCTTCGGGGTCGCCCCCTCCGGCACGTGGATGTGGATGTCGGTCTTGTCGAAGGTCTCGGGGCCGAGGCCGAGCTCGCGGGCGCGCGAGCGGACCCAGGAGCGGGCGGCCTGGACCGATTCCTGCATCACCTCGCCGAGCTTGCCCGTGACCGTCATCTTGCCCTTGCCGGGCACGGTGACGGCCTCGACCTGGAGCAGCTCGCCACCGACCTCGGTCCAGGCGAGGCCGGTGGTGACCCCGACCTGGTCCTCGAGTTCGGCCTCGCCGAAGCGATAGCGGCGGACGCCGGCGTATTTCTCGAGGTTCTTGCGGGTGATCTTGACCGCTTTCTTGCCCTCGACCAGGATCTCGCGCAGCGACTTGCGGGCGAGATTGGCGATCTCGCGCTCGAGATTACGAACACCGGCCTCGCGCGTGTAGTAGCGGATGAGATCGATCAGCGCCTCGTCGCTGATCCCCCACTCCTCCTCCTTGAGCCCGTGCTGCTTGCGCTGCTTGGGGATGAGGTGGCGCTTGGCGATCTCGAGCTTCTCTTCCTCGGTGTAGCCCGGGATGCGGATCACCTCGAGCCGGTCGAGCAGCGGCTGCGCCATCCGCAGCGTGTTGGCGGTGCAGACGAACATCACGTCCGAGAGGTCGTAATCGACCTCGAGGTAATGGTCGTTGAAGTTGGCGTTCTGCTCCGGATCCAACACCTCGAGCAGGGCCGAGGACGGGTCGCCGCGGAAGTCGGCGCCGAGCTTGTCGATCTCGTCGAGCATGAAGAGCGGGTTCGAGCTCTTGGCCTTCTTCATGCTCTGGATGATCTTGCCCGGCATCGAGCCGATATAGGTCCGCCGATGGCCGCGGATCTCGGCCTCGTCGCGCACCCCGCCCAAGCTCACGCGGACGAAGTTGCGGCCGGTGGCCTTGGCCAGGGACTTGCCGAGCGAGGTCTTGCCGACACCCGGGGGACCGACCAGGCAGAGGATCGGCCCCTTCATCTTGTCGACCCGCTGCTGCACGGCGAGATATTCGATGATCCGCTCTTTGACCTTCTCGAGGCCGTAGTGATCGGCGTCGAGGATCTCTTGCGCCTTCTTGAGGTCGGTCGAGATCTTCGTCCGCTTCTTCCACGGGATCGACAACAGCCAGTCGAGATAGTTGCGCACCACCGTGGCCTCGGCCGACATCGGCGACATCATCCGCAGCTTGTTGAGCTCGGCCTTGGCCTTCGCCTCGACCTCCTTGGGCATCCCGGCCTGCGCGATCTTCCGCTCGAGCTCGGCGAGCTCGTTGTGGCTCTCGTCGAGGTCCCCGAGCTCCTTCTGGATCGCCTTCATCTGCTCGTTGAGGTAGTACTCGCGCTGCGTCTTCTCCATCTGACGCTTGACGCGCGAGCGGATCCGCTTCTCGACCTGGAGGACCGAGATCTCGCCCTCCATGAAGCCGTAGAGCTTCTCGAGCCGTTCGGCGAGCGAGGGGGTCTCCAAGAGCTCCTGCTTCTCGGGGATCTTGAGCGTGAGATGGGCGGCGATCGTATCGGCGAGCTTGCTCGGATCGTCGATCTGCTGGAGGCTGACCAGAACCTCCGGCGGCACCTTCTTGTTGAGTTTGATGTACTGCTCGAACTGGCTCGTCACCGCGCGCGCCAGCGCTTCGATCTCGCGCGGATCGCTCGGCTGCTCGGGGAACAGCTCGGCGCGGACCTGGAAGAAGCGCGGATTGTCGATGAAGGTCGTGATCTGGGCGCGAGCTTGACCCTCGACCAGCACCTTGACGGTGCCGTCCGGCAGCTTCAACAGCTGGAGCACGCTCGAAACCGTGCCCACGCGGTAGATGTCGTCGCGGCCGGGATCGTCCTGGGCGGCGTTCTTCTGCGCCACCAAAAGGATCTGCTTGTCTTCTTTCATCACCTCTTCGAGGGCAGCGATCGACTTCTCGCGCCCGACGAAGAGCGGCACGATCATGTGCGGGAAGACGACGATGTCCCTGAGCGGCAGGACGGGGAAGATCGCGCTCGTGGGATGTTCGCTCATGATACCTCGCTGGCGCCACGGTGTGGATCCGTGGCCCGTTCGTTCACGCTGCTCAAGGTGGCGTGCTCGCCGGGTGCTTTCAAGGAAGCCGGGTGGCTCCTACCCGAACGGCAGCCCGCCACCGCCGAACAACATCCAGAGATAGACGAGGTAGCCGGCGAGAAGCGTCGCCCCCTCGCGCCGGCCGATCCGCCAGCCGGTGAGCGCGAAGAGGATCAAGGCGGCGGTGACCGCGAGCATGACCGGCAGATCGAAGGCCAACAGGCCGGGCGGGACCGGCAGCGGGCTCACGAGCGCGGTCACGCCCAGGATCCCGAGCACGTTGTAGATGTTGGAGCCGACCACGTTGCCGTAGGCGAGCTCGGCATGGCCGCGCCAGGCGGCCACGAGCGCGGTCGCGAGCTCGGGCAAGGAGGTGCCGACCGCCACGAGCGTGAGGCCGATCACGAGCTCGCTCACGCCCAGACCGCGGGCGACGGTCACCGCGCCGTCGATCAACAGCCCCGCGCCTACGACCGTGGCGACGATGCCGCCCAGCGCGAGCAGGATGGCGAGCCGGACGTCGAGCGGCCGGGCGGTCTCCTTGAGCTCGCTCTCGGCGGCGAGGATCGCCCCCCACTCGTCGGGCTTGGCGGTCTCGGCGCGATAGGTCTGGACGGTGTAGAGGACGACGAGGCCCACGAGCACGAGCCCGGCGAGCCGGCCGACCTCGCCCGTCCAGGCGAGGCCCGCGGCTGCCAGTGCGGAGACCGAAAGCGCCACCGCATCGCGGCGGAAGGAGGTGGGCTCGATGCGGACCGGCGAGAGCAGGACGGCGAGGCCCAGGATCAACAGCACGTTGGCGATATTGGAGCCGACCACGTTGCCGAGTGCGATGTCGGGCACGCCCGAGAGCGCCGCTTCCAGGCTCGCGACGAGCTCCGGGGTCGAGGTGCCGTAGCCCACGAGCGTGAGCCCGATGATCAAGGGCGACAGGCCGAGCCGGCGGGCGATGGCCACGGCACCGCGCACGAGCGCTTCACCGCCGCCCAGGAGCAGCGCCATGCCGAGCACGATCTCGAGGATCGCCGGCATCCGAGCGGCCGAGCGCGGGCGGGGGCGGCGCGAGCCGTGGTGTTCAGGAGGCCGAGGACACGCCGGCCTTCTGCTCGGCGTAGATCATCAAGGGCTTGGCGCGGCCCTCGGCGACCTCGCGGTTGATCACGACCTCGCTCACCCCGATCAGGGAGGGCAGCTCGAACATGGTGTCCAACAGAATGGCCTCCATGATCGAGCGCAGGCCGCGCGCCCCGGTCTTGCGCTGGATCGCCCGCTCGGCGATCGCCTTCAAGGCATCCTCGGTGAAGGTGAGCTTCACGCCCTCCATGTCGAAGAGGCGCTGATACTGCTTGACCAGCGCATTCTTGGGCTCTTTGAGGATGCGGATCAGCGCCGCCGTGTCGAGATCGTGCAGGGTGGCGATCACCGGCAAGCGGCCGATGAACTCGGGGATGAGCCCGAACTTCAAGAGATCGTCGGGCTCGACCTCTTTGAGGATCTCGCCGGTGCGCCGCTCGTCGGGGCCGGTGACTTCGGCACCGAAGCCCATCGACTTCTGCTTGCCACGGGCGGCGATGATCTTCTCGAGGCCGGCGAAGGCGCCACCGCAGATGAACAGGATGTTGGTCGTATCGACCTGGAGGAACTCCTGCTGCGGGTGCTTGCGGCCACCTTGCGGCGGGACGCTCGCGACCGTACCCTCGATGATCTTGAGCAGCGCCTGCTGCACGCCTTCGCCCGAGACGTCGCGGGTGATCGAAGGGTTCTCGGACTTGCGGGAGATCTTGTCGACCTCGTCGATGTAGACGATGCCGCGCTGCGCCCGCTCGACATTGTAGTCGGCCGCCTGCAGGAGCTTGAGGATGATGTTCTCGACGTCCTCGCCGACATAGCCCGCTTCGGTGAGCGTCGTGGCATCGGCCATGGTGAAGGGCACGTCGAGGATGCGGGCGAGGGTCTGGGCCAACAGGGTCTTGCCGCAGCCCGTGGGGCCGATCAGCAGGATGTTGGACTTGGCGAGCTCGACGTCGCCACCCTTGGCGCCGTGGGCGAGCCGCTTGTAATGGTTGTGGACCGCGACCGAGAGCACGCGCTTGGCGTATTCTTGCCCGATCACGTAGTCGTCGAGGACGGCCTTGATCTCGGCCGGGGTCGGCACCCCGGCTCGGCTCTTGGCGACCGCGCTCTTGTTCTCCTCGCGGATGATGTCCATGCACAGCTCGACGCATTCATCGCAGATGAACACGGTCGGGCCGGCGATGAGCTTGCGGACCTCGTGCTGGCTCTTGCCGCAGAAGGAACAGTAGAGGGTGTTCTTCGAATCGCCGCTGCCCTTGGACATCATTCCATCGTCCCACGCGGTCCCTGTAGAGAATGGTAGCGGCGCCCGCCGGGGTGCACAACCCGCGACACGAGAGCGCGGGGCCCGGGAGCCCGAAATCGCGGCTCAGCCGCGGCGCAGGCCGGCGCGCACGAGCCGGCGCCAGAGCAGCGGCACCAAGAGCGCGGTCAGCGCCAGCGCCAAGAGGGTGGCCGAGAGCGGCCGGGTCAGGAGCACGGTGGGATCGCCCTTCGCGATGGTGAGCGCCCGGCGCAGCTCCTGCTCGGCGAGCGGTCCCGGGATCGTGCCGATGATCACGGGTGCCGTCGGCACGTCGAACAGCCGCATGAGGAAGCCCAACAGGCCGATGGCGTAGAGCAGCACGAGGTCGATCGGCGACTGGCTGATGCCGTAGGTGCCGACGGTGGCGAAGACCAGGATGCCGGCGTAGAGCAGCGGCTGGGGGATGGCGCGGACCCGCACCCAGAGGCCAACGAGCGGCAGGTTGAGGGCCAAGAGCAAGAGGTTGGCGATGTAGAGGCCGGCGATCAGGCCCCACACGAGCTGCGGCTGGCTCTCCATGAGCAGCGGGCCGGGGTTGATGCCGTAGCCCTGGAAGGCCGAGAGCACGATCGCGGCGGTGGCCGAGGTCGGCAGGCCCAGGGTCAGCATCGGCACGAGCACGCCCGCCGCCGAGGCGTTGTTGGCCGCCTCGGGCCCGGCGACACCCTCGATCGCACCGCGGCCGAACTCCTGCGGCCGGCGCGCAAGGCGCCGCTCGAGCCAGTAGGAGAGGAAGGTCGGCACCTCGGCCCCGCCGGCGGGCAAGGCACCGATCGGAAAGCCGATCAAGGCACCCCTGAGCCAGGCGGGCCAGGAGCGCCGCCAATCCTCGCCCGACAGCCACAACGAGCCTCTGACCGGCACGATCGAAGCCCGACGCAGACTCGCCCTGTGGGCGAGCCAGAGGGTCTCGCCGACCGCGAACAGGCCCACGCAGACGACGATCACGTTGATGCCGTCGAGGAGTTCGAGAAGGCCGAAGGTGAAGCGGGCCTGGCCGGTCTGCAGATCCACGCCCACGAGCCCGAGCCAGATGCCGAAGGCGAGCGCCGCGAGCCCGCGCAAAGGCCGGCTGCCGAGGGTCGCCGAGACCGTGACGAAGGCCAGCACCATCGAGGAGAAATAGTCGGCCGGGCCGAAGGCCAGAGCGAGTTCGACCACGGTGGGTGCCAGGAAGGTGAGACCGAGCGTGCCGATCGTGCCGGCCACGAAGGAGCCGATCGCGGCGGTCGCCAGGGCCGGCCCGGCGCGCCCCGCGAGCGCCATGCGATGACCCTCGAGGGCGGTGACGATGGTAGCACTCTCGCCCGGCGTGTTGAGCAGGATCGAGGTGGTCGAGCCGCCGTACATGGCGCCGTAATAGATGCCGACGAAGAGGATGAAGGCGGCGGTCGCGTCCACCGTGTAGGTGATCGGCAAGAGGAGCGCGATCGTGAGCGCGGGTCCGAGGCCCGGCAGCACGCCCACGAAGGTGCCGAGCGTGACGCCCACAAAGCCCCACATCGGGTTGGTGGGCTGGAGTGCTACGAGGAAGCCCTGGCCGAGGGCGGCCAGGGTCTCCACCCTGCCCTCCTAGGCGCCGGCGCCGAGCAGGCCCTCGACGAGCCCGCCGCCGAAGCGCACGCCGAGCAGCCGGCTGAAGCCCAGGAACACGAGGGTGGCGAGCAGGAAGCCGAGCGCCGCGTGGCGGATCGGCCGGGTCGAACCGAAGCCGCGCGCCACGCAGAGGAAGAGGAGGCTCGAGGCGAGCACGAAGCCCAGGCTCTGGATCAAGGCGACATTGAGGAAGAGGCCGAGACCGACCCAGGCCACGGCCCGCCGGTCGAAGGGCTCGCCCGCGAAATCCGCCGGGAGGAGCCCGCCGGCGAGTGCTTGGAGCAGGAGGAGAAGGCCCAAGAGGCCGAGTAGCCCCGCGACCGCGAAAGGGAAGAAGCGCGGGCCCACCACGGCGTAGGCCGAATGCGGGATGCGCGTCGCCTCGACGGCCACGAGCGCGGCCAGGGCCAGGATCGCGAGGGCGAAGGCGATCCCGGCGCGCCGGCCGGGCATCCTCGCCGCGGCCACGCTCAGGCGAGGCCCAGGCTCGCGAGGATGCCCTCGATGCGGACGATCTCCTCGGCCACGAACTTGGCGAAGGGCTCGCCCGTGAGCAGGATGCCGGTCCAGTAGCGCTTTGCGAGCTCGGCCTTCCAGGCATCCCTAGCGGCCATGGTCTCGACCAGGCTCACGAGCGCCTTCACCTGCTCGGGCTTGAGGCCGGGCGGGGCGAAGACCCCGCGCCAGTTGAACAGCTCGACGTCGATCCCCTGCTCTTTGAGCGTCGGCACGTCGATGCCCGGCTGGCGTTTGTCGGCCGAGATGGCGAGTGCGCGCATCTTGCCGGCCTTGACCTGCTCGGCGAACTCGCCCCAGCCGGAAACGCCGGCCGTGACCTGGTTGCCGAGGATCGCCGCCTGGGCGGCACCGCCGCCGGCGAAGGCGACGTAGGCCGCGGCCTCGGGGTCGACCCCCACCGCCTTGGCGATCATGCCGACCAGGATGTGGTCGGTGCCGCCGGCCGAGCCGCCGGCCCAGGAGACCGAGCCCGGATTGGCCTCGAAGGCGGCGATCAGGCTCTCGAGGTTCTGGTGCGGCGAGGCGGCCGGGACGACGATCACCTCGAACTCGCCGGTCAGCCGGGCGATCGGCGTGGTCGCCTGGAGGCCGACGGGTGCCTTGTTGGCGATCACCGCGCCCACCATCACCATGCCGCCCACCATGAGCGCGTTGGGGCGGCCCTTCCACTGGTTGACGAACTGCGGCAGGCCGACCGTGCCGCCGGCACCCGGCACGTTGGTGATCTGGACGCCCTTGACCATGCCGGTGACGCGCAGGACGGCCTCCATGGTACGGGCCGTCTGGTCCCAGCCGCCGCCCGGGGCGGCCGGGACGAAGAGCTGGAGCTGGTCGATCGCCGCCTGCGCCGTACGCGACCGCAGCCCGGTGGCCACGAGCCCGAGCGTCGCGAGCGCGCCCGCAGCGGTCGCGCGCCTGGTCCATCCCGGCATTCGAGCCTCCCTTTTTCCGGCGCTCGCGATTGACGCCTCGTTGGCCTGCCCTTAGCTCCGCCCAGGCGTTCCGGCGACGGTGCGGAGCCCGGCTTGGCCGACCTCCTCGCGGGCGTGCGGGTGCTCGACCTCACCAACGTGCTGGCCGGCCCCTTTTGCACCTACTTGTTGGCCCAGCTCGGCGCCGAGGTGATCAAGGTCGAACAGCCGGGCCGGGGCGATCTGGCGCGCCGGCTGGGCGCCGACCCCGCGCTCAACGCCCTGGGCCTCGGCGCCTCCTTTCTCGCCCAGAACGCCGGCAAGCGCTCCTTGACGCTCGACCTCAAGCGTGCCGAGGGCCGGGCGATCCTGGTACGGCTGGCGGGCGGCGCGGACGTCCTGGTCGAGAACTTTCGCCCCGGCGTGATGGACCGGCTGGGGCTCGGAGCCGCGCGGCTGCACGGCCTGGCCCCGCGCCTCGTGATCTGCTCGATCTCGGGCTTCGGCGCCGACGGTCCGCTCGCCGGCGATCCGGCCTACGACCAGATCGTCCAGGGCCGCAGCGGGGTGATGGCGATCACCGGCGATCCCGCGAGCGCGCCGTTGCGGGTGGGCTTCCCGGTGGCCGACACGATCGGCGGGCTCACCGCCGCCATGGCCGTGGTGGCGGCGCTCTTCCGCCGCGAGCGCAGCGGGAAAGGCGAGCGGATCGACGTCTCGATGCTCGAAGCCCTGCTCTCGGCCATGGGCTGGCCGGTCTCCAACTGGCTGATCGGCGGCCGGCGGCCCGAGCCCGTGGGCAACGAGAACCCGACCGCGGCACCCGCCGCGACGTCGCGCTCCGGCCGCGTTCTGCTCGACCTCGCCGCCAACGAAGAGGCCCAGTTCGAAGCGCTCTGCGCCGTGCTCGGCCGGCCCGAGCTCGCCCGCGATCCGCGCTTTGCCGAGCGCGAGGCGCGCGAGCGCAACCGGGCGGTCCTGCGCGCCGAGCTCGAAGCACTGCTCGCGGCAATGGACGCGGCCGACTGGGCGGCGAGGCTGGCCAGGGCCGGCGTGCCGGCCGGCCCCGTGCTGTCGCTCGAGGAGGCGCTCGCAGAGCCGCACTTGGCGGCGCGGGAGGCCATTCGCACGGTGCCGGCACCGGAGCCGCTCGACGGGCTGCTCCGGCTCGTGCGGGCGGGCTTCCGCTCGGGTCCGGGCGACCCCGGCCCGACGGGACCGCCGCCGCGGCTCGGCGAGCACACCGAAGCGATCTCGGCCGAGCCCGGCCTCGGGCCCGAGGCGATCGCGGATCTACGGGCCCGGGGCGTGGTCCGAGCGCGCGGTCCGGTCCGAAGCGGGCTCAGTCCTTGGCGGCCTTCGCCGGCCGCTTGTCCATGACCGCGTCGACGATGCCGAACTCCTTGGCCTGTTCGGCGCTCATGAAGGTGTCGCGCTCCATGCGTGCCTCGACCTCGGGCAGGGTGCGGCCGGTGTGCTTGACGTAGATCTCGTTGAGCCGCTGCTTCATGGCCAGGATCTCGCGGGCGTGGATCTCGATGTCGGTCGCCTGACCCTGGAAGCCGCCCGAGGGCTGATGAGTCATGATGCGCGCATGCGGCAGGGCGAAGCGCTTGCCCTTCGCACCGGCCGCGAGCAGGAGCGAGCCCATCGAGGCCGCCTGGCCGATGCAGATCGTGGCCACGTCCGGGCGGATGTATTGCATGGTGTCGTAGATCGCGAGGCCGGAAGTGACGATGCCGCCCGGGCTGTTGATGTAGAGGCTGATGTCCTTGTCCGGGTTCTCGGCCTCGAGGAACAAGAGCTGGGCGGTGACCAGGCTCGCCACGTGGTCGTCGATCGGGCCGTAGAGGAAGACGATGCGCTCCTTGAGCATCCGCGAATAGATGTCGAAGGCGCGCTCGCCACGGGCGGTCTGCTCGACCACCATCGGCACGAGCTGAGAGAAAATCGGCATGCTCGACGCTCCCGCTGAACGGCTCGCGACGGTCACGACGCGGCCTTGGCCTCGGCCGCGCTCGCGCCGCTCGCCGGGGTCTCCTCCTCGTCCTCCTCGCGCATCAGCTCCGCCGGCGTCACCGGCTGGTCGGTGACCTTGGCGAGCTGGAGGACGAAGTCGACCACCTTGTCCTCGAAGATCGGCGCCCGCAGCGCCTCGAGCGCGCCCGCGTTCGAGCGGTAGAAGTCGATCACCTCGCGCTCGCGGCCGGGATAGCGCTGGGCCTGGGCGATCACCGCCTGCTGCAGCTCGTGGCCTTCGACCTTGATCTCGTGGCGGGTGCCGATCTCGGAGAGGATGAGGCCGAGCCGCACCCGCCGCTCGGCGATCGCCCGGTATTCGGCCTTGAGCTCCTCTTCGCTCTTGCCCTCGGCTTCGAAGGTGAGCCCGCGCTCTTTCATCTCGCGCTCGACTTCGCGCCAGATGGCGTCGAACTCGATGTCGACCATGCCCTTGGGCACGGCGAAGACGTAGTCGGCGGCGAGGCGATCGAGCAGCCGGCGCTTGGCCTTGAGCCGCGAGGCGGTCTTGAAGTCGGCCTCGATGCGCTCGCGGACCTCCTTCTGGAGATCGGCCAGATCCTCCGCACCCACCTCCTTGGCGAGCGCGTCGTCGATGGTGATCGGCAGAGGCTCTTCGACCGCCTTCACCACGATCTCGAAGGTGGCTTCCTTGCCGCGCAGCTTGGCATCGCCGTAATTCTCGGGGAAGGTCACGCGGATAGTCCGCCGCTCGCCCGGCACCACCCCCTCGAGCTGGTCCTCGAAGCCCGGGATCGTCCCGCCCGCTCCCAGCACGACCGACAGGTCCCGGCCCGAGCCGCCCTCGAAGGGCTGCCCGTCGATCCGGCCCTCGAAGTCGATCGTGACCTTGTCGCCTTTGGTGGCCGGCCGCGGCTCGGCCGGTGCGCGGAACTTCTGGCGCGCGCGGGCGATCCGCTCGATCGTCTCGGCGACCATGGCGTCGTCGACCGCGGCCACCGGGCGGGTGAGCTCGATCGCCTTGAGGTCGATCGGCGGCACCTCCGGCAACAGCTCGACCCGGACCGCGAACTCGAGATCCTTGCCCTCGTCGAAGGAGGTGATCTCGATCTCCGGCCGCAGCGCCGGCTTGAGCTCGTGCTCGCCGATCGCCTTTTTGGTACCCTCGTCGACCGCCTGCTCGACGACCTCGCCGAGCACGCCCTTGCCGTACTGCTTGCGCAACAGGGGCAGCGGCACCTTGCCCGGGCGGAAGCCGGGCATGCGCACCCGGGCTTTGAGATCCTCGAGGCGGCTCGCGACCCGGCTCTCGATCTCCTCCGCCGGGACGACGATCCGGAACTGCCGCACGAGGCCCTCGGCGGCGACTTGCGTGACCTGCATCGGCTGCGTCTCTTTCCCGCTGACCCCGGCGCCGCGCCCGCGCGCTCGCGTCGCCCCGACCCCGTCCACCCGCCCGCGCCGCCGGCGGTGGTGCGGGCGGCGAGACTCGAACTCGCACGGCTCGCGCCACGGGAACCTAAATCCCGCGTGTCTACCGGTTCCACCACGCCCGCGGCGCGACCGGCCGCTTCGGCGCCCGACCGACCGGGCGGTGCATATAGCACGCAGCGCTGGGCTGCCAACAGGGCGGCCGCGCCGGGTGGAGCGCTCCACGACCGCGTGCTATCCTGACGCGCACGAGCGGAACCGCCGGTCGCGCCACCGGCCGGCAACAAGCAGGGGGGCCAGATGACGACCGTCGCGCAGCTGCTCGCCGAAAAAGGCCGGGTGGTGTGGACGATCGAGCCCGACGCGACGGTGCTCGACGCGATCCGCCTGTTGGCCGAGAAGGACGTGGGCGCGCTCGTGGTCGTCGAGAACGATCGGCCGGTCGGGATCTTCAGCGAGCGCGATTACGTCCGGAAGGTCTATCTCAAGGGCAAGACCTCGCCGACCACGCGGGTGGAGGAGGTGATGTCCTCGCCACCGATCTCGGTCGGGCCGGAGGCCACGGTCGAGCACTGCATGGCGACCATGACCAACCGCCGCGTCCGGCATTTGCCGGTGGTGGAGAACGGAAGGCTGGCCGGGATCGTCTCGATCGGCGATCTCGTCAACCACATCATCCGCGAGCAGCACCAGCTCATCGAGCAGCTCGAGAGCTACATCCACGGCTGAGGCGCACCGCCGGCACGACCCAAGCGGTCCCGCGGCACGCCCGCGGGGGCCGCCGCGCCGGTGGCGTTCAGCGAGCGGCGGCGCGCAGGGCCGCCGCGAAATCGTCGCGCGGTGCGGCGGGCGGGGGTGCGAGCGCCCCCGGTTGGTGCGGCTTGGGCCGCGGCAAGGGCACGGGCTCGCCCGCGAGCGTGGCGAT
>JANWZN010000289.1 GCA_025054575.1 Geminicoccaceae bacterium | reverse complement strand
AACCGTTCCTGTTCCTCCCTCGGGTTCATGGTCCGACTCCGGCGCTTTGCGAACCTCAGCCAGACCGAATACCAACGCGACGGATCGACAGCAATTCGAGGCGTCGGCGCCGTGCCGGCGCGCCGGTAGCCGCGTTCCGCACCTCGACCCGCCCCGCCCGCGCCCGCGCGCCCGTCCGCCCGCGCCATGCGCGCGGGGCGCTTACCGACACCACCTGGCCGCGCTAGAAGCGCTTCGATGCCGGCTTCGAGACGGCCGGCCGACAGGGAGGTTCCACATGAGCGTGCGCGAGAGAGGGATGCGCCGGCGCGAGCTGCTCGCGGCGGCCGCCGCGGGGGCCGTGCTGACCGCCACCGGCAGGCCGGCTCGGGCCGGCTCGGCCGCGGCGACCGCGGTCGAGGCGGCCAAGAAGCTCGGGCCCCAGGAGATCACGATCGTCTGGGAGGCGGGCCTGCAGTCGCTCGACCCGCTCAACTTCTCCGGCCCCTTGTGGGAGAAGCAGACCGGCATCAAGGTCAAGGTGATCGAGGTGCCGACCGCCGAGATGTTCACCAAGATCCTGCAAGAACACCGGGCCGGCACCGGCGCCTACGACGCCTTGAACGTGATCCCGTCCTGGATGGCCGATCTGGTGCGCGCCGGCGCGCTCGAGCCGCTCGATCCGCTGGTCGACAAATACGGCTATCGCGAGGAGCTCAAGGAGATCGCCCCGGTCTACCGTGACAACCAGATGACCGTCGGCGGCAAGATCTACGGCTTCCCGGACGACGGCGACGTCTTCGTGATGTACTATCGCAAGGACGTGCTCGGCGATCCCAAGGTGCAGGCCGTCTACAAGGCCAAGACCGGCAAGGACATGCCGGTGCCGCCCAAGACCTGGACCGAGTTCCGCGACGTCGCGGCCGCGATCAACGAGGCCACCGGCAAGAAGCCCTATGGCTGCGCCTTCTTCCGCGACGCGCCCTACGCCCAGTTCATGTTCCAGGAGCGCTTCCGCAACAACGGCGGCCGCTTCTTCGACCCGGCCACGATGAAGGCCACCATCAACAGCCGCGCCGGGCTCGAGACCTTCCAGGGCTGGCTCGCCGAGAACGAGCTCGGACCCCCGGGCATGGTCTCCTGGGGCTTCGTCGAGAACCTCGCCGCCTTCCTCAAGGGCGATTCGGCGATGACCATCTCCTGGCCGCCCTACGGCCGCTGGGCCGCCGGCTACGGCACCGAGGAGAAGGCGCTCGCCTGGGTGCCCAAGTCGCAGGTCGCGGGCAAGGTCGGCTACGCCATGCCGCCCGGCGGCCATCCCCAGCTCGCCGCCGGCTTCTCGCTGTGCGTCTCGGCCTCCTCCAAGAAGAAGGAAGCTGCGTACTTGTTCATCCAGTGGCTCAATTCGAAGGAGACGAGCCTGCAGCGCGTGCAGCTCCCCTACGCGCTGCGCGATCCGTTCCGCGACAGCCACTTCGCGTCCGAGGAATACAAGAAGCGCTGGCCCGAGGCGCCGGAGTACCTGGCGGCGCTCCAGGCCGGCGCGGTCAACGGCCTGTTGGATCTCTCGCTGATCCAGACCGACAAGTACGAAGAAGCGCTCCGCCAGGGCATCTCGCGCCTGTGGGCCGGCGAGAACCCGCAAAAGATCCTCGACGACGTGGCCGCCCAGTGGGACCGCATCACCCAGCAGATCGGGGTCGAACGGCAAAAAGCCGCCTATCTCGAGTGGTCGTCGAAGCCGAACGCCTATCCCAAGCTCTGAGCGCAGGACGCGACCGGCCGGGAGGAGAGGTCCCCTCCCGGCCGGCCACCCGCACCGCAGGAACCGGCGGGCTCAGCCGCGATCGAGGCCGACGGCAGGGGCGCGCGGCGCGAGCGCGACCACCTCGAAGGGAAGGAGGAGGGCGTGGCCGGGCGGGTCGTCCGAGCCCCGCCCGCGGCCTCGGCCGCCGTCGCGACCGCGCCGGCCGCGATCGTCGCCGGCATCGTGGCCGGGCGGATCGTCCGCCCCGTGGCCGCCGCGGCG
>JANWZN010000288.1 GCA_025054575.1 Geminicoccaceae bacterium | reverse complement strand
CGAGCGCCTGCAGATCGTGCCCGTCGATCGGCCCGAGCACCTGCCAGCCGTAGGCGAGAAACCGCCGGCGCACGTCCTCGGCGTACCACTGACCGATCGAGGCTTTTTCCGAGTCGATCGAAATGCCGTTGTCGTCGTAGACGACGATCAGTTTGCCGAGCCCGAGCACCCCGGCGAGCGCGCAGGCCTCGTGCGAGACGCCCTCCATCAGGCAGCCGTCGCCCGCAAACGCGTAGGTCCGGTGATCGACGATCTCGAGCCCCGGGCGGTTGAACTCGGCCGCAAGCAGCCGCTCGGCAAGCGCCATGCCCACCGCATTGGCGAGCCCCTGCCCGAGCGGCCCGGTGGTGGTCTCAACCCCCGGCGTCGCCCCGTACTCCGGGTGCCCCGGGGTCTTCGAACCCAGCTGCCGAAAGCGGCGCAGCTCCTCCATCGGCAGGTCATAGCCCGTCAGATGCAAAAGCGCATAAAGCAGCATCGAGCCGTGCCCGTTCGAGAGCACAAAGCGGTCCCGGTCGGGCCAGGCGGGATTGGCCGGGTTGTGCTTCAGATGCCCGCCCCAGAGCGCAAGCGCCGCCTCGGCCATGCCCATCGGCATGCCCGGATGCCCGGAGCCGGCCGCCTCGACCGCATCCATCGCCAGCACACGCAACGCGTTGGCGAGGTCGCTGGGCGAAGCAGGGGCCGTCGTCACGCGAGGCGCGGGAAAGTCGCGGAAAGGGGGAATGCGTGGGCGATTATAGCGAAGCCCCTTCCTATAATCGGCGCATGATCGCGATGCCGTTCGATCGCCCGCTCGATTTTGTCGAAGGCCTCGCACCGCGCGCGCCGCAGGCCGGCGCGCGCTGGTTCGTGTTCCGCGGCGATCGGCTGCTCGTCGAGCTCGGACCGCCGAGTCCGCGGCCGTCGGACGATCCGCGCGTGCCCGCGCGCGCGAGCTGGGCGCGCTTGCCGGATCCCGACGTGTTGCGAAGGAGCAACGACAGTTTGTGGTGCGAGCCTCTTCGCACCCTATATTTAGGGGAACTGGCCGGCACCGGTTGCTGGGCCGCCGAGGTGCCGGCCGAGATCTCGCCGCCCGCAGGTCTCGCGTTCGAGGGATTGCGCGCCCTCTTTTCGGTGCTCGACGACGCGAGCTTTTCGCTCGCTGGCCGGGCGCTGCAGCTCATTGAGTGGGACCGCAGCCACCGCTTCTGCGGCCGCTGCGGCGCCCCGACCGAGGCGAAGGCCGAGGAACGGGCGCGCGTCTGCCCGGCCTGCGGGCTCGCGGCGTATCCGCGCATCGCCCCGGCGGTGATGGCGCTCGTTCGCCGCGAGCGCGAGCTGCTCCTTGCACGCAGCCCGCATTTCCCGCCCGGCATGTACAGCGCGCTCGCCGGCTTCGTCGAGCCGGGCGAGACGCTCGAGAGCTGCGTCGCGCGCGAGGTCGCCGAGGAGGTCGGCGTGCGGGTGTCGCGCATCCGCTACTTCGCCAGCCAGCCCTGGCCGTTCCCGCACTCGCTGATGATCGCGTTCGTCTGCGAGTGGGCTGCAGGCGACATCCGTCCCCAGGCCGGGGAGATCGAGGCCGCGGACTGGTTCGATGTATTGCAATTGCCGAAACTTCCGAGCAGAATCTCGATCGCCCGCCGGCTGATCGATCACGTCGTCGGCGAGATGCGCGCAGCGGCCGGCTGCCCGGCGGGCGCGCGCGAAGCGTGAGCGCGGTCGCTCGTCCGAAACGGGGGCCTTGAACGAGTTGAGCGAAGTCGAAGAGCTCGGTTTTTCGCCGCGAGGCGGTAACTCGGGGGCGCAGCCTGGAGGAAAACGTGCAGGGCTGCGCCTTCTCGTTTTTTCGGGGAGAACAAGATGAACGGACTGCACCTGATCGGCGACCTCAGCGGCTGCCGCTGCGATCCGCGGCTGCTCACCGACGGCAAGGGCTTCGAGGCGAAGTGCCTCGAGTTCGTGCGCGCGGCGGGCCTCACCCCGATGTCGGCGAGCTTTCACCAGTTCGAGGGCTCGGGCTAT
>JANWZN010000287.1 GCA_025054575.1 Geminicoccaceae bacterium | reverse complement strand
CGCGTCCCGCTCGCACGGACCCCCCGCCCGCATGTGGAACGACCGCCTCGACCGGCTCCAGGAGTTTCCCTTTCGACGCCTGGCGAAGCTCCTGGCCGGGATCGACCCGCCCGCGGGCGAGACCTTCGATCTCGCGATCGGGGAGCCGCAGCACGCTCCGCCCGCCCTGCTCGCCGAGACGGTGGCCCGCCACGCGGGCGCGTGGAACCGCTACCCTCCCGTCAACGGCACGGCCGAGTTCCGGCGCACCGTGTGCGCCTGGCTCGCCCGTCGCTACGGTCTGCCCGAGGCGGCGCTCGATCCCGAACGCCACGTGTTGCCCGTGGCCGGGACCAAGGAAGCCTTGTTTCTCCTCCCGCAAGTCCTCGTCCCCGAGCGGCAAGCGGGGGCGCCGCGCCCCGCCGTTCTCGTCCCCAACCCGGTCTATGCCGTCTACGTGGGCGCAGCCGTGCTCGCCGGGGCCGAGCCCGTCTATCTCGCAGCCGAGGCGCGGACGGGCTTTCTGCCGGATCTCGAGGCGTTGAGCCCCGAGCTTCTCGACCGCACCGCCGCCTTCTACCTCTGCACGCCCGCCAACCCGCAGGGAACGATCGCCGATCGCGCCTATCTCCGCCGCGCGCTCCGGCTCGCCCGGCAGCACGGTTTCGTTCTCGTGGTCGACGAATGCTACGCCGAGATCTGGGACCGGGAGCCGCCGCCCGGCGCGCTCGAGGTCGCTTGGGCCGAGAGCCGCGGCTTCGAAAACCTCGTCGTCTTCCACTCGCTTTCCAAGCGCTCCTCCGCGGCCGGCCTGCGCTCGGGCTTCGTGGCCGGCGACCCCGAGCTCCTCGCCCGCTTCCTGCGCCTGCGCGCCTACGCCGCCGCCGTCCAGCCCCTGCCACTCATGGCGGCCGCGACCGCGCTCTGGTCCGACGAAGCCCATGTCGAGGCCAACCGCGCCCTCTACCGGCGCAAGATCGACCTCGCCGAGCGGCGGCTGTCCAACCGCTTCGGCTTTTATCGCCCGCCGGGCGGCTTTTTCCTCTGGCTCGAGGTCGGCAATGGCGAGGCGGCGGCGCTGCGGCTCTGGCGCGAAGCCGGGGTACGCGCCCTGCCCGGCGGTTATCTCGCCGTGCCCGATGCGAGCGGCCGCAATCCGGCCGAGCGGTACCTCCGGCTCGCCCTCGTCCACGACGAGGCCGCGCTCGGCCGGGCGCTCGACCGGGTCGCGGCGGTCTTGGACTGAGCCGGACGGGCGCACCATCGCATGGCCACGAGCACGCTCGAGGCGTTCGCCGACCGGCCGTTTCGCCGGTTTCTCCTGGCAGCCGTCCGCCGCGTCTTCGGTCTCGTCGTGCTCGGCGCCGGGCTGTGGCTCGCCGTGGCGCTTTTCGGCTTCGACCCCGCGGACCCGAACATCAACCTCGTCGCCCGCGGCGGGACCGCCGTCCGCAATTCCGCGGGTGCGGCCGGTGCGACCGCTGCCGACCTCTTGTTGCAGACCTTGGGGCTCGCGGCGTGGATCGTGCCGATCGTGCTCGTGGCCCGCGGCCTGCGGACCGCCCTGGACCGCCCGCTCGCGTGGCCCTGGCTCCCGCCGCTCGCCCTTCCGATCGCGCTTCTGGCCGCGGCCGCGTTCCTCGCCGATCGACCGGTTCCCGAGCCGGCCGAGTGGCCGTTCCGCGTCGGCCTCGGCGGGTTCGTGGGCGATTATCTGTTGAACCACCTGCGGCTCTGGCTCGACGGCAGGCTCTATCCCTGGCTCACCGGCCTGGTCGCGCTCTTGGCCGGGGTGGCCGCGCTCGGGCTGCGATGGGGCGAATCGCGCGAGGCGTTCGAGAAGGTCGCGATCGCCTCCGCCGCGGCCGGACGCACGCTGCGTGCCGCGGCGCGCGAGACGGGTCGGCTCTCGCAACGGGCGCTGCGCCGCGCCGGCGCTGCTGCGCCGGGGCACGACGCCGAGCCCGTCGATCGCGAGCCCGCGCTGCTCGGCCTGTTCGGGCGCCTGCGCGCGCGCCTTACCGGCATGCTCGCTCGTGTC
>JANWZN010000286.1 GCA_025054575.1 Geminicoccaceae bacterium | reverse complement strand
GAGCGGCGGCAGGCCGAGGGCCGCGCGCATCTTGCGGTTGAGCCAGGGGCCGGAAGCGAGCGTGCCGGGCCACGCGCCCTCGACCAGTCCGCCCAGGCAGACGAGGTCGGCCGCGACGAGCCGGCTCTCGAGCGGGCCCAGGACGGCGAGGCGTGGGTGGCCGGGGGCCCGCCGGCGCACCGCGCGGCTCGCCATCAGCACCGCGAGCAAGGGCGTCCAGGCCGAGGCCGGCAAGGGGCCGAGCTCGGGCAGCGCCTCGCGCAGCTCGGCCAGGAAGGCGGCTGCGGCTTCGCCCGCCTCCTCGGCCCAGAGCTCGCGCGGGTGCCCCTGCTCGTCGCGGGCGAGCCACTCGGCGAACCGCAGATGCGCATCGAGGATCGCCACCGGCTCGACCGCGCCCGCTAGGGCCAGAGCACGGGCGGGTGCGGCGGCCTCCACCAGTTCCTCGAGCCAGGCGGCGAGCTCGGGCTTGGGGACGGGAACCGCCCAGCCCTGCTCGGGCAGCTCGCGCAGCGCCGCCAACAGACCCGGAAGGCCGCCCGCGATCCGCGGACCGCGCAGGAGCGCGCGCTCGAGGGCACGGACCCTTCGGCGGAACTCGCGCCGACCGAGCCCGCCCTGCGCCAGGGGATGCTGCAGGGCCGCCAAGAGGGGTACGGGCGGCGCTTCGTCGAGCAGCACGCGTGCGGTCAGGAGCAGGAAGGTTCCGGGCGGGGTCTGGTCGAGCGGCGTGCCGGCGCTGTCGTCGACCTCGATCGCCCAGCGCCGCAGCTCGGCCGCGACCCGGCGGGCGAGATGGCGGTCGGCGGTCACGAGCACGGCCCGACGCCCGGGCGTCTCGAGCGCTTCGCGCAGCCGGATCGCGAGCGCGGTGGCCTCGGTCCCGAGATCGGGTGCTTCGACCAGCTCGAAGCCGTCGAGCGCGGCGGCCGGCAGGGGCGGCTCCTCGGCGAGCGCGGCCGCCCGATCGCGCGGCGGTGTGCGCATCACGCGCCGCCACAGCGCGGCGCGGGCCGCGAGCCGGCCTTCCTCGCCCGGAGCGAGCTCGACCACGTCCTCCGGTGCCACGGCCAGGCGGTCGAGCAGCCGCAGGAGCGGCCATTGTGGATGGGCGGGGCCGAGATCGGCGCGCTCCGCGGGCGCGAGCCCGCGATCGAGGCCCGGCAGCACGACGAGGCCGCGCGGCAGGCCCGCGATCACGCCCAAAAGGCGTGCCACCGCCGGGATGGTGCCGGTGACGCCGGCCGCCACGACCGGTCGATCCGGGGGCCGCTGCGTCCAGCGTTGCGCGAGGGCCTCGAGCAGCCGGCGGCGGCGCTCGGCCGGCTCGAGCTTTCCCGCGAGGGCCAAGAGCCGTGGCCAGGCTTCGCGCAGGATACCGAGAAAGCGCAAGGTGCGCTGCCAGTGCTCGGCGAAGTCCTCGGGCACGAGCCCGTCGAGCCGGTCGAGCGCGACGCCCTCGTTCTGCAGCTCGTCCAACAGCGCCTCGAGCTCGCCCGCCATCCGGATCGCTTGCTCGTGGCTCGTGCCGTCGCGCGCGAGCAGCAGCCGGGTCAGGAGCAGCCGGCGCCGCAGCGGCGGCAGGACGGGCGGCAGCTCGAGCTCGAGCTCGGGGTCGAGCAGGAGCTCGGCCTCGTCCGGCTCGCCGATCGGCAACAGGCGGGGCAGCAAGAGCGTTCTGCCCTCGGCGACGCGGAGAAAGGCTTCGCGGGCGGCGAGGCAGGCGCGCCGGCTCGGCAGCAGGAGGAGCGTGTCGGCGAGCCGGTCCTCGCCCTCGTCGAGCAGCCTGGCCGCCAGGACGTCGAGGAACGGGGCGCCCGCGGCGATGGTCGCGACCGTGCCCACGATCAGCTCCCGGCGGCGACCGGCCGCCGCCACCAGCGCGCGCACCAAGCCGCGAGCGGCTCGAGCACCGGGTCGGCGAGGGCGAGGGCGAGCCGCGATTCCACCCGTGGCAGCAGCGCGCGGTAGGCGGGTTTGCCGCCGGGCCCGGCGAGCCGGGTGAAGACGGCCATGATCCGCATCGCCCGCTGA
>JANWZN010000285.1 GCA_025054575.1 Geminicoccaceae bacterium | reverse complement strand
GCTCTGGGGCGGCGAGCGGCGGTGCGTGCCGATGCGGCGCGGGCGAGCGGCCGGGTATCGCCGCTCGAGGCGGGTGCCGCGGCCGAGCGGGCGATCGCCGCCACGCTGCGCGCCGAGCTCGGCGAAGAGCGTTGGCACGCGGCCCCGCTCCGGCACCCGCCGTTCCGAGCGCGCTCGCGGCCGTGCCGTCGCGCGGTGCACGGCACGTCACGCGGCACCGCGTAGGGGCGGCCCCGGTTCGGCGAGCCAGGTGCGAGCACCGCCCTCGAGCGGCCGGAGCTGGTCGAGCATGACCGGGCGGGCGTGGCGGACCTCGAGGAAGGTCAAGGAGTCGGCGGCCGGCTTGTAGACGGTGAAGGTCTCGGCGATCGCGACCGAGGCGGCGGTGTCGAGCCAGGTCGCCCAGATCCGCGTGCGATCGCGGAAGGCGGGCGAGCCAACGAGCCGTGCCATCTGCCGGGCGTCGAGAAAGAAGCAGCCGGCGTGCGGATGATAGCAGGGCTCGAGGGTGAAGGTCCGATCGAGGATCGTGAGCTGCACGCGCGGCCCGCAGGCGAGCGGGGCGAGCGAGGCCATGTGGTCCGGGTATAGTCGCTCCGGGCCGCCGAGACGCTCCGGGCTGCCGTCGACCGGGCTGTCGTAGCGGCTCGGCTGGAGAAGCGGCGGGCGATCGAGCGGTGCTGCGAAGTTGCGGTTGAAGAAGGCGAGCTTGCGGAAGAACAGAGGATCTTCGACGACGATGTCGTCCTCGAGATAACAATACCAGTCGTAGCGGCCGAGGCCGCGCGCCAGCACCTCGTGCGCGGCGAAGCCCAAGAGCTGCGGTGGCCCCTGCACCGGCTGGCGGCGAAAAAGGCCGGGCGGGCAGGGGAGATCGTCGAGCAAGTGCGCGCCGTCCTGGACACAGACGACGATGTCGAGCGCCATCCGCTCCGGATTGGCGGCCGGCAGCGCCGCACCCTGGGGGTGGCAGGCGGCCAGGTGATCGGCTCCGAACAGTTCGTGCAGCCGCAAGATCGCGCTCGCAAGCGCACGGGCGCGGGCGCCACGGGCCCCCGGCCGCAGCGAATCGTGGCGCGCCGCCGCGCTCTGCGGGGCGAAATAATGCGGAATGGCGACGAGCGCGCGCATGGCCGGGCTCCCGATCGCGGCCGAACGCCGGCCGCGCGCCGATCCTGCGCGAACAAGCTGAACAAAACGTTAAGCGTGCGACCGTCTCATCCGGTCGGCAGCGCGAACGGGGTCGGATCGCGGAACCGGCGCAGCACGTTGGTGGTGAGCCGCGCGAGATCGTTGTCGAAGCCGTTCCAGGCGAGCGAGCCCGCATAAGCGATCGAGCCCGTCGACCAGACGGCCCCGCCCGAGGGTGTTTCGAAGAAGGTCATGTCGGCGTGGATGTCGCGATTGATCACCGCGTCCGAGGCACCGTGCGGGATCAACACCTCTTCGGCCACGAGCTCGTAGGTGTTGGAGTGGTTCTCCGAGCGAGCGACCACGAGCGCGTGCGCGGGCGTGCCGAGCTTGGCGTCGACCGCGTCGATCTCGAGGCCGGCGGCGCCGCCCTGGAGGATCCCGAAGTCGCCCAGGATCTCGCGTTCGACACCTTCGAACATCCAGCGCACGCGCGGATCCGCGGCCGCCTCGGTGCGGCGATAATAGGAGCAGTGATCGAAGCCCTGGCTGATGAAGCCCACGCCCACGAGCTGCTGCGGTGGTCGTGCGTTGCGCCGCCACAGGCCGCCATATTCGCCCGTGAAGGCGTGATAATATTCACCGGGCTCGGCGTCCCAGGCCCTGACCCCGCCCTCGGCCCGGCGCACCTCGATCACCCCGGGCCTGCTCGGATGGTGCGCGATCCGCCAGTAAAACCCGTTGCCGCCCATGTACATGAGCCGGCCGCCGCGGCGCAGATAGGCTTCGAACGCATCGAGCATCGCCGCGCTGTCGTATTCGGGATGCGAGCCCGTGATCACCACCCGATAGGGTGCCAGCAGGTCCACCCCCTCCTCGTGCAGTTGCTCTTCGGTGATCACGTCGTA
>JANWZN010000284.1 GCA_025054575.1 Geminicoccaceae bacterium | reverse complement strand
CGGCGTCTGGAGGCCAAGGGTTACGTGCTCCTCGACCCCACACCAGTGGCCGGCGCCGCAGCGGCCTACGCTTCCTTGCGCGAGTGCCAGGGCTGCGAGCTGGAGCTCGCCCGTGCCCTCGGCGCCGAGCAGGCGGCCCTCGCCTGGGTCGGCAAGACGAGCAACCTGATCCTCGACATCACGCTCAGGATCGGGGAGGTCGAGACCGGCAAGCTCGTGCGCAAGGGCTCGGTCGCGATCCGCGGCAACACCGACGAGAGCTGGCTGCGCGGCGTGCGTTACCTGGTCGAGAACGTGGTGTTCGCGGAGCGGCGCTTCTGAGCCGCCGGCGCGGGCTCAGCCGCCGCGCGCGGCGGTCGCCTGCAGCCAGGGCGGCGGATTGACGAGGCGGCCGCGCGCATCGAGCAGCGGCACGCCGTAAGCGTCGAGAATCCGGTCGATGTCCTTCTGCTTCTCGCGGATCAGCCGATTGAGGGTCTCGAGCCACTCGGTCTCGCCGTAGCGAACCCCCATCGAGATCCGGAAATCCATGGGCACGTTCGAGCCGGGATCGGGCCGCAGCGGCACCCATTCGAGCGGCACCGGGCTCTGCTTCGCCCAGTAGCCGGCGATCGGCCCCCAAAGAAGGGCCATGTCGATCCGGCCGGCGGCGAGATCCTCGACCGCCTGCTTGGCCGGATGCTCGACCCGGGTGTCGACGATCAGGTTGTAGGTGACCACGTTGCCGATCAGGCCGCGGCGTTCGAGCAGCGTGGCGGGCGGGGTATTGGCGACGATGCCGATCCGCGCCGTCACCGCCATCGGCGAATCGAGGCTGTCGAAGGTGCCGCGATCCGCCGCCCGGTAGAGGAGAACGTACGTGGAGCGATAGTAGAAGCGGGTGTTCTGGACCAGCTCGTGCGCGGCGTTGATCGCCATGATCACGTCGCAGAGCTGGGCGCCCAGGGTGTTGCGGACGAAGCCGATCGTCTGCGGGTGCCAGGTGTAGTGCACCGGCAGAGCGAGCGCGTCGGCGAACAACCGCGCGAGCTCGTTCTCGAAGCCTTGGCCGCGCTCGTTCGAAAACGGCAGATTGTCGGGATCGGCGCAGACGCGAAAGGCGAGCTGCGAACGGAGCTCGCCCTTGCTCGGATCGCGCGCGAGAAGCTGCGAGCGCGGTGCCAGCAGGGCTCCCGCGAGCGCGGCCGAGGCCGCGACCAAGAGCAGCCGCCGGCTGGCGCCACCGCCGCTCACGACGGGCAGCGCTCCGGCCGACCGCGGCCGAGCTTGCCGTCCGAGCGCGCCTTGAGATAGGCGTAGATGTCCTCGAGATAGTTCATGACGTCGGCGACTTCGTAGAAAGCCGGCATCACGCTCTCCTTGCCGGCGGCGATGTTCTGCCGCCCGCCGGCCACGACCTGCGTGAAGTCGTCGCGTGGCATGACCTTGAGCGATTCGACCAGGTTCGGCGCGTAGGAGCTGCCGAGCCCGTCGGGCCCGTGGCAGACGTGGCAATACGCATGATAGCGCCGATAGCCGTTGTAGGTGACGCGGTCGACGGTGTTCGGCGCGCAGACCGTGTAGGGACGCTCGTAAGCGTCGTTGGCGGCTTGATCGGCGCGGCCGGGCATGCAGACGACGAGCGCGGCGATCGCGGCGCTGGCGAGGAGAACGAGGCGGGAACCGCCCGAACAACGCATCATCCACCTCCCTGGATCGGTGCGGGTCGAGAAGCCGAACGCGCGTTCGCCGCCCGGCGCCTCCGACTATAGGGGGCGACGGCGAGCCGCCAAGCCCGTCCGCGCGCACAATCGGCGCACCCGCGGGGTCGCCGCGCTCAGAAACATTCGAGATCGGCCTCGAGCTGGGCCCGGCGCAGCCGGTCCACCATCTCCTGCGCCCAGGGCGAGCTCTTGAACATGGTCACCTGGTCGCGACCCGTGGTCTCGCGGCGCATGCGCAAGACGGTCTCGGCCTTGACGTAGTCGTCGTAGGGCAGCCGGGCGGCGAGCCGGTCGATCGAGCAGGCACAGCGCTGCAGGACCTCGGGCGTCTGCCCTTTG
>JANWZN010000283.1 GCA_025054575.1 Geminicoccaceae bacterium | reverse complement strand
CAAGGGTGCTGTGTGCGCGGCGGGTTCGAGACCGCGCCGCAGCCAGGCGTCGACCCGGGCGAGGCCGTCGAGCTCGCGCCGCAGTGCTGCATCCTCTGCGAGCGCGGCCCGCACCCGTCGCTGCTCGAGCTCGCCGAGCTCGCCGTCGAGAAACGCCGAGAGGGTCTCCTGATCGATACGCTTCATCGTCGCTCGCTCAACCGCAGAATCGTCGCGGGCTTCCCGGTTTCTTCCGACTCGAGCGCGGCTTTGAGCGCCTGCCGGGCGCGCGCCACCCGGGTGGCGACGGTGCCCTGTGGCACCCCCAGCACGCGCGCGGCCGCGGCGTAAGGTAGCCCCTCGACCGCGACCAGGAGCAGGGCCGCCCGTTGCTCCTCGGGCAGGCGCGCGATCAGCCGGCAGACATCGGCCAGCAAGGTGCGGGCCTCGAGCGTCCGGCCGCCGTCGCCGAGCCGACCGGCGAGCTCGGCGTCGAGCGCCACCGTGCGCCGGATGCGCGCCCGCCGCTCGCCGTCGATCCAGAGCCGGTAGGCGACGCGGAACAGCCAGGCGTCGACCCGCTCGCTGCCGTCGAGGGCCGCGAGGTGCTCGACCGCCCGGGCGAGCGTCGCCTGCACGAGCTCGCGCGCCGCCTCGAGCGAGCCCGTGAGCCCGACCGCGAACCGGCGCAAGCGTGCTTCGAGGTCGACCAGTCTGGCGGCGAGCGCCGTCTCCAGCCCGACCACCTTCCGCCTCCTCCCTCGGGCCGCTTGCTGCCGCGGTCGCGAACACCGCTGCATGGCCGTTGGCCCGATCGACCCATGCCATCGGCCGGGCGCGCGCGCGAGCGGAATCTTTTTTCGGCTGCACGGAAAAACGCACCGGGGTCGTGCGTTGAAGGGACGATAGAAGAACGAATTGGTAGGGAGAGGATGCGCATGGGGTGTCCAGGGCCGAGCCGCGCTCGGCGGCCGAGATCGCGCGCGGCACTTCTGGCCGGCGTTTCCTTCGTGGCCCTCGCTTGCGCGACCGTCCCGGTGGGCGTCGCACCGAGCCTTTTGCCCGCGCTCAAGACGGCCTCGGCCGAGACCTGCTGCTTTCGCGCCGGCACCCGGATCCGGATGGCCGACGGCAGCCAGCGGCCGATCGAGGCGCTGCGCCCGGGTGATCGCGTCCAGGGCCGCGGCGGGCGGGTCAATCGGGTGCTCGCGCTCGAGCGGACCCGGCTCGGCCGCCGCCGGCTCTGGTCGATCAACGGCTCGCGCCCGTTCGTCACCGCCGAGCACCCGTTCCTCGCCGAGGACGGCTGGCGCGCGATCGACCCCGAGGCGGGCGCGCGCGAGGCACCGGGCCTCGCGATCGCACCCTTGCGGCGCGGCGATCGGCTCGTCCGCCTTGTCCTCCCACCCGTCCTCCGCGTGGTCGGCGACGAGGCCCCCGCCTTCGTGCCGGAGCCGGTCGAGCGGCTCGAGACCGTGCGCGTCCTGCTCGCGATCACGGGCGATCCGGAGCTGCCGGTCTACAATCTCCGCCTCGACGGCGATCACACCTACGTGGCCGAAGGCTGGATCGTCCACAACAAGGGCGGCGCGGGCGAGGAAGGCGAGCCGGGACGCGGCGCCGGGGCCGCCGGCGGCACGGGCAGCGAGCAGGGTGCGGCCGGATCCGGCGCCGGCAACGCCGGTGGCGCCGCCGAGGGGGCCGGTGGCTCGGGCGCTTCGGGCTCCGGCCAGGCCGGGTCCGGCTCCGATGCCGGCACCTCCGACGCCGGCGGCACGTCCGGCGGCAGCTCGGGCAGCGGGTCGAGCACGTCCGGCGCCGGGGGCTCATCGAGCAGCGCCGGCGCCACCTCCGGCGGCACCTCGGGCAGCACCGGCGACACGTCCGGCAGCAGCGCCGCAACCTCCGGCGGCACCGGCACCACGTCCGGCAGCGCCGGCGGCGGCAGCGGGCCCTCGGTCGACGCACCGAGCCGAACGGAGAGCGGCACGCCCTCCTCGCCGACGAGCGCCCCCGCCGCAGCCGCCGGGCGGGCCGAGCCGGCGCCGCCGAGCGCCGCTCCC
>JANWZN010000282.1 GCA_025054575.1 Geminicoccaceae bacterium | reverse complement strand
ACTCGAGGTTCCGCCGCCGACGGCGAGCGATGCTACAGCAGGCACGCGGCGGCGGCTTTGGAGCGGCACCACACCACCGCCAAGAACCTTGCCGAGCAGGACGGCGTCGGGGGGAGGCGAGACGCTCGAAGCGGGAGGCGCGGTGGGTTCCGTCTCGAGCCGAACCGCGGCCAATGATGGTTGGCAGGACTGGAGCGGGCGAAGGGATTCGAACCCTCGACCCCAACCTTGGCAAGGTTGTGCTCTACCCCTGAGCTACGCCCGCGGCTCCAGCTGCCCGCCGTACTTAGGCGAGCCCGTGCCGGTTGGCAAGGCCGCTCGCCCGCCCCCCAAGCCACGTACCGGTTCCCTCACCGCCGGATCGCGAGCTCCCGCTGCTTGCCCGAGAGGAAGCGCACCACGTCGTACTCGAAGGCGGAGCCGCTGTCGTAATAGCGAAACTCGATGTTGGCGCGGGTGTCGACCGCCTCGAGGCCATGGACGGCCGGGTTCGGGTAGGCCTTCTCGTTGATCTCGGCCGCGGGCCTCACCGTCCGGCTCGCTGCGGTGTCGACCGCGAGGCCGAGGGTGTCGCGCAAGTTCGAGGGGCCGAGCACGGGCAGCACCAGGAACGGCCCGGGCGGCACGCCCCACCACCCCAGCGTCTGACCGAAATCTTCGTCCTGTCGCTCGAGCCCGGCCGCCCCGGCGACGTCGAACAGCCCGACGATCCCGATCGTGCTGTTGACCGCGAAGCGGATCACGGCCCGGCTCGCCACCTCCGGCCGGGCCTGGAGGAGTCCGTTGGCGGCGTTGCGGATCTCGCTCAAATTGCCGAAGAAATTGTGCACACGATCGCGGACGACCTCGGGAACGTTGGTCCGGTAGGATTCGGCGACCGGTAGCAAGATCCTCTCGTCGACCTCGACGTTGAACCACCATACGCCCCGGTTGAAGCCCTCCCAGGGGTCCCAGACCTCGACCACCGCGGGCGCGCGGTCCTCGTCGAGAGGCAGCCGGTGGCGCGGTTCGACCGAGCCCAGCTGGTCGGCGGGCAGGGCGGCACAGCCCGCGAGCGCGAGCAGCCCAAACGCCAGGAGCGAGCGCGGCCTCATCGGCCGGCCCAGCCGCCCCGGAAGAAGGCGCCGAGTTCCTCGACGAACCGGCGCTCGGCGTAGTTCCCGCAATGGCCGCCCAGCGGGAAGATCACCGTGCGAGCGTCGAACACGGCCTCGAGCCAGGCGAGCTCACGCGGGGCCAAAATGATGTCGTCGGCACTCGTGATCAGCCCGAGCCGAGGATCGCTGCGCAAGAAGGGCTCGATCGCCGCGAGATCTTGCTCGGCGATCGCCCGGGCGCGGTCGTAGCCCGGCTCGCGCGCACGAAAGTAGGGGACGAACAGATCGTCGAGGAACTGCTCGAAGGAGAGCCGGTTGCCCTGGACGAAGACGTTGGTGAGCGAGCTCGTGGGCGAAAGCGGCGCATCGGGACCCACGAGGTAGCCCGAGCCGGTGAGCACGTCGGCGACGAAGGCGAGGTTGGTCGCCATCACCCGGAAGACGAGGCCCACGAGCGCCTCCAGGGTCTCGCGTTCGGGCTGCAGCGCGCGGTAAGCCGCGTAGAGGAACTCGCGCGAGGTATCGAGCACCCCGCCGGCCTCTCGCTGCAGCTCGGCGAAGGCGTCGAAGGCACGGTCGACGAAGGCGCGACCGCGGCCGGGCCCGGCGAGGTGCTTCTCGAACAGCGCATCGACGATCCTGAGCGAGCTGAACAAGCTCTTGGGCGGGTTCAACAACAGCACCCGCTCGAAGCCGAACCGGCGGTGCCGGGCGTCGCGCAGGGCCAGGTGCGCGGCGTGCGCGGCACCCAGGCTGTAGCCCGCGAGCTGCAGCCCGGTGATCCGGATCCGCTGTTCGACCGGCGGCAGGATCGCGGCGATCGCCCGCTCGAGGTCGCGGGCGTCCTCTGCGAGCCGGCCGGGCACGCCGGTGCTCGACGCCGTGGTCTGGAAGTTGCCGAAGCTCGGCGAGGAGATGCCGAGGACGTGGTAGCCGCCCGCCAGCAGGCCGCGTGCCAGGGTCCGAGTGGTGCGGCTGTTGAAGGCCCCGCCCGTCCCG
>JANWZN010000281.1 GCA_025054575.1 Geminicoccaceae bacterium | reverse complement strand
CGAGGCCCAGATCGCGCGCGAGCGTCCGGCTCGCCGGCAAGCGCGCACCGGGCTGCAGCCGTCCGGTCAAGATCATCTCGCGGATCGCGCGATAGAGCTGGCGGTAGAGCGGCTCGCGGCTCGCCGGATCGAGCGCGAGGCTCGCGAGATGGGCGGGGGCGGGGCGGCGGCGCGCGCGGGTCATGGCGGTTCCGTGACGTGGCCCCGTCGAGCTAGCCGGAATCGGCCGAGCGGACCAGGCCATCGGCCGGGCTCGCGCGCGGCCGGCCCGTGACGCTCCCGCGGTCATGGTCTAAGTCCGCGGGCCGTGGCGAGGGCGAAGGCGGGCGGCCGGCAGCGGCCGGCCGTCCCTGGGGAGAACGCCATGCGGCGCGACCGCTGCACCAAGATCGTCGCCACGCTCGGGCCGGCGAGCTCGACGCGCGAGCGCATCCGCGCGCTGGTCGAGGCCGGCGCCGACGTCTTCCGCTTCAACTTCTCCCACGGCAGCCACGACGACCATGCCGCCCGCTTCGCGCTCGTCCGCGAGGTCGAAGCGGCGCGCGGCCGGCCGATCGGCACGCTCATGGACCTGCAGGGCCCGAAGCTGCGGATCGGCACCTTCGCCGAGGGCCGCGTCGTGCTCGAGTCGGGCCGGCCCTTCCGGCTCGACCTCGAGCCCGTGCCGGGTGATGCCACCCGCGTCGAGCTGCCGCACCCGGAGATCCTCGAGGTGCTGGCCCCCGGGGCGCTGTTGCTGCTCGACGACGGCAAGATCCGGCTGCGCGTCGAACGCGCCGAGCCGCGCTCTGTCGAGACCGTGGTCGTGGCCGGTGGTCCGCTCTCCGACCGCAAGGGGGTGAACGTCCCGGGCGTGCTGCTGCCGATCCCGGCCATGACCGAGAAGGACCGCCGCGACCTCGCCTTCGGCATGGAGCAGGGCTTCGACTGGGTGGCGCTTTCCTTCGTCCAGCGCCCCGACGACGTCGCCGAGGCCAAGCGGTTGGTGGCGGGCCGTGCGGCGGTCATGGCCAAGATCGAGAAACCCTCCGCGATCGAGCGGCTCGAGGAGATCGTCGATCTGGCCGACGGGATCATGATCGCGCGCGGCGATCTCGGCGTCGAGCTGCCGCCCGAGCGGGTGCCGGGGCTGCAGAAGAGAATCGTCCGCGTGGCGCGCGAGGCGGGCAAGCCCGTGGTCGTGGCGACGCAGATGCTCGAGAGCATGATCACGAGCCCCGCCCCCACCCGGGCCGAGGCCTCCGACGTCGCCACCGCGGTCTACGACGGCGCGGACGCGGTGATGCTCTCGGCCGAGAGTGCCTCCGGCGCCTATCCGGTCGAGGCCGTGGCGATGATGGACCGGATCGTGGTCGAGGTCGAACACGACGCCCTCTACCGGGTCTATCTCGACGCCTTCCACGCCTCGGCCCGGCAGACCTCGGCCGATGCCATCACCCAGGCCGCGGCCCGGGTCGCGCACACGCTCCATTCGGCCTGCATCGTCACCTACACCACCTCGGGGGCGACCGCGCTCAGGGCCGCGCGCGAGCGGCCCGACCATCCGATCCTGGGCCTGATCACGCGGATGCCGACCGCGCGGAAGCTCACCCTCGCCTGGGGCATCCACCCGGTCTACACCGAGGATGCCCGGGATCTCGACGAAATGGTCACCAAAGCACGACGGATCGCGCGCGAGGAGGGCTTCGCCGAGCCCGGCAGTTCGATCGTGATCACCGCGGGCCTGCCCTTCGGCACCCCCGGCGCCACCAACCTGTTGCGCGTCGCCTGGGTGACCTGAAAGGGGGGCTCAGCGCACGATCTTCACCGTGCTGCCGACGGCCTGAACGCCGATATTGTGGTCGCCCGTCAGGACGAGCTCCATCTGGACGCCGCCCGCCCGTTGCGCCTGCGCGAGCTTCTTCGCGAGTTCCTCGGCGAAGCCGGGGTCCTTCTCCAAAAGCTCTTCGAGATCCGCCTTCAGCCGCTCGACGTTGCGCTCCTCGGCGGGCTCCGCCTCGAGCTTGGCGAGGCTCTCGGCCGGAGCGCCCGCGAGCTTGCCCTTGAGCCAGGCGTAGAAATCCCGCCCCGCGCTCTTGGCCGCCTCGGCGGCACCCGCGT
>JANWZN010000280.1 GCA_025054575.1 Geminicoccaceae bacterium | reverse complement strand
GAGCCGCGCGGCCGACCCGAGATCTTCCTCGCCCGCGGCGGGCGCGGCGTGCCGGCCCGCGCGATCGGCGCCCAGCGCACGGCCGACGGCGTGCAGGTCGCCTTCGACGAGGCCGAGGTGAAGGAGGTCGTCCGCGTCGTCGTGGGCGAGATCCTCAAAAAGCCCTTCACCATCGACCCGCGGGTCTCGGGCACCGTCACCCTATCGACCGCCGGTCCGGTGGCCGAGCGCGATCTCTTGCTCGTCCTCGAGACCGCGCTGCGGATGGTGGGTGCTGGGCTCGCCGAGAGCGACGGCGGCTATCTCGTGGCCCCGGCCGAGGAGCTCGTCGGCCGAAGCGAGTTCCGCCCGATCGGCGGCCGCGAGCCGCCACTCGTCGCGCCCGGTACCGGTGCCACCGTCGTGGCGCTGCGCCACGTCCAGGCCAACATGGCGGCCCAGTTCATCCAGCCGCTCGTCAAGAAGCCCGAGGACATCCGGGTCGACCAGGCGGCCAACCTCGTCCTCTTCACCGGCACCGCGGCCGAGCGGCAAGCAGCACTCGACACGCTCGCGATCCTCGACGTCGACTGGCTCGCCAACCGCTCGGTCGGCATCTTCCCGCTGCAATACGCGACCCCCGAGGCCCTGATCCCCGAGCTCGAGACGCTTTTCGCCGAGCCGCTGCAGCCCGGCATGGGGCTCAGGCCGTCGGTCCAGTTCCTGCCGGTGGCGCGGCTCAACGCCGTGCTCGCGGTCGCGGGCTCGCCCGAGCAGATGGTCGAGATCGAGCGCTGGATCGGCCGGCTCGACCGCGGCCGTACCGTGGGCGCCCAGTTCTTCGTCTACGAGCTCGCGCACGCCTCGGCCGAAGAGGCGGCCAAGGTCTTGAACGATCTCTTCGGCGAGCAGCCCGGCGCGGGGACGGGGGCCGCCGGTGCCGCCTTGCCGCCCTCGCTCCAGGGCCTCGCGGCCCCACCCGCCGCCGCGGAGCAGCCGGAGGGCGGAGCGCCCCCCACGGGGCCCGCGGTGCTCGCGGCGCAAGCCGCGCGGACGCCCGCTGCCACCGCGCCGGGCTCGCCCGGGGTCAAGGTCGTCGCCAACAAGGCCACCAATGCCGTGGTCGTGCGCGCCACGCCCGTGATGTGGGAGGTGATCGAGGCGACCTTGCGCCGGCTCGATACCGCCCCGCCGCAGGTGCTGATCGAGGCGACGATCGCGGAAGTGCTGCTCAACGACGCGCTGCGCTACGGCGTGCAGTACTTCATCGAGGCCGGCAATGTCCGCTTCGGCTTCAACAACACGGTCCAGAGTCCGAGCGGGACGACCAACTTCCGCAACCTCGAGCCCCTGGCGCGGGTGCCGGGCTTCAACTTCATCTTCACGGGCGGCGACACGAACGTCACGATCGACGCCCTCTCGCAGATCACCGAGGTCCGCGTCCTCTCGGCCCCCTCGGTCGTCGTCCGTGACGGCGCCGAGGCCGTGTTGACCGTGGGCGATCAGGTCCCGATCACCACCCGCACCGCGGTCAGCGTCGAGAACCCGCTCGCCCCGGCGGTGAGCAGCATCGAATATCGCGACACCGGTGTCATCCTCCAGGTCAAGCCGCGGATCAACGAAGGCGGGGTGGTCGCGCTCGAGGTCGGCCAGGAGGTGAGCCGGGTGGTCGAGACCACCGGCACCCAGACCACGACCCCCACACCCACGATCCAGCAGCGCAAGATCAAGAGTCGGGTCGACGTGCTCGACGGCCAGACCGTGGTCCTGGGCGGCCTCATCCAGGAGGGCGAGGAGCGCGGCCGCGATCGGATCCCGGTCCTGGGCGATCTGCCGGTCGTGGGCAATCTGTTCGGCACCACCCGGACCGCCGCGAGGCGGACCGAGCTCATCGTCTTCATCACGCCCCGGGTGATGCGCAACGCCGAGGACGCTCGCTCCGTGTCCGAGGAGTTGCGCGCGCGGATGCGGGCACTCCGGGCCCGGACCCTGGGTGGTGCGGCACCCGCCCGGACGCCGAGCGAGCCGGCTGCGCCGCGGCCGCTTTCCGCACCGCCGCGGACCGGGGCGCTGGCACCGGAACCGCCGCCCGCGCCCTCTGCCGAGCCGATGCGGGAGCCGGCCCGCCTG
>JANWZN010000027.1 GCA_025054575.1 Geminicoccaceae bacterium | reverse complement strand
GAGGCGGCGCTGCTCGCCGCACCCCGCATGATCGCGGTCTCCGAGTGGGTCGCGGAGACGCTCGCCCAGGCACACGGGATCGCGGCCGAGCGGATCCGGGTGATCCCGCCCGCGGTCGACCTCGCCGAGCACGATCCCGAGCGGGTGCGCGGGCCGCGGGTGGCAGCCGTGGCCGAGCGCTGGGGGCTCGATCTCGGCCGCCGGATCCTGGTCGTCCCGGGACCGCTCTTGCGCGCCCACGGCCATCTGTTGCTGATCGAAGCGATCGCCAAGGTCGCGAGCGAGGAGCTCGTCGCGGTCCTGATCGGCGCCGAGGACGCCGAGCCGGCCTATGTCCGCGAGATCGAGCGGGCGATCCGGGCGGCCGGGCTCGGCCAGAAGGTGCGCTTCGGAGCCCCGCCCGAGGACGAGCCCGCCGCTCTCCAGCTCGCCGACGTCGTCGTGCTGCCGGCGATCGAGCCCCTGCCCTCGGCGCGGGTGATCGCCGCCGCCCAGGCGATGGGCCGGCCGGTGATCGTCTCGGGCATGGGAGCGCTCCCGGAATGTGTCCAGCCGGCTTCGACCGGGTGGATCGTCCCGGCCGGCGACGCGGGCGAGCTCGCCTGGGCGATCGGCCGTGCGATCGCGCTCGACGAGGAGGTCCGCGCCCGCCTCGCGGTCCGCGCCCGGGCCTTCGCCGCCGAGAGCTTCGCGCTCCCGCGGGTCGGCCGCCGGCTGGTCGACCTCTACGAGGAGGTGGTCCACACCGGGCGGCGCTGAGCCCGTGGTCGCAGCGATCGCCATGCGGTTGACAGGCCGCCCCCGGCAACGGCACGCTCCTGCGGCCGCCGATCGCCGGCGGCGCCCGGGTGCCGTGCGCCCGATCGATCACCGAAACGGATCACCGGACGATGCAGACCGCCGTCGAGCCCCGCGAGGCCCCCGCTCGCCAGGGTAGCGTGGTGATCACGCTGCCGGACGGCTCGACCCGCCGCTTCGATCATCCCCCCACCGGCCGCGAGGTGGCACTCGCGATCGGCCGCCGGCTCGCCGAGGCGGCGGTCGCGGTCGAGGTCGACGGCGAAGTTCGCGACCTCGACCGGCCGATCGAGCGGGATGCGCGGGTCCGCATCCTGCGCGCGGAAGATCCCGAGGCGCTGCCGCTTCTGCGCCACGACTGCGCCCACGTCATGGCACAAGCGGTCCAGGAGCTGTTCCCCGGCACCCAAGTGACGATCGGCCCGCCGATCGAGACCGGCTTCTATTACGATTTCTGGCGCGAGCAGCCCTTCTCGAGCGAGGATCTCGCCAAGATCGAAGCGCGGATGGCCGAGATCGTCCGAGCCGACGTCCCGTTCCGCCGCGAGGAGGTGAGCCGCGAGGAGGCCCGCCGCCGCTTCGAGGCCCTGGGCGAGCGCTTCAAGCTCGAGCTCCTGGACGCCATCCCCGAGGGCGAGCCGGTCACCATCTACCATCAGGACGGCTGGTTCGACCTCTGTCGCGGCCCGCACGGCCCCTCCACCGGCCGGATCGGTGCCTTCAAGCTCTTGAAGGTGGCGGGTGCCTACTGGCGCGGCGACCACCGCAACCCGCAATTGCAGCGGATCTACGGCACGGCCTTCCCGACGAGGGCCGCGCTCGAGGCCTATCTCCGCCAGCTCGAGGAAGCCGAGAAGCGCGATCATCGTCGCCTCGGGCGCGAGATGGACCTGTTCCACGTCCAGGAGGAGGCCCCGGGCTCCGTCTTCTGGCACCCGCGCGGCTGGGTGCTCTGGCGTCAAGTCGAGGATTATGTCCGCCGCCGCCTCGCCGGGGCCGGCTATGTCGAGGTCCGCACCCCGCAGCTCGTCGACCGCTCCCTGTGGGAGCGTTCGGGCCATTGGGAGAAGTTCCGCGCCAACATGTTTACGCTCGAGGCGGAGGAACGCGCCTTCGCCTTGAAGCCCATGAGCTGCCCCTGCCACGTGCAGATCTTCAACCAGGGGATCAAGAGCTACCGCGATCTGCCTTTGCGGATGGCCGAGTTCGGCGCCTGCCACCGCAACGAGCCGTCCGGAGCGCTGCACGGCATCATGCGGGTGCGCGCCTTCACCCAGGACGACGCCCACATCTTCTGCACGCCCGAACAGATCACGAGCGAGAGCGTGGCCTTCGTCGATCTGTTGCGCTCGGTCTACGCCGATTTCGGCTTCCCCTCCTTCAAGGTGAAGTTCTCCGACCGGCCCCCCGTCCGGGCCGGTTCCGACGAGGTCTGGGACCATGCCGAGCGGGCCTTGCGCGAGGCCTGCGCGGCGGCCGGTGTCGAAGCCGAGCTGAACCCGGGCGAGGGCGCCTTCTACGGGCCCAAGCTCGAATTCGTGCTCGAAGACGCGATCGGCCGCGATTGGCAGTGCGGCACGCTGCAGGTCGACTTCGTCCTGCCCGAGCGACTGGATGCCACCTATATCGGGCCCGATGGTGCCAAGCACCGGCCGGTGATGCTGCACCGGGCGATCCTGGGCTCGCTCGAGCGCTTCATCGGCGTCCTGATCGAGCACTATGCCGGGAAGCTGCCGGTCTGGCTGGCGCCGGTGCAAGCCGTGGTCGCCACGATCACGAACGAAGCCGACGCTTACGCCCGCGAGGTGGCGGCCCGCCTCGAGGCAGCGGGTGTGCGGGTCGAGCTCGACCTGCGGCCGGACAAGATCGGCTACAAGGTGCGCGAGCACAGCCTCGCCAAGGTCCCGTTCATCCTGGCGGTCGGCGCCCGCGAGACCGAAGCGCGGACGGTGGCGTTGCGCCGGTTGGGCGGTCGCGAGCAAGAAACGCTCGCGCTTGACGCCGCGATCGAGCTGTGTCTTCGAGAGTCGACCCCGCCCGACCTCGCGCGCGGCCGTTGACCGCGGCGGCGGCGTCGGTGCGGAAAACGACCGCGCCGATCTCGGTATCGGCGCGGCTTTCGTCGTGAAGCGCAGGAGGAAGAGCGGACTACATGGCAACAGCGGCGCGCGAGGAAGAATACCGCATCAACCGGATGATCGACGCGCACGAGGTCCGGCTGATCGACGAGAACGGCGACATGGTGGGGATCGTCCCGTTGCGGGAAGCCCTCGCGCGAGCCGAGGAGGCGGGCCTCGACCTGGTCGAGATCTCGCCGACGGCACGACCGCCCGTCTGCAAGATCCTGGATTACGGCAAGTTCAAATACGAGGCTCAGAAAAAGGCTGCCGCCGCCCGCAAGAAGCAGCGGGTGATCGAAATCAAAGAGATCAAGATGCGGCCCAATATCGACGAAAACGATTACGAAATCAAAATGAAGAAGGTCAAAGAGTTCCTCGACGAGGGCGACAAGGTCAAGGTCACGCTCCGCTTCCGCGGCCGCGAGATGGCGCACACCCATCTGGCCACGAGTCTCCTCGAGCGCATCAAGAACGACGTCGCCGACCGCGCCAAGGTCGAGCAGATGCCCAAGCTCGAAGGCCGCCAGATGGTCATGGTGATGGCGCCCTTGCGCTGACCTTCGCGCGGTCCCGCCCGCCCCGGCCCAGGGGTTGCGAGCGCCACTGCGCTCGAGCCCTCCCCACCGCGGCGGCGCTCGGTTAATACCGACCGGGAAGCCACGGGAGCCCGTCCATGCCCGCGCCCCACACCGCCCGACTCGAGGCCCTGCGCCGCGTGCTCGCCGAGGCCGGCGCCGATGGCCTCTATCTGCCCCGCACCGACGAGCAGGGCAGCGAATATCTGCCGCCCTCGGCCGAGCGGGTCGCCTGGCTCACCGGCTTCACGGGCTCGGCCGCGACCGTCGTCGTGCTGCCGGAGAAGGCCGCGGTCTTCAGCGACGGCCGCTACACGGTCCAGCTCGAGCAGCAGGTCGACCCGGCCCTCTTCGAGCGTCACAACACGGCCGAGACCACGCCCACGCGTTGGCTCGAGCAACAGTTGCGGGCGGGCCAACGCCTGGGCCTCGACCCGTTCCTGCTCCGCCGCGAGGAGCACGAGCGGCTGCAGAAGCTCGCTCGAGCCAAGGGCGCCCACCTCGTGTTCTTGGAGCCGAACCCGGTCGATCGGATCTGGGCGGACCGGCCGGCGCCGCCCGCCGCGCGCGCCTTCGCCCATCCCGAACGCTTCGCCGGAACGAGCTCGGCCGAGAAACGGCAGCGGATCGCCGAGGAGCTGCGGCGCAAGGGTGCCGATCATCTGCTCGTCACCGCCGCCGACTGCGTCGCTTGGCTGTTGAACATCCGCGGTCGCGACATCCCCTACAACCCGCTCTGCCTCTCTTATGCCCTGCTCGATGCCGACGGCCGTTGTCGCTGGCTCGTCGATCCGCGCAAGCTCGGGCCGGAGCTGCGGCTCGACAACGCGGTCGAGATCGAGCCGGTCGAGCGGCTCCTGCCGGCGCTCGACGAGCTCGGCATGGCGGGCTGCACGGTGCTCGTCGATCCGGCCGAGGTCCATCTGGGCTTCCTCGATCGGCTCGAGCGAGCGGGTGCCCGGCTGATCGAGGCCGACAACCCGATCCGGCTCGCCAAGGCGATCAAGAACCCGGTCGAGATCGAAGGTGCCGTCGCCGCCCAGCGTCGCGACGGCGCCGCCGTGGTCCGATTCTTGGCCTGGCTCGAGCGCGAGGGTCTCGTAGCCGGCACCCACGAGCTCGCCGCCGCCGACCGGCTCGAGCTCGAGCGGGCCAAGGATCCGCTCTACGAGGGTGCGGCCTTCCCCACGATCTCGGCGGTCGGCCCGAACGCCGCGCTACCGCACTACCGCAGCACGCCCGCGACCAACCGGCGGCTCGAGCCCGGCACGGTCTATCTCGTCGACTCGGGCGGCCAGTATCGCGACGCCACGACCGACATCACCCGCACGATCGCGTTGGGCGAGGTGCCGCACGCGATCAAGGAGCGCTTCACCCTCGTCTTGAAGGGCCACATCGCGATCGCCGAGGCCGTCTTCCCGGTCGGTACCACGGGCGGCCAGATCGATTGCCTGGCGCGGCTCGCGCTCTGGCGCCGCGGCCTCGATTTCGACCACGGCACGGGCCACGGGGTGGGCAGCTATCTCTGCGTCCACGAGGGCCCGCAGCGCATCTCCAAAGCCGGCGGCGGCGCCAAGCTCGCGGCCGGCATGATCCTTTCGAACGAGCCGGGCTATTACGCGCCCGGATCCTACGGCATCCGCACCGAGAACCTCGTGCTCGTCGAATCGCGCGGCAAGCCCGAAAGCGGGGAGCGCGAGCTCTTGGGTTTGCGCACCCTCACCTTGTGCCCGATCGACCGCCGCCTCGTGGTCCCCGCACTGTTGACCCCCGAGGAGCGCTGGTGGCTCGACGCCTATCACGCGCGCGTGCTCGAGGAGCTCGCGCCCCTGCTCGAGGATCCGGCCGATCGGGCCTGGCTCGAGGCGGCCTGCGCTCGGCTCTGAAACCGCCCGCCCTTCTGGCCGAGGCTAGAGCCGCGCCCAGGGTACGAGCTCGGCGATGGCGTGGGCGATCCCCGGTGCGACCGCGACCACCCGGTTGCCGGCAACGAGCCCGTCTCCCGCCAAGAAATCGTTGACGCGCCCGCCCGCCTCGGCGACCAGCAACAGCCCCGCGAGCGCGTCCCAGCTGTTCATGTGCGGCTCGATGTAGCCGATCAGCCGGCCGCAGGCGGTCCAGGCGAGGCCGAGCGCGCCCGAGCCGTGGCGGTGGTACATGCCGCCCGCCGCGAGCAGCCGGCCGAAGACCGGGGCGACCTCCTCGGGCCGCGAGCGGTGCGAGAACCCGACCGAGACGGTCCCCTCGGCCAGGCTCGTGGCGTCGGCCACCCGGATCGGCCGACCGTCGAGGGTGGCGCCACCGCCGGCGCGTGCCGCGAACAGTTCGTCGGCGCAGGGGTCGTAGATCACGCCGAGCTCGATCCGGCCGTCGCGCACCCAGGCGAGGCTCACGCACCACGAGGCGATGCCGCTCAAGAAGCACCAGGTGCCGTCGATCGGGTCGACCACCCAGGTTCCCGCCGTCCCGGTCGCGCGACCGCCCTCCTCGCCGAGGAACCCGTCCTCCGGGAACAGATGCGCCAGTCGGTCGCGGATCGTCGCCTCGACCTCCCGATCCGCCGCGCTCACGAGATCCTGTAGGCCCTTGCGCTCGACCACGAGCCGATCGCGGGCGCGGAAGTGCCGCAGTGCCAGGGCGCCGGCCTGCCGCGCGACGGCACAGGCGGCGGCGAGGCGGAGCTCGGGATCGATCGACACCAAGGCTCGTGCTCCCGGTGGTTGGCGGCCCGGCTCTTAGCGGCGCTTCGTGCGCGCGGCGAGGCCGCGACGCATCGGACACGTCCCGGGTGGTGCGGCCGTAAACGATTCGTTCACCCCGCGACCCTAAGATCGGCTGCGGAGCCCAGGGAGAGACCGGATGACCGAGCCCCCCGCCGATCCGTTTGCCGTCGTCCAGCGTCCGGTCGTCCGCGCGCTTCTGCTGCGCTCGGCGACCCACGATCGCGAGACGGGTTGCCTGGACGAACTCTATTTCACCCAGCGCGCCGCCGAGGAGATCGCGCGCCGCCAGCGCTACGGCGGGCGCCTGTCGCTGCTCGTGATCGCCCCCGATCCGCCGGCCGAGGGCGAGGCGAGCGGGAGCGAGGCCGTGGTTCGCCTCGCGGCCAGGGTCCGTGGCCGACTGCGCTCGACCGATCTCGTCGCGCGTTGGCCGACCGGCGAGCTCTTGGTCCTCATGCCCGGCACCGGGCTTTCGGGTGCGACCCGCCTCGCGCGCCGGATCCTCGCGAGCGGCCCAGCGCCCGGCGAGTCGGGGCCGGCCCTCCCGGTGCTGGCGAGCATCGGGGTGGCGACCTGGCTCGGCGTCGCCGAGACGCTCGGCACGCTGATCGATCGGGCGCGCGCCGGTCTCGCCGAGGCCCGCGCCCGCGGCGGCGGCTGCGTCGGGGTGAGCTGACGGGCGAGCCGCGGGTGCGCGCAGAGCCGGTAAGGCCCTCTCGGTGAAGGGCGCGTTGCCGTCCTCGCCAGATTTGCCGGCCGCGGAACCCGCTCGGCTCGCAACCAAGACGAACGGATCTGCCCACCACCAGAAGAACGAACCGCGACGACCGCTGCACGAACGCTTGCTGGTCGTGAGCGAGCCGAACGCATGGAGTGCGAAGCGACGCACCCTCCTGGACGACGCTTCGGATCCGACGTTACGCTACGCTACCATCATCGAGTGAACGCCCTCGCCGAACGCCGGCAGGAGAAAGGGAACGGCGAGGCGCGCGCCGTGGGAGAACCCGTCGGATCGACCACCTTCGCCGCCGCGCCGAAGGCGCGATCCGGCGACCATGCGGCTGCATCCCGACATGGCGGCGGGCGGAGGGGCCTACGACGCCGACTTCGTGTCGTACTCCCTCCACCTACGCTGCCTCCCGAGCCCCACCATGCGCGTCCTCGACTTCGGCGCGGGTCGAGACCGCTTCGGCGAAGACGACAGCGACAGCCTGGTCGCTCGGCTCGCGCGCTTGCGCGGTCGCTGCGGGGAGGTCGTCGGCTTCGACGTCGCCGCGGTGGTGCTCGACGATCCCCTCCTCGACCGCGCGGAGCACGCGCCACCCGGCGCGTGCTTGCCGTTCGCCGACGGCTCGTTCGATCCGATCGTATCGTCGATGGTGTTCGAGGACGTCGAGAAGCCCTCGTTCTTCGGCTGCGAGCTCGATCGGGTATTGCGACCCCGCGGCCGGCTCTGCGCCGCTGGGCCCGACACACGGGGCCTGCCGGCCGTCGCGCGGCCCGAATCGTGCCGAACGCCTTTCATGCCCCGTCCCCAGACCCTCGGGTTCGACCCGACGCGAGACCGACTGCTTCCGACCTTTGACCCGATGAACACGCGTGGTCGGCTGCGCGCTCTGTTTCCCGCCCGTCTCGACTGCAGCTATCGTCGACTACTCGCCCGGTCGTCACGGCGGCCGGCTCTGGTGCGCACGGTCGATGAAGTTCCATGGCCGGATCGTTCCGGCTTCGCTCGGCCAGTCTCTGCACGTCATCATGCGGGAGCCCGGCGGCCAACGCAGTCCGTGACCCCCGATGGCTTCCCTCGCCGGGCAGTTCGGTGAGCCCGCCATCCTCGCAACGAACGCAGCGCCGCGCACTGTGCTGAGGGCACGGCCCGGCTCGCGCCCGCGTGGTGCGCCGCGCCGGCGAACCGATTCGTTCGATGGCAGGTCGGGCGCGACCCCGGTGCGTCGTTGTAGCCCCCCGCGTTACGATCGCGGCTCGCCTGTCGGATCGCCGATAGGCGACGCGAGCGGGCCCGTTGCTCCACCGATTCCCGGGCCTCGTGCCCGCGCCCCTTCGTCTCGATCCCGTCGCGCCGGCCAGCGACGCGACCGCTCGCATCGCCCGCATGGGGACCTCGCCCCGCCGCACAATCCCCTCGCGTCCGCGTGCCGAGCGTGCGCGTGCAGGATCGACGATCGCAGAGGCCACGCGCCGGTCGCCTCGATCGCGCCAGCCGCCGCGGTCGACGGAAGGCTCCGGTCGAGCGGCGTCGGCTCCGCGCCGTTCGTGCGGCCGAGCTCCTGAAAAAAAAAACGCTGTTGGCGACCGCCATCGCCGCTCGATCGCGTCGCCCGCGCTCCACCGCGAAGACGGCGAGCATCGCGACCGACCGGGACGCAGGGTTTCCGACCCGCCCCTCTGCGGGCCGAGGCGCCGCTCGCGGGGGCAGCCTCGCTGTTCCGCTCCGACTGCGTCGCACGCCCCGGATGCCCATCGGCCGAGGGACGGGGAAGTACCCGGCCGGTCCCGGCACGGCGGCCGCCCGTTGGCCGTCGTCGCGGTCGCAGCCGACGCGGTCACGATCGAAGCTCCCTCCTCGTGCCGTACACCGGACGCGCCCATGAGGCTCACCACCCGATCCGCCGATCGTCGACGCCAGCACTGGCGTCGCGTCGATTCCCGCCGGCAACGACCAGCGATCTCCTCGCCGTTCGCCAACGGCCGGGGCGACGACGAACTCCCCGCGGGCGATCGTCGATGGCGGGCCGCGGTCCGTCGGGCGCGCCCTGTTCCGTGCTCGCGCGCGCCGCGCGGTTGACGGATGCACGAGCCGGAAGCTAGCTCGCGACCGTCGCGCGGAGGGGTGCCGGAGCGGTTTAACGGACTGGTCTTGAAAACCAGCGAGGGTTTCGCCCTCCGTGGGTTCGAATCCCACCCCCTCCGCCACCATTCCTACAATACCGCGCACTGCGGCTCGAATCCCTGGATCGCCGCGAGCCGCGTTCGCGCATTCGGTGCCAATTCCCGACCGCGCTTCGCACGACGGTCGGCCGCGCTCGTGTGCCCGAGCCGGCCGCTACGTGTTCGCAGCGATGGCCACCATCGAGCCAACGGGGGCCTCGGTCCCGTGCCCGCGTCGGGTGCTGCACGCGCGCCATCGCTACGCTCTCCGCCGAAGGCCCGGTCTGACCGAGGTTTTCGCGCTCCGACGCTGTCGCCATGGCCCGGCCACGGCCCTGCTACAGGCCCGGATGCGAGGCCGCGGACCCCCGGAGGGAGGGGCCGATCGCGCGCCCGCATCGCCCTCTCCGCTCGCGCGGGAGCGGTGCTCCCGGAAAGCCTCGGTGGTTCCGGACCTCGGCGCAGGGCAGGCGCTTGCGACCAAGCGGGGTATCCGCGCCTCGCGCGCCGTGCTGCCCCGTCGCTCGCCGCCGAGAAGCCGGGTCTCGCCCAGTCGCGGACGCGTGCTCGTGCAGGTCGAAGCCCCTGAAGCCGCTTGGCCCCTCGATCCGACCGCCACGACCGGTCAGCCGTGGCTCGAGCGGGAACGCACCTCTCGGGCGCAGCCGCTCGACGTTCCTCGCTCCGTTTCGGGAACGCGTTCGCTCGGCCTTCATCGTCGAGGAGCGGGCACCCGGCCGGCCGCCCGGTAGGCACGAGCTGCGCCGGTCCTCGGCAAAACGCGCCGACCGGGACGGCCCGAGCGGGCGTCGACACGACGGCCGATCGCTCGTCGCGGGTTGGTCGGAAAACCCCGACACTCTTCTGACGTCCGTGGGCGAAGCGTGGAGCGCGGTGCCGCTCGATGCCCACCGCGCGAGGGGCAGCGTGGACCGCGCCGCGGCCGACAACTCGGGATCCCGTGGTGCGCCGGCGTCACCCCCGCGGCAGAGCGATCGGGACCCGTCTGCCGCGAACGCGGTCGCACCCGGCCGTCGAACCCGCGACACGAGGCGGTTTCCACCGTGCGCCGACCGCAGTTCGGGGAGCACTGTTGCAGCGGTCGGTTCGCGGAACTCGGTCGGTACAAGTCGTCGCACACCGGCTCCGCGGCGGGTCCGAGCGACGCCCGAGGCGCCGCGCGCGACGGGGGCGGAGCCTGCGAGCGCAGCCCGTGGAGATCGAGTGGGGCTCCCCTCCTGGTCGCGCGTCCGCTTGTCCTGGCCGCACGACACTCGAGGGACGTCCAGGCGATCGTCGTCGCGCGATCGCAGGCGCTGCCGGCATGCAGTGGCCGGGCCCGGCAGCCACCGGTGCGCGCCGACCGCCATGCGGTAGCCACCGCCCCGGCGGTTCCGCGGACCCCGGTGGGAGCGGCACGCACGTCCGGGCTCGTTTCGTCCGCGCCGGGCCCCCACGGCCGCCTGCCGGGAAACAGCCCGGTCGCCACGGGGGACTGCCTCGCTCCCTCCCCCGCCGTCACGCGCCGCCGCGACCGGCGCGCCGAGCTCGAGGAGCGCGACGAGCGCTGCTGGGGCTGGGGTCGGCGCGAGCGTCGGCCGGGCGAGCACGCCGAGGTTCCCCCGTCCGCCGCGGCCGCGACGTCGCCTGCACCGCTCAACCTCGGTGGGTTTCCAGCCGCGGCGCCGCGCCCCCCGAGCCGGGGATCAAGCGGGCCAGGACCCGCCCGCCGTCCCCCGTGGGCTCGAGCACGAGTGTCTCGCCCATGCCGGTGCCCAAGCCCGTAGCAGCCGCGATATTGACTTGGTGGGTGACGAGCACCAACACTTGCGGGCCTCGCCAGCCCGCGATGAGCCTCTTCAGCGCCGCGGTCTGCTCCGGCTCGCGCGACCGGTTCTCGAAGAAGGAATCGAGTGCCGGCTCGTGCACGACGGGCCCGAGAGCGAGCAGCTCCGCCGTCTCCCGACACCGGCACCAGGCACTCGAGCGAACCTCCGCCCGCAGCAGGCCGCGCGCCCGCAGCTCGTTCCCGACCGCCACCGCGCTCGCCCGGCCCGCGGGCGAAAGATTGCGCTGCGTCGCGCAATCCTCGAGCCGAAAGCCGGGCGGGTCCCCGATCCCCGGTTCGGTCTGCGCGTGCCGCATGAGCAGCACGAGCCCGCCCGCGGCGATCCGAGCCCACAGCCCGTCGTCGGCCAGCGCTCGGCGGCCGATCGCTACCCCGATGATCAGGAAGGCTCCGAATCGGCGGCGTTGCATCGCCCCTCCCTCTGCTGCTCCGCCCGTCGAGATGGAACGGCGCAGGACCGCGTCGAGCCTCGGCCTGCGGCGAGGCGTCGCTGGACGGCGAGGCGCGCGGGTGGGACGCTCGCGGCACGAGGGAGGTCGAGCAATGGCCGCGCCGATCGATTTCTACTTCGAGTTCGCTTCCCCCTACGGCTATCTCGCGAGCCTGCGGATCGATTCGATCGCCGCGGCGCACGGCCGCGAGGTGACGTGGCGACCGATCATGCTCGGCGCCGCGTTGAAGCGCACCGGCTCGCAGCCCAACGTCAACGCGCCCCTCAAGGGCGAATATCTCCGGCGCGACGTCCCGCGCTTCGCGCGCCTTCTCGACGCGCCGCTCGTGTTCCCGCCCGTTCTGCCCATGAACAGCCTAGCGGCCAGTCGCGCCTACTGGTGGCTGTTCGAACAGGACGAGGACCTCGCCAAAGGTCTCGCCCAAGCGATCTATCATGCGCATTGGGGCGAGGGTCGCGATCTTTCGGAACCCGAAGCGGTGGCCGAGGTCGCAGCGACCCTCGGCATCGGCCGCGAGGAGCTCCTGGCCGCCGTCCAGGACCCCCGCATCAAAGCCAGGCTCAAGGAGGAGACCGACCGCTCGATCGAACGGGGCGTGTTCGGCTCGCCCTTCTTCTTGGTCGACGACGAGCCGTTCTGGGGTGCGGACCGGCTCGACCAGGTCGAGCGCTGGCTCGCGACCGGCGGTTGGTGAGCGCACCTCTCCTGTTCGTCGCTCGGTACGGTCGCGGGGCACGGCAACGGCGAGGAGGGCATCCGGCCGCTTGCGTAGTCTTGCGCTGGCGAGCTCGCCCTTCGCCCGCTCGTCTCGAGCCGGTCCACCGCGCCGCGATCGCGCCCGTCGAGGGCGCTCGGTGCGGCGAGCCTTGGTCTCGTGTTCGCCCACCCGCCGGCCTTCGCGCAGGCCCGATCGGCCCGCGAGCCGCTGGTCGCTGCGTATCGATGCGTCGCGCTCCGCCGCGCACGAACGGCCATTGCCTGCTTGGCCTCGGCCCCTGCGCCCACTAGGGTCGATCGTGATGGAGCGATGGCACGCGAGCCAGGCCGGACCCGACAAGAGTCCGTCTCGCGCGGAAAGCCGCTCCGCCACGGCCTTGCGCAGCTCTGCGGCCCCGTGATGAGCAGGATCCGATCCTCTCTCGACACCCGCTCCGAGAGCTTTCGTGCCAATGCTCGGCGCAACCGCTCGCTGGCTCGAGAGCTGCAGGAGCGGCTCGCCGAGGCGGCACGTGGCGGCGACGAACGGGCCCGCCGTCGCCATCTCGAGCGCGGCAAGCTCCTGCCGCGCGAGCGGGTCGAACGCCTGCTCGATCCCGGCGCACCGTTCCTGGAGCTCTCGCCCCTGGCCGCGTTCGGCGTTTACGACGAGCCGATCCCGGCCGCCGGGATCGTGACCGGGATCGGTCGAATCGCCGGCCGCCTCTGCATGATCGTCTGCAACGATGCCACGGTCAAAGGCGGTACCTATTATCCGCTGACGGTCAAGAAGCACCTCCGCGCACAGGAGATCGCGCGCGCCAATCGATTGCCTTGTGTCTACTTGGTCGACTCGGGTGGCGCCTTTCTGCCGCGACAAGACGAAGTCTTTCCCGACCGTGACCATTTCGGTCGAATTTTTTTCAATCAGGCGACCATGTCGGCCGAGGGCATCCCGCAGATCGCGGTCGTCTTGGGCTCCTGCACCGCGGGCGGCGCTTACGTTCCGGCGATGTCCGACGAGACCGTGATCGTGAAGAACCAGGGCACGATCTTCTTGGGTGGGCCGCCGCTCGTGCGCGCGGCCACCGGCGAGGTCGTCTCCGCCGAGGAGCTCGGCGGGGGCGACGTCCATACCCGGATCTCGGGCGTGGCCGACCAACTCGCCGAGAACGATGCGCACGCGCTCGCCATCGCTCGTCGCATCGTCGCGAGCCTCCCCCCGGCGCCCTCGCCGGCCGTGCCGCTCCTCGATCCGGCGCCGCCACGCTACGATCCGGAAGAGCTCTACGGCATCCCGCCCGTGGATTTGCGCGAGCCGTTCGCGATCCGCGAGGTGATCGCCCGGATCGTCGACGACTCCGAGCTCGACGAATTCAAGCCGCGATACGGCACGACGCTGGTCACGGGGTTCGCGCGGCTGTTCGGCTGCCCGATCGGGATCGTCGCCAACGACGGCATCCTGTTCAGCGAGTCGGCACTCAAGGGCACGCACTTCGTCGAACTCTGCTGCCAACGCAGGATACCGATCGTCTTTCTCCAGAACGTCACCGGCTTCATGGTCGGACGAAAGTACGAACACGGCGGCATCGCCAAGGACGGGGCCAAGCTCGTGACCGCCGTCTCGTGCGCCCGGGTACCAAAGCTCACCCTCATCGTCGGCGGCAGCTTCGGCGCCGGCAATTACGGCATGTGTGGGCGCGCCTTCGAGCCGCGCTTCTTGTGGACTTGGCCCAACGCCCGGATCTCGGTCATGGGGGGCGAACAGGCTGCCAGCGTGCTCGCACGAGTCCGTCGTGACGCGCTCGAGGCCCAGGGTCGAAGCTGGAGTGCTGCCGAAGAGGAGGCGTTCAAGGAGCCGATTCGCGCGCAATACGAGCGTCAAGGCGATCCTTACTACGCCACCGCGCGGTTGTGGGACGACGGCATCGTGGATCCGGCCCGAACCCGCGAGGTCCTGTCGCTCGGCCTCTTCGCCACCCTCCACGCACCGATCCCCGAGACCCGTTTCGGCGTGTTCCGGATGTGAGGTCGACGAACCCATGAGCGAGCCCGCTTGCCTGGCCGTGCACCGCGACGGTCCGATCGCAACCGTCACCATGAATCGGCCCGAGGTCTTCAACGCGTTCGACGAACAGATGATCGACGCTCTGCGGGAGACCTTCGCCGGGCTCGCCGAAGCCCCCTCGGTCCGCGCGATCGTGCTGCAGGGTGCGGGCAAGCATTTCTCGGCCGGGGCGGACGTCGCGTGGATGCGCCGGGCGGCCGCGTACGGCGAGGCCGAAAACCGCGCCGATGCGCGGCGGCTCGCGCTCATGCTCAAGACGATCGACGAATGCCCGAAGCCGGTCGTCGCCCGCGTGCACGGCGCGGCATTGGGTGGCGGCACGGGCCTCGTGGCCGCGTGCGACATCGCGATCGCCAGCGAGGGGGCGGTCTTCGGCACGACCGAAGTCCGCCTGGGCCTCGCCGCGGCGGTCATCTCGCCCTTCGTCCTGCGCGCGATCGGCCCGCGGCAGGCTCGTCGGCTGTTTTTGACGGGCGAGCGCATCGATGCCGCACGGGCGCGCACGATCGGTCTCGTCCACGAGGTAGTGCCCGAAGCCGAGCTCGACCGCAGCGTGGGGCGGGTCCTCGACGATCTCTTGGCCGGCGGGCCCGAAGCGCAGGCCGCCTCCAAAGAGCTGATCCGGACCGTGCTCGCCATGCCGCAGGGCGGCTCGATCTTGACCGAAGCGACGGTCGCGGTGATCGCCGCTCGTCGGGCCTCGCCAGAAGGCAAGGAAGGGCTCGCCGCCTTTCTCGACAAGCGCCCGCCCGCCTGGCGGATCGCCCGCGGGGGCTCGACTTGATCACCAAGCTCTTGATCGCCAACCGGGGCGAGATCGCCTGCCGGATCGCCCGCACCTGCCGCCGGCTCGGGATCCGGACCGTGGCCGTCTTCTCCGAGGCCGACCGCGGGGCACGCCACGTACGCATGGCCGACGAGGCGGTGGCGATCGGCCCCGCCCCCTCCAGCGAAAGTTATCTCGCGATCGGACGGCTGCTCGACGCCGCTCGGCGCAGCGGAGCGGACGCGATCCACCCGGGCTACGGATTCCTGGCCGAGCGCGCGGATTTCGCACGGGCCGTGCGCGAGGCTGGCCTCGTCTTCGTCGGCCCGCCGCCCGAGGCGATGGAGCGGCTCGGTGCCAAGGATACCGCCAAGGCCGTGGCGGAGACCGCCGGCGTGCCGACGGTTCCAGGATATCGCGGGGCCGACCAGAGCGACGAGCGGCTCCACGCCGAGGCTCGCCGCATCGGTTTCCCTCTTCTGATCAAGGCCTGTGCCGGCGGTGGCGGCAGGGGCATGCGTCGCGTCGATGTGCTCGAGGCATTCGCCGAGGCCCTCCACGCCTGCCGCCGCGAGGCTGCGGCCGCCTTCGGCGACGACCGGGTGCTGCTGGAGCGACTGATCGAGCGGCCGCGCCACCTCGAGGTCCAGATCGCAGCCGATCGCGCAGGGCGGGTCGTCCATCTCTTCGAGCGCGATTGCACGCTGCAGCGCCGGCATCAGAAGATCGTCGAGGAAGCACCCGCCCCGGGTCTCGGCGAGGAGGTCCGGCGAGCGCTCGCCGAAGCCGCGGTGCGCCTCGCCGCCAGCGCGGGATACGAGAACGCCGGTACGGTCGAGTTCCTGCTCGACTCGGACGGGCGGTTCTATTTCATCGAAATGAACACCCGCCTGCAGGTCGAACATCCGGTGACCGAAGCGATCACCGACATCGATCTCGTCGCCTGGCAGATCCGGATCGCCGAGGGACGGCCCCTGCCCCGCTCTCAACAGGAGATCCGAGCCCGCGGCCACGCCATCGAGGTTCGCCTCTACGCGGAGGACCCGGCCCGCGGTTTCCTGCCCTCGACCGGCGAGCTCGCGCGCCTCGTGCTGCCGCGCGAGGAAGAGGGCGTGCGGATCGAGACGGGTGTCGACGAGGGCGACACGGTGAGCCCGTTCTACGATCCGATGATCGCCAAGCTCGTCGTCCACGCCGAAGACCGCGCGACCGCCCTCGCCCGCCTCGAACGCGCGCTCGATGCGACCGCTGTCGTCGGACCGGCGACCAACCTCGCTCTGCTCCGCACCGTCGCGCGCGAGCCGGCCTTTTGGGACGGCGCCCTCGACACGAGCTGGCTCGATCGCGAGCTCGCCCGTCTCGTGTCGGCCGAGGACGCTCCCGAGTCCTTGGACCTCGTCGCGGCGGCGTTCCTCTTCGCCCGTGCCGATCGCGAGCACGACCGGGCCACGGCCGGGGCTTGGCGGACCTCGCCTTGGGTGGTCCTCGAGGGCTTCCGGCTGGCCGGGCCACCGGTGCGGACCGTCCGGCTCGAGATCGCAGGACGCGAGCGCGCCCTGCGCCTCGAAGGCCCGCTCGCGGCCCCCGAAGCCTTCCTCGACGAGGTGCGGCTCGGTGCGTATCGGCTCGCGGATGACGGCGACTGCCTGACGATCGAGCAGGAAGGTCATCTCGTCCGCCTGCACGCGACCGTGCTGCCCGATCGGGTCGTGCTCGCTCGCGACGGCCGTCGCGTGATCGTCCGTCGCGCGACCCTCGCCGGATCCGAAGAGGGGCGAAGCGACGGCCAAGAGCTCGTGACCGCGCCCATGCCGGGCAAGATCGTCCGGCTGGTGGCGAATCCCGGCGACAGGGTGGTTCGCGGTCAGCTCCTGGCCTCGCTCGAGGCCATGAAGATGGAACACCGGGTCCTCGCGCCGCGCGACGGGCGTGTCGCCGCGGTGCACGTCGCGGAGGGCGAGCAGGTCGAGGAAGGCACGATCTTGCTCGACCTCGTCGAGCCCGACGCCGAGCCCGCGGCCTGAGCCTCCACTCTCTTGTGACGTGGCCGTGCGCCCGCGGGCCGCGGCCGAAAGGACCGCTCGCACGGGCGGGGCACGCGCCGAGCCGATCGCCCACGGCGCCCCCTCGGTGCCTGCGCGGCGCGACAGTGGCCGCTCCGGGCCCGCCTCGCGCGCCAAGGGCGCGCGCGCCGCGCCGCCGCGCGGCCCGTTCGGCACCGAGAGCGGCCCGAGCAGCATCGAGACGGCGCGCCACAGGGCGTCGCAGAGCAGACGAACGACGCGGCCGACGAGCGCCTCCAACGAGGGCCCTCCTTCCATCTCCTTCCCGACTGACTTCTACTCCCGTGATCCTTACCGGAGCGTTAACGAAGCCGGCTCGCTCCGATCCGAGCGGTTGCCCGCGCCGAGCCGCCCGTTATCGTGCGCTGGCAGCGTCCTGCCCGGAGCCCGCCGCCTTGACCGCGATCCTCGACGACCTTCCGCCCGATCCGGCCGAGCCGCTGCGCGCGGCGATCGACGCGGCGAGCCACGCCGACGAGCGCGAGGCGGTCGATCGCATCCTGGCGGCACTCGCCGACCTCCCGCCCGCGCTCGCGGCGCGGGCGAGCGAGCGCGCGCGCCGGCTCGCCGAACATCTGCGCCACGAGGCGGCCGGACGCGGCGGTGTCGAGACCTTTCTCCGTGCTTGGGGCCTCGACACCGAGGAGGGGGTCACGCTCATGTGCCTGGCCGAGGCGCTGCTGCGGATCCCCGACGCCGCCACCCAGGATCTCCTGATCAAGGACAAGCTCGCCGATCGCGCCTGGCAGGCGCGCGTCCAGGGCTCCGCGAGCTTCCTCCTCTCGGCCTCGGCCTTCGGGCTCGTGCTCTCGGGCAAGCTCCTTCGCTTCGACCGGCCCGGCGAGGAGCTCGCGAGCCGCCTCGGCCGGCTCGTGGCCCGCCTCGGCGAGCCGGTCGTCCGCGAGGCCTTGCGTCAAGCCATGCAGCTCCTGGGCCGCCAGTTCGTCCTCGGCCAAACGATCGAGCAGGCCATCGAACGAGCGCGCGAAGCCGGCCGGCGCGGCTTTCTCTATTCCTACGACATGCTCGGCGAGGCCGCCCGGACCGCAGCCGACGCGCAGCGCTACCTCGCGAGCTACCGCCGGGCCCTCGAAGCGGTCGCGGCGAGCGCCACGGCCGGCGAACTGCCGCTCCGCCCCTCGCTCTCGATCAAGCTCAGCGCGCTGCACCCGCGCTACGAGTTCGCGCAGTGGCGGCGCCTGCGCGAGGAGCTCCTGCCGCGTCTTCGCGATCTTTTCGCGCGCGCCCGCGCGCTGTCGATCCCGATCACGATCGATGCGGAGGAGAGCGATCGACTGGAGCCGATGCTAGACCTCCTCGACGCCCTCGCCCGGGCGCCGGAGCTGGTCGGCTGGAACGGGCTCGGCCTCGCCGTGCAGGCCTATCAGAAGCGGGCACTCGCGGTCGTCGATTGGCTCGGCGAGCTCGCGCGGCGAACCGACCGTCGGATCCCGGTTCGATTGGTCAAGGGTGCCTATTGGGACGCCGAGATCAAGCGTGGTCAGCAGCTCGGCCTCGAAGACTATCCCGTCTGGACGCGGAAAGTCGCGACCGATGTCTGTTATCTCGCCTGCGCGCGACGGCTCCTCGACGGCGGCGATCTGTTCTGGCCGCAATTCGCCACCCACAACGCCCATACGATCGCCTGGGTGCTCGAGGCCGCCGGCACCCGTCGCGCCTTCGAGCTGCAGAAGCTCCACGGCATGGGCGACGCGCTCTACGAGCGGTTGCGCGCGGAGGAGCCCTCGGGCGTGGCGGTGCGGGTCTACGCGCCCGTGGGCGCCCATGCCGACCTCCTCCCCTATCTCGTCCGCAGGCTGCTCGAGAACGGTGCCAATTCGAGCTTCGTGCACCGTGTCCTCGACCCCGAAGCCAGCCTCGATTCCCTCACGGCCGATCCGATCGCCCGGCTCGCCGCGGTCGAACCCAAGCCGCATCCCGACATTCCGCGCCCGCGTGCGGTGCTCGGTGCCGAGCGGCGGCTCGCCCGCGGGCTCGACCTCGCCTCGCCCGCGGTCCTGCGGAGCCTCCGCACCGCGCTGAACGCCGCGATCGCCGCGCGCCGCGCCGCCGCACCGAGCCGGATCCTCGAAGCCGGCGCGAACCTCGAGCGCCGGGCCGTGCGCGATCCGGCCGACCGGCGACGGGTCCTGGGCGAGGTCGCCTTCGCCGATGCGGCCACGGCCGAGCGGGCGATCGCCATCGCCGCCGCCGGCTTCGCGCGCTGGGGCCGTACCCCGGTCGAGGACCGCGCCCGCCTGCTCGAGCGTGCCGCCGATCTGTTCGAGGCCGAGCTGCCCGCGCTCGCGGCCTTGTGCATCCGCGAGGCCGGCAAAACGGTCGCCGACGCCGTCGCCGACGTCCGCGAGGCGATCGACTTCCTGCGCTACTACGCGCTCGAGGCGCGCCGGCTGCTGACACGGCCCGTGGCCCTGCCCGGCCCGACCGGCGAAGCCAACCGGCTCGAGCTCTTGCCGCGCGGCGTTTTCGTCGCGATCAGCCCCTGGAACTTTCCGGTCGCGATCTTCACGGGCCAGATCGCAGCCGCGCTCGCAGCCGGCTGCACGGTGATCGCCAAGCCGGCCGAACAGACGAACCTCGCCGCCAGCGCCGCGGTCGAGCTGTTGCACCGCGCCGGCGTGCCCGAAAACGTGCTCCTGTTGCTCCCGGGCGAGGGGCCAGTGGTCGGTGCGACCCTCGTCGCCGACCCGCGGATCGCGGGCGTGGTCTTCACCGGCGGCACCGAGACCGCGCGCGCGATCCACCGCGCGATGGCCGCGACCGACGCGCCCATTCGCCCGCTCGTGGCGGAGACCGGCGGGCTCAACGCCATGATCGTCGACAGCTCGGCCCTGCTCGAGCAGGTCACCGCCGACGTGCTCGAAAGCGCCTTCCGCTCGGCCGGCCAACGCTGCTCGGCGCTGCGGATCCTCTGCGTGCAAGAGGAGATCGCCGACCGCCTCGCCGAGCTCGTCGCGGGTGCGATGGCCGAGCTGCGGGTGGGCGATCCGGGCCTTCTGGCGACCGATGTCGGCCCGCTGATCGACGAGGAAGCGAAGGCCGCACTCGAGCGCCACCTGCGCGAGGTCGAAGGCTTCGGCGAGATCCTCTACCGTTGCCAGCTCGGCGAGGAGCACGCGCACGGCTCCTTCTTCCCGCCCACGCTCGTGGCGATCGATCGCGTCGGTCGGCTCGTGCGCGAGCCGTTCGGGCCGATCCTCCACCTCGTGCACTTCCGCCGCGACGAGCTCGATCGGCTGCTCGAGGAGATCCACGCGCTCGGCTACGGCCTCACCTTCGGGCTCCACTCGCGCATCGACGAGACGATCGAGCACGTCCTCGCCCGCATCCGCTGCGGCAACGTCTACGTCAACCGCAACATGATCGGTGCGGTCGTGGGCTCCCAACCCTTCGGCGGCGAGGGCCTCTCCGGCACCGGCTTCAAGGCCGGCGGGCCCTACTACCTTCTGCGCTTTTTGACCGAGCGCACCGTGACCGTGAACACCGCCGCCACCGGCGGCAACCTCCAACTGTTGGGCTCGCTCGCCGATTGACCGGGCGCGAGGGCGAGCTCGTGGGCGCGGTGGCGCTCTTGGCCCTCGCCCCGGTGGCGGGCTCGGCCGCGCACGCCTTCGCCACCCGCTATCCCGACGATCTCGCGGGCTGGCTCGCGGGCCGCTCGCGCTGCCCGCGCTGCGGGACGCCACTCGGCGCTCGCGATCTCGTTCCCATACTGAGTTTTTTGTGGCTGCGCGGCCGCTGCCGGTATTGCGCCGCACCGATCGACCGCGAGAGCCTAGGCGCCGAGCTCTTTGCACTTCTGCAAGCCGGCCTGTCGCTTGCGATCTCCCCCTGGCCGCTCGCGACGGTGTCCTGCCTCGTGGGCTGGATCCTGCTCGCAGCCGCCCTCGTCGACCGCCGTACGCTCCTCTTGCCGGATCTCTTGACCCTGCCGCTCCTCGCCGGTGGTTTCCTCGCGGCCCTCTCGGGCCTCGCACCGGCCACCCCGATCGGCGCGCTCGCGGGGGCGGCGCTCGGCTGGGCCGGAACCGCGCTCGTCGCCGAGGCCTATCGGCGCTGGCGCGGGCGCGAGGGTCTGGGCTCGGGCGATGCCAAGCTCTTGGCCGCGGCCGGTGCGTGGTGCGGCCCCTGGCCGTTGCCGTGGATCCTTCTGATCGGCGCCGGCTCGGCGCTGCTCGCGGCGTTCGCGACCGGGGCCTGGCGGCGACCGGCCGAGCCGATCGCCTTCGGCCCCTGGCTCGCGCTCGGCTTCTGGTCGGTGCTGCTGGTCGAGCTCAGCGCGCTGGGCGCGGCGCGCCCGTGAGCCGCATGCCGCCGTCGACCTCGAGCGTGGCACCCGTCACGTAAGGATCCTCGATCAGGAAGAGGATCGCGCGCGCGACCTCCTCCGGGCGGCCCGGCCGGCCGAGCGGAGCGGCGCGCGCCCGAGCGAAGAACCGCTCCCGCTCGGCCTCGGGCCAGCGCGCGAAGATCGGCGTCTCGATCACGCCCGGGCACACGGCGTTGACCCGCAACGGCGCGAGCTCGACCGCGAGCGGCGGGACGATCGCGTTCAGGGCACCGTTGTTGAAAGCGATCCCGGCCGTCCCGGGAAAGGCCGCGCGCGCCGTCGCGGCGGTGACGAGCGTGACCGAGCCGTCCCCCCGCAGCGTCGGCAAGAGCGCCTGCAGCGCTTCGAGAAACGCCCAGGCCTTGCCCTCGACCACCCGGCGCAGCGCGCCGAGGTCGAGGTCGCGAAACGAACCGGCGCCACCGCCGGCCGCGAGCGCGAGCACGAGATGGTCGATCCGCCCGAGCGCGGCCGCGAGCCGGTCGAGCGCGGCGCGGTCGGTCGCATCGACACACGCGCCCTCGCACTGCTCCGGAAGCTCGGCCAGAGCCCGCTCGAGCTTGGCGGCGTCGCGGCCGGCGACGATCACCCGCGCGCCGGCCAACGCCAGCAGTCGGGCGGTCGCGAGGCCGATTCCGCTGGTACCACCCAGGATCGCCACCCGTTCCTCGGCCAGGCTCATGCTCGGAGCTCCCCACCGATCCGTTGGTCGCCACGCGCCTCGGCCCTATCATCGCGCGAGCCCGCCGAGGAGAACCCGTCGAGGAGGGCCGGCGCTGCCGGAAAGCTCCGCTCTTCGTCATCTCGTGCTCGCGCTCGCGATCGGCATCGCGGGTGCCGTGGCGGCGCTGACCCCCTGGGCGCATCGGGTCGAGGAGACGTACGGGCTCTACGCGCTCTTCACGTTGCGCGGCCCACAGCCGCCGCCCGAGGCGATCGAGATCGTGGGGCTCGACGAGGCGAGCCTCGAGCGGCTGCGCGCGCTGCCGGCCGATCCGCGAGCCTGGCCCGGCCCGCTCGGCACCTGCGCCGAACGCTTCGAGCGGCTCGAGGCGATCCGCGAGCTGCGGAGCCTCGATCGGATCCCACGGGTGTTGCACGCCTGCCTCGTCGAGACGCTGCGGGCCCGGGGTGCGCGCGCGATCGTGTTCGACATCGCCTTCGGCGACGATCCCGCCCGCGCCGCCGGCACGGACGAGCTCGCCCGGGCGATCGCCGCGCACGGCCGGGTGGTACTCCTCACCCGAGCCCGGCGGATCTGGACGAGCGGCGCCGAGGGCACGGAGCGTCCCGAGGATCGCTTGTCGCCGGTCCATCCGGCCCTCGCCGGCGCCGCGGTCGCGACCGCTCCCTTCACCCTGCCGCGGACCGGTCCGCGCATTCATTTCGCCTGGACGCGCCATCCCGCCCTGGCCGAGCCGATCCAGCTCCCGGTCCGAGCGCTCGAAGCGGCGGCGCTGCCCGCGCTCGAACGCATCGCAGCGACGCTCGCCTGGCCGGCGGCGCGCGATGCGACCCCGGCCCAGCGCCGCGCCGCGCTGGTGGCGGCACTGCTCGCCACGCCCGCCGAGCGCTGGCGGCCCGTGGTCGAGGACGAAGCGGAAGTTCGCCTGATCGAGGGCGTGATCCGGGCCCATCGCGGGCCGCAGGAGCTGGTCCTCGACCTCTACGGGCCGCCCGGGACGATCCGCCACCGCTCGCTCGCCGAGGTTCTGCTCGAGGACGATCCCCCGCCGCGGCCGCTGCCGGCCGGTACCACCGTGTTCGTGGGTCCGTTCGACACCCGGACCGCGCTCGCCCTCGACAGTTTCCCGACCGTCTTCTCCGATCCGCGCGGGATCGACGTGGCCGGCGTCGAGTTGGCGGCGACCGTCTTCGCCAACCTGCGCGACGATGGCGCGCTGCGGCGCCCGAGCGAGCCGGCCCGCGCGGGCCTCGTGCTCGCGTTCGGCGCCGCGGCGACGCTGCTCCTGTTGCGCGGGACGCTCGCGCGCGGGCTCGCGACCGCCGCGGCGCTGGCGGCCGCCTATGCCGCCGCCGTCTTCTTGGCCTTCGTCCAGGGCCGCCTCTGGCTGCCGCTGGTCGTCCCGCTGGCGATCGTGCTGCCGGCCGTCTTGCTGCTCGGCCAACTCGCCCGCTATCTCGGCCTCGCCCGCTGGCTCGGCATCTTCACCCCTCGACCGGTCCGAGCTTCGGCCCTGGGCGGCGGCGATCCGGTGGACGGGCGGCGCGGCCCCTCCTCGGTGACGGTGTTGTTCACCGACATCGCAGGCTCCACCGGTCTCGCCGAGCGGCTCGGTGCCGAAGCGTTCAAAGAGCGCCTGGACGATCACTTCACGCTCCTGACCCGACTGGTCGAGGCCGAAGGCGGCGAGGTCGTCGAGTTCCTTGGCGACGGGATCATGGCCTATTGGGGCGGCCGCGCCGGCCCGAGCGACCACGCCGCGCGCGCCTGCCGGACCGCGCTCGCGATCGCCGCGACGCTCGCCCGCGACAACCGCGCTCGGGCCGCACGGGGCGAGCCGCCGATCCGTCTTCGCATCGGCATCAACACCGGCGAGGCCGTCGTCGGCCGGCTCGGCGGGCCCGAGCGCTCGATCTTCACGGTCACCGGCGACATCGCCAACGCGGCGCAACGGATCGAGCAGCTCGCCAAGTCGGTCTGCCGCGATCGGCCGACCGCAGCCGTGCTCGTGGGCGAGGCGACCCGCGCGGCCGCGGGGGCGGCCTTCGTCTTCGAAGGCGTGGGTGCGTTCACGCTGCGCGGCCGCAGCTCGGCCGAGGCCGTCTTCCGTCTGGTCGGCCCGGAGACGGTCGAGGAGCCCGACGAAGCCCTGCCCACGGCCTCCTCGTGACGGCTGGGCCCGGCGCGGAGCGGGGCGAGCGATGGACAAGGCGCCCGGGCCGTGCGACAGCGACGCATCCCGCGCAACGCGCGCGCCGGCCGGGGAGGATCGACCGAGGGTGTACCTACGGCGGGTAGTGCTCGCACTCCTCGTGCTCGGCGCGGTCGGCCGGATCGAGCCCGCGCTGGCCGATGGCTGCCCGCCCGATCGGCCGGCGGTGGGGCGCGTCTTGGCAGCCGAGGGTACGGTCACGATCGACGGCCGTCCCGCGCGCGGCCCGGCCGCGGCCGTCTGCGCCGGCCAGGAGATCCTAGTCGCCCCCACCGCGCGCGCCGCGCTCCGGGTCGATCCGGCCGACACGGTCCTCCGCCTCGATGGCGGGACGCGGCTCGTGGTCGAACCGCCACCCGGTCCGGACAGCGGTCGAGTCCGGCTGCTCGACGGCCTGCTCTATTTCCTCTCGCAGGTCCGCCGTCGGCTCGACGTCGAAACACCCTACCTCACCGCCGGGATCGAGGGCACCGAGGTCCTGCTCGAGGTCCGCCGCGACCGCGCCGAGCTCGTCGTGCTCGACGGCCGCGTCCGCCTCGCGGGCTCGCCCGCGGCCGCGCGCGCCGAGCCTCTGCTCACGGGCGAGGGGGTCGAGGTCCGGGCCGACGGCACGCTAGAGCGCAAGGGTGCGGCCGCCGCGCCCGGTGCGCCGCTGCGCGCGCTCGCCCGCGATCGCCTGAGCTGGACCTTGTGGTACCCGAGCGTGATCGAGGCCGAGGCGGCGCGCCATCCCGCGATCGCCGAGGCGGCCGGGCTTCTCGCGCGCGGCCGGGTGGTCGAGGCCGAAGCACGCCTGGCGGGCCTGCCGCCCGAGGGCGAGATCGCCGGGCTCGCCGCCGCCCTCGAGGCGATCGTCGCCGTCACCCGCCTCGAGCCCGAAGCGGCCGCCGCGGCGGCCCGCCGCGCCGTGGCGCTCGCCCCCGAGGCCGCCAGTCCCCGGCTCGCCTGGTCCTATGTCCGCCAGGCGCGAGGCGCGGTCGAAGAGGCGCTCGCGGATGCACGCGAGGCCGCCCGGCTCGCCCCGGAGAGTGCGTTGGCCCTGGCCCGGCTCGCCGAGCTCTCGATGATGACCGGCGATCTCGCCGCGGCGCGACGCGAGGCCCTGGCGTCGCTGCAGCGCGCCGACCGGGCGCTCGCCCATCTCGTTCTGGGCCATGTGGAGCTCGCCGCGAGCCGGCCGGCCCGGGCGCTCGAGCGCTTCGATGCCGCCCTCGCGCGCGAGCCCGACAACCCGCAGGCCCATCTCGGCCGGGCCCTGGCGCTCGTCCGGACGGGCCGGCTCGAGGAAGCCCGGGCCGCCTTCGACACCGCAGCGGCGCTCGATCCGTCGGGGGCGAGTTCGCGCGCCTACCTCGCACGCCTCCTGATCGAGGAGAGTCGCGACGAGAAGGCCCGCGAGCAGCTCGCGATCGCCGCCGCCCTCGCGCCCGAGGATCCGACCCCGCGGCTCTTCGCGGCCCTGATCGAGCAGCGCGCGAACCGCCCGGCGGCCGCGCTGGCCGAGCTCGAGGCGGCCATCGCCCGCAACCGCGGCCGGGCGCCGTTCCGCTCGCCCTTGCTCCTGGAGCGCGACCGCGCGAGCCACGGGGCGGCACTCGCGCGGATCTACCAGGACATGGGTCGCGAGCGGGAAGCCGAGCGCGCCGCCCGCGACGCGCTCGCCCGCGATCCCGGCAACGCCGCCGCGCACCGCTTCCTGGCCGACCTCTTCGCCGATCGCCAGCGCTACCAGATCTCGCGCACGAGCGAGCAACTGCAGGCCCAGCTGAGCGGCCCGCTCGAGGCCGAGCCGGTCTCGCCGCGGCTCGGCTACGGCGACATCTCGATCGCCCCCGGCGCGGCCGCGCTGTTCCCGGGCTGGGGCGAGTACGGCTTCGCCTTCGAGCGCGAGCGGATCGCTGCACACGCCACCGGGGTGGTCGGTACGTCCGAGACGACAGCCGGCGAGGCCCTGGTAGGGGCACTCTACGGCCGCGCGGCGTTGAGCGCCGGTTGGCTCGCGAGCCGCACCGACGGCTTTCGCGACGACGCCCGCATCGACAACGACCTCGCCAACCTCCTCGCCCGCTTCCAGCTCGACGAAACCCTCCAGCTCCAGCTCGAAGGACGCTTGCGCGAGACCGAGCGCGGCGACATCGTCCAGCGCTTCGACCCCGGCGTCTTCGGCCGCAACACCGACAACCGGCTGCGCCAGAGCCTCGGCCGGCTCGGCGCCGCCTGGCGGCCGCGGCCCGAGACCCTGGCGCTGGGCTCCCTCATGCTGGTCGACCAGCGCGAGGAGCTCGGCCGGCTCGGCGCCGCCAACCCGGTCCAACAGAGCGACGGCTATCTCGGCGAGCTGCAGCTCCAGGAGCGGCTGGGCCCGGCCCGGCTGGTGGCCGGCCTCGGCTTGACCGCGATCGAGATCGAGAGCGAGAACCTCCCGGGCCTGGGCGACGGGCAGGACGAGCGCCGCGCCCGCAACGCCTATCTCTACGCGACGGGCGAGGCGGCCGCCGGCCTGCGGCCGACACTCGGCCTCGCTTTCTCCTCCTATCGCAACTTCCGCCACGACATCGATTCACTCGACCCCAAGCTCGGCCTCGAATGGCAGCCGAGCGACGCACTCGCGCTGCGGGCGGCGGCGGCCCGCACCGTCAAGCGCCCGCTCCTGGTCGACCAGACCCTGGAGCCGACCCAGGTCGCGGGCTTCACCCAGCTCTTCGACGATCTCAACGGCACCGAGGCCTGGCTCTACGGCGTCGGTGCCGACCTTCGGCTCGGCCCCGATCTGCGCGCCGGGCTGCAGCTCACCTGGCGGACGCTCACCGTCCCGACCCTGGTCGATGGCAAGCCCGTGTTCGACGATCAGGACGAGATCCGGCTCGAGGGCTATCTCGCCTGGCAAGCGCTACCCGAGCTCGCGCTGTCGATCGAGCCCACGCTCGAGCGGTTCGACGTGGCGAGCGGCGACAGCCCGCGCTATCCGGGCCGTGCGGATACCCTCTTCCTGCCGCTCCGCCTGCGCTGGCTGGCACCGTCCGGACTGTTCGGCGAGGCACGCTTGAGTTTGGTCCATCAGGCGGTCCGGGATTATCTGCCGGCCGATGTCGAGGACGGCGATTCGACCTTCGCCACGCTCGACGCCGCACTGGGCTTCCGCCTGCCCGACGGGCGCGGCAGCATCGCGCTCGTCGCGACCAACATCCTCGACAAAGACTTCAAGTACCTCGACGACAACTACCGCACCAACGAGGTGCGCCTCGGGGCCTTCGTGCCGGAGACCACGGTCTTGCTGCGCGGCACGCTGCGCTTTTGACGAGAACTCGGATCGGAGGATCGCCGATGCTTCGCCCCACGCTCCTGCTCGCCGCGTCGCTCCTGGCCACGGGCCCCCTTCTCCCGCTGCCACCCCTGGCCGCAGCGGAGCCGCCCCGTGCCGTGATCGAGCCGATCCCCGGCGACGAGGCCGCCGCCCAGATCGCCCGCCGTGCTCGGCTGATCGTGACCGTGGACCCGAGCGGCGAGCTGCGCGCGGCGGCACGCGATCAGTCGGCCGGGCCGGCCGAGCCGCCGATCAAGGCCGATGATCCGATGGTGCAGGCGGTGCTGCGGATGCTGGGCCTCGATCGGCCGACCCGCTTCGCGCTCGTCGCCGTGCAGAACCCGCAGTGCGTCAAGATCTGCGAGCTGATCGGCGGCGATTATATCTGCCGCAAGGTCTGCAACTGATACCGTGGCCCCCTGTTCACCGCCGATCGGGGATCGAGAGATGCGCCGCTTCGCTCGAAATCTGCTCACCGGCGTCGCGCTCGCCTCGTCGCTCTTCCTCCTCGGCTCGACCTCGACACCCGGCCGGGCGGCGACGCTCGCCCTCTGCGCCCCGGCCCCGGCGGTCGGCACGCGGCTCGCCGCCACGCAGACGATCGCCACCTGCGACGAGTGCCGGACCAGCGGCCGGCGGGCCGGCTACAAGCGCTGCTGCGAGCTCGTCGGGGGTGATTACGTTTGCGAGTGGGTGCGCTGCTGAGCGAAGACACGACGAACGGTCGAGGGTGAACACGATCACGAGCAAGCTCGACGACGACGCCATCGATCGCCTCGCCGGCCGACTGCGGGAACTCGTCGCCGCGCGCGGCATCCGCGGTCTCTTGTTGATCGACGGCGAGGGCCGGCCCGTGCTCGTACCCTGGGGCGAGCCCGTGGAGGTCGATCCCTGCGCGGCCGAAGAGCCGATCGTCCAGGCGCGGACCTACGCGCTCACGATCACCCGCGGCCCCTGCCGGACGACCGGTCGACGCGCCGGCCAGCGCAGATGCTGCGAGCTCCTCGGCGGCGATCATCTCTGCCAGTGGGTCCCCTGCTGAGCCTCGCGCGTCGCCTCGGCACTCGACAGGAACGCGGCAGCGAGCCCGGGCGGGCCGGGCCGCGCCGACCCGCGGGCCGCGACCCCCTGGCCCGAGTCGGGACGACGGTCGCGACCGCCGGCCGCCTCCCTCGGGTGCGGAGATCCCGAGCCGCGAGCGCGGTCGCCG
>JANWZN010000279.1 GCA_025054575.1 Geminicoccaceae bacterium | reverse complement strand
GAGGCCGCGCGCGAGGTGGGCTATCTGCAGGACCTGCCGCCCCTGGGCGACGAGCGCGAGCTCATGGAGCTGCCGCGCCATCGGGTGATGGCGCTCGTGACCGGCAGCCAGGGCGAGGCCCGCAGCGCCCTGCAACGGGTCGCCTCGGGCGGCCATCCCCGGCTTCGCCTGGAGCCCGGCGACACGGTGATCTTCTCGGCCAAGATCATCCCCGGCAACGAGCGGATTCTGTTCGATCTGCACAATCAGCTGGTCTCGCAGGGTGTGGAGGTGATCACCGAGGAGGACCATTTCGTCCACGTCTCGGGCCATCCCTGCCGCGACGAGCTCGAGCAGATGTATCGCTGGATCCGGCCCAAGATCGCGATCCCGGTGCACGGCGAGGCGCGCCATCTGCAGGCCCACGTCCGGCTCGCCCGCAAGCTCGGCGTCGAGCAGGCGCTGCTCGTGGGCGACGGCGATCTCGTCCGGCTCGCCCCCGGCCCGGCCGCGGTCGTGGGCAAGATCCCGGTCGGCCGGCTGGCCGTCGACGGCGAGGATCTGGTCGACACCGGCGACGAGCTCTTTCGCACCCGCAGAAGGCTGGCCGGCAACGGGGTGATCACGGTGAGCGTCGTGCTCGACGATCACGGCAGCCTGCTCGCCAACCCGCGGATCGCCGCGGCCGGGGTGATCGAGCCGGCGCGGCTCGAGCGGCGCAGAGGCGAGCTCGAGGCGGCGGTCGCCGAGGCGGTCGAAGCACTCGACGACGAGGCGGTGCTCGACGATCGCGAGGTCGAGGAGGCGGTGCGCGTCGCGGTCCGCCGCGCGCTCGACCTGCCGCGCGAGCGCCGGCCCCTGGTCGAGACCCAGATCACCCGGCTCGACGCGGAGAGCCTGGCCCGGCTCGAGGACGCGGAAGAAGGAGCACCCACCCGATGATCGGCAAGCTCAACCACGTCGCGATCGCCGTGCCCGACCTCGAGGCGGCCCGCGCCCTCTACCGCGACACGCTCGGGGCCGAGGTCTCCGAGATCGTCGACCAGCCCGAACACGGCGTGCGCACGGTCTTCGTCGAGCTGCCCAACACCAAGATCGAGCTTCTGGGCATCCTCGGCGAGCACTCGCCGATCGCGGCCTTCCTCGAGCGCAATCCCGCGGGCGGCATCCACCATCTCTGCTACGAGGTCGACGACATCCTGGCCGCCCGCGATCGGCTCGAGGCCGCGGGCGCGCGCGTGCTCGGCGACGGCGAGCCCAAGATCGGTGCCCACGGCAAGCCCGTCTTGTTCCTCCACCCCAAGGACTTCTGCGGGACGCTCGTCGAGCTCGAGCAGGCCTGAGCGTATTCGGGTATGAGCATTTACGAGGCGATCGTCACCTTCGCGGTCAGCTGGTGGCTCATTCTGTTCATGGTGCTCCCCTGGGGCGCGCAACCCATGGATGCACCGCCGCCCGGCACCGTGCCTTCGGCACCGGCCCGACCGCGCCTCGTGCTCAAGTTCGCGATCACGACCGTGCTCGCCCTTCTCCTGACCTTCGCGATCAAGGCCTTGGTCGAGAGCGGGCTCGTCACCTTCCGCCCGCCGCCGCCGGTCTGAGGCTGGCCGCCGGTTGTAGGAACGGCCTCGTGCACCCTCGCCAAATGGTTGATAGGCCGGCATTTTTTGCGGATCGCCGCGGCCTGTCCCGGCGAGTAATCCACAAGATTGCTAAAATTTTACTAAACGGTCTCTAAAGTTCCGATCGAAAGTCGGCCCCGAATCGCCACACGCGTGCGTTTTTCGCTTGCCGACTTTTTCAACCTGAAGCATAAAGATGGCGTGTTCATGGGTTTCCCCTGTGACACCCGACTTGAGGCGTTTCCTCCCTACCACTGGCCGGGGCGCGAGCCCCGGCTTTCTTTTCGCCGGATCCGGCGCCGATCTCGATAACTTGCGGTAGATGAGCCGGCAGGGGGCTCGGCCGCCGATCGTGGTTGCCGAGCCTTCACGCACGGCCACGCGATCCGCGCTAGGATGCTCCCGAGAAGAGCGGCCGAATGCCGCCTCGAGGAGGGAACGCCATGACCGGATCGACGCCCCGGGCCGGGGCGGGACTCGCTGCGTTCGCATCGCTCGCCGGGCTCGGCCTCGCCGCGGCACCGGCCTCGGCCGCCCAA
>JANWZN010000278.1 GCA_025054575.1 Geminicoccaceae bacterium | reverse complement strand
GAGCACCAGGCAGCCGAGGCCGAAAGTGATCGTGAAGAACATTTGAATCTTCGCGACCTCGAACAAATTGAAGCCGAGGGCGCTGTAGAGTTTGTAGCGGACCGTGGCGCCCACGAAGATCGCGAACCCCACCGCGTGCGCGATCGACTGCGTGATGAAGGAGATGATGCCGGCGCGGAACCAGGAGATCGGCCGGCCGATGAACCGGCATGCATAATATTCGTAGCCGAAGAGCGCGACGAAGCTCGCGAAGGTGAAGAAGAGAGCGAAAAGAACGTCGCGGAGGGCGATCGCGCCGAGCTCGGCCCACAGCTCCTCGAGGCTCACGTGTGCCGCCCAGCGCCGCAGCACCCAGACCGCGAGCGCGAGCATCCCGATCCCGATGGCGAGATTGATCGCCCCGTGCAGCCGCTGCGCGAGGGAGCTCGTCCGCCTCCGCTCGGCTCGCCCCGCTGCCCGCACCCGCTCGGTCGTCACCGCTTCACCTCGCCCGACGGCACTCGTCCGCTTCGCCGCGCTCCGGACCGCCCCCGCCCGCGCCCAGCCGTAGCCGATTCCCCGTTCGCACGCGACCGCTCCGAGCCGATCCGGTCCCGCCGACAGGATGCCGCAGCGCGGTTGCGACCGCGTTAACGCTGTCAGGTGCGCGCGCGTCGCGTGCGGTCCGGTGCCGCGGTCGGGACCCGGTGCGGCCGGTGCCGCAACCGGCCCCCTTCCCTCCCCGGCTGCGGTGGGCTCGGCCGGTGGATGCGGTCCCGCCGTCTCGCGACGGGCGGTCGCGCGCTCGCGGGTTCTCGACCGTGGTTCCCGCACCGCCCGCGTTGGCGAAGCGTGCCGCCACCCTCGGGGTCGCGCCGGCGGTGCGAGGTCTTCCGGCTCGGCGCTCGTCGGTCCCTGTCCGATCCGCGCTCACGGGCGGGCCTGCGTTTTCGCGCGCGCTCGCCTCGGTTCCCGCGCGCCTCGGAAACTTTTCCTCGGATCGCCTCGAGCGATGCCGCGCGTTCGTGCCGCGACCGCGCCGTCGCTCCCTCCGGCCGGCGGGTCCCCTCGGCACGCGGCGCCTCTTGCGAGCCGGGCCTGCGGCGGAGCGTGGACCCTCCTCGATCGGTCCCGGGCGCCGTGGTTTCCTCGCGGCGCGAGCGAGCCGAAGGCGCTCCGCGCGTATCCGGCCGCGGGGCTCGCCGGCCCCGACCGGTGCGATCCGCAGGCGACCGGCGGAGCCGAGCCCCGGGCCGCCTACGTCCTCTCTTCTCGGAAGGCGAGTCCGCGCAGCAAGGTGTGCCCGTCGCCCACGCCTGCGCGGTGTGCATTCGATGCGCGACGCGCTTCGGCACGACCGTCGCGCAGGGGCGGAAGGCGCGCGGTCGGTCACCGGCTCGCCGCCTCGGCTCGGGCACGAGGAGGCGGAAATGTCGTTCGCCCGCCGCGCGCGCTCCGGGTCCTCGTCGCGATGCCGGTCGCCCGGGCCGACGCTTCCGTCTCGCTTCGTCCGACCGCAAGCGGGCCGAGCCCCGAGGCCGGGGCACCGGTGCGCCGAGCTCGAGGAAGGCGGGTTTCTTCTCCGGCGCCGAAGGGAGCCCCGGAGAACGGCAGCGGTCGCCCGCCCCCGAGCGTCGGGGTTCGCGCGAAAGCGTCGCGTGGCTTCAGAAGGCCACTCGGTCTCCGCCCTTGAGGGCGAGGACGGCGCGGGCCTCGGCGGGGGTCGCGACCTCGAGCCCGAGCCCCTCGATGATCTGTCGGACCTTGCGGACCTGCTCGGCATTGCTCGTGGCGAGCCTGCCGGGGCCGATCCACAAGGAGTCCTCGAGCCCGACGCGCACGTTGCCGCCCATCGCCAGGGCCATGGCGGCGATGGGCATCTGGGCGCGGCCGGCGCCGAGTACCGACCAGCGGTAGGCGTCGCCGAAGAGGCGATCGGCCGTGCGCTTCATGTGCAGAACGTCTTCCGGATGGGTGCCGATGCCGCCCATGATCCCGAACACGGTCTGGATGAACAGCGGCGGCTCGACGAGTCTGCGGTCGAGGAAATACGCGAGATTATAAAGATGAGCGGTGTCGTAGCACTCGAACTCGAAGCGGGTTCCGTTGCCCGCGCAGGTCTTCAAGATGTATTCGATGTCTTTGTAGGTATTCTTGAATACGTAGTCCTGGCTGTTCTCGAGATACGGCCTCTCCCAATCGTGTTTGAACTCTTTGTAACGCGCCAGCATGGGAAAGATGCCGAAGTTCATCGAGCCC
>JANWZN010000277.1 GCA_025054575.1 Geminicoccaceae bacterium | reverse complement strand
GCGCTCAAAGAAGGCACCCATTGCTTCGACCGGCTGCGGCCGAAGGCGCCGCCCGCGAGCTGCCCGGGCACGGGTCCGTTCGGCGAGCCCGTGCGCGACCCGATCGTCGAATACCCGAACATGAGCGTGGGCCGCCCCGGCGTCGCGGTCGGCCGCGAGGGGCTCGGCACCGCCACCGTGGGCGGCCACCTCTATCGCGGCCGGGCGATGCCGGAGCTCGCGGGCAAGCTCGTCCTCGGCGATTGGAGCCGTTCGTTCAAAGAACCCTCGGGTCAGGTCCTGCTCGCGAGCCCGCCTACGCGTTGGGGTGCGCTCTGGTCGGTCGCGAAGCTGCTCGAGGTCGAAGGCCGCGTGCTGGGCCTCGGCCGCGACGGCGAAGGCGAGCTCTACGTCCTCACCAACCTCGAGCTCGGTCCGCACGGGACCACGGGCAAGGTCTGGAAGCTCGTGCCCGGCTCCTGAGCCCTCGCGCTTGCGGCTGTCGGCCACCCCCGCACGAGGCCGGCTCGAGCCCGAGCGAGCGAGCGGCCCCCTCGCTCGCCCGCGACCGCCTCGCCAAGGCCGCTCCCCGGGCTTAAGAGGGAGGACGCATCACGGCGAGGAGCGCGCGCGCCCGAGCGAGGAGGCGGTCCTTCTCGGGCTTCGGGCGTGCGCCCTGCGGAGAACGAGAGAGCATGCGGTTCGCCGGCAAGAGCGTGATCGTAACGGGCGGGGCCTCGGGCATCGGGCTCGCCTGTGTCGAGGCCTTCGCAGCCGAAGGTGCGTCGGTCTTGATCGCCGACATCGACGCCGAACGCGGCGAGGCCGCGGCCGTCCGGCTGGGTGCCGAGGACCGCAGCGTCCGCTTCCAGCGCTGCGACGTCGGCAGCAAGGCGGATTGCGAAGCCGCGGTCGAGGCGGCGCTCGCCTGGACCGGCCGGCTCGACGTGCTGATCAACAATGCCGGGATCCTCGTAGGCGCGGATTTCCTCGAGCTCGCCGAGGAGGACTTCGACCGCGTGCTGCGTGTCAACCTCAAGGGCGCCTTCTTGATGGGCCAGGCCGCGGCCCGCGCCATGGTCGCGCGCGGTGGCGGGGCGATCGTCAACATGTCGAGCGTGAACGCCCTGCTCGCGATCCCGAACCAGGTGCCCTACGTCGTGAGCAAGGGCGGGCTCAACCAACTCACCCGGGTCATGGCCTTGGCGCTGGCCGACAAGGGCGTGCGGGTGAACGGCATCGGCCCGGGTTCGATCGCCACCGACATGCTCCGCCGGGTCATGAGCGACGAGGCGGCACGGCAGCGGATCCTCTCGCGCACGCCGCTGCGACGGCTCGGCGAGCCGGGCGAGGTGGCGCGTCTCGCCCTCTTCCTCGCGAGCGAGGAAGCGAGCTATATCACGGGACAGATCGTTTACATCGACGGCGGCCGGCTGCCGCTCAACTACACGGTCCCGGTTCCGGATTGAGGCTCGCCGATCGAGCCGCTGCCGTGGAACGGTCGGCGGCCGCCACCTCTCGTCGACGCCCTTGGAGCGAAGCATGGATCGAACGCAAGAACGGCCCTTGATGCCGAAGGCGACCGCGGTTTGGCTGGTCGAGAACACCGCGTTGACCTTCGAGCAGATCGCCGAGTTCACGGGCCTCCATCCGCTCGAGGTCAAGGCCATCGCCGACGGCGACGTGGCGGTGGGCGTGCGCGGTCTCGACCCGACCGTCTCGGGCACCCTCACCCGCGAAGAGATCGCGCGCTGCGAGAAGGACCCCAAGGCCAGGCTGCAGATGGCCAAGTCGGTGGCGCTCACGATCAAGCCCGCCAAGCGCAAGGAGGCGCGCTACACGCCCTTGGCCAAGCGCCAGGACCGGCCCGACGCGATCGCGTGGCTGTTGCGCCATCATCCGGAGATCTCGGACGCCCAGATCTGCAAGCTCCTGGGCACGACCAAGGCCACCGTCCAGGCGGTGCGCGATCGCACGCACTGGAAGAGCCAGGACATCCGGCCGCGCGATCCGGTGCTCTTGGGCCTCTGCAGCCAGAGCGAGCTCGACGAGGCGATCATGCGAGCCCGCGCCGAGCAGGGCATGCCGCCGCAGCCGCGCAAGGTCCCGCTCGAGGAGCTCGGCGAGCTCGCCGAATAGCTCGGCCGCTCTCCGACCCGGCCGCGCGCTCGCCGATAACTGGGCCGCCTTCCGGCCCGGGCCAACGGGCGCCGACCAGCTCGGCCGCTCTCCGGCCCGGGCGAGCGCTCGCCGAACGGCTCA
>JANWZN010000276.1 GCA_025054575.1 Geminicoccaceae bacterium | reverse complement strand
GCCCGAGCCGCGTCCGCCCAAGCCCGAGCCGAAGCCGGCCGAGACGCGGCTCGCCGAGGCGCCGCCCAAGCCGCCGGCCAAACCGGAACCCGCCAAGCCCGTGGCCAAGGCCGAGCCGCCCAGAGCGGAGCCGCCCAAGCCCCAGCCCCCGAAGCCCGAGCCGCCCAAGCCGGTGGCGAAGGTCGAGCCGGCCAGGCCGCAGCCGGCCAAACCGGAACCCGCGAAGGCCGAGCCGCCGAAGCCCGAGCCGGCCAAGCCCGCGGCCAAGAGCGAGCCGGCGCCGACGCGGCCCAAACCCGAGGCCGAGGACAGCTTCGCCGCCCTCCTCAAGAGCGTGGAGAAGCTCGAGCGGCGGGTCCAGGCCGAAAGGGCGAGCCCCGGCCAGGGCCGCGCCGAGAGCCGGCTCCCGGAGGCGCGCGGGACCGCGCTGCGCGCCGATCAGGCGCTCACCCAGGGCGAGATCGACGCGATCCGCCGACAGATCGAGCGCTGCTGGAACGTGCCCGTGGGCGTGCGCGGGATCGAGACCATGCAGGTGCGGCTGCGGATCGCCATGAACCGCGACGGCAGCGTCGCCCGGGTCGGGATCGAGGACCAGGCGCGGATGGCGGTCGATCCGGCCTTCCGGACGGTGGCCGAGAGCGCCCAGCGGGCGGTGTTGAGCTGCCAGCTCACCCTGCCACCCGAGAAATACGAGCAATGGCGGGAGATGGTGATGACCTTCCACCCCAAAGACGCGTTGAGCGGATGAGCCGACCCTCCCCCCTCGCCCGCCGCGCTCTGCTCTCCGGCACGGCCGCGCTCGCGGGCGCGGCCTTGGCCGCGCGGGCCGCCCGTGCCCAGCTCCAGCTCGACATCACCCGCGGCTTCGTCGAGCCGATGCCGATCGCCGTGAGCCCGTTCGCCGGCGACGGCGCCGGCGCGCGCGAGCGCGGCCTCGCGCTCGCCGAGGTGGTGAGCGCCGACCTCGACGGCTCGGGCCTGTTCCGCACGATCGATCGCCGCGCCTACATCCAATCGCCCGAAGAGCTGCGCGGCATCCCGCGCTTCGCCGATTGGCGGCAGATCAACGCGCAGGCGCTCGTTACGGGCGTGGTCCGCGGCGAGGATCCGCTCTCGGTCGAGTTCCGGCTCTGGGACGTCTTCGGCGGCACGCAGATGAAGGGCCTGCGGCTCGACGCGCCGGCCGTCTCCTGGCGGCGGATCGCGCACAAGATCGCCGATGCGGTCTACGAGCGCCTGACCGGCGAGGCCGGCTATTTCGACACGCGGATCGCCTACATCGCCGAGACCGGGCCGCCCACCCGGCGCATCAAGCGCGTCGCGGTGATGGATCAGGACGGCGCCAACCACGGCTTTTTGACCGACGGCAGCCAGCTCGTCTTGACCCCGCGGCTGTCGCCGGACGTGAGCCGGGTCGCCTACATGATCTTCCGCCCGCCCGCGCCCCGGGTGGTGATGCGCGAGCTCGCCTCGGGCCGCGAGATCGTGCTCGGCGAGTTCCCGGGCATGAGCTTCGCGCCGCGCTTCTCGCCCGACGGCCGCTCGCTTTTGGTGAGCATCGCCCAGGGCGGCAACACCGATCTCTTCCGCTTCGATCTCGGGACCCGGCAGCTGCGCCGGCTGACCGAAGGGGCGGCGATCGACACCTCGCCCTCCTACTCGCCCGACGGCTCCAAGATCGCCTTCAACTCCGACCGCGGCGGCTCGCCGCAGCTCTACGTGATGAACGCCGACGGCTCGGGCGTGCGGCGGATCAGCTTCGGCAGCGGTCGCTACGGCGAGCCCGAATGGTCGCCGCGCGGCGATCTGTTGGCGTTCTCGAAGATCGAGCGCGGCTTCTTCCACATCGGTGTGATGAAGCCCGACGGCAGCGACGAGCGGCTCCTCACCCGCGCCTACCAGGACGAGAGCCCGACCTGGGCGCCCAACGGCCGAGTGGTCTTGTTCAGCCGCCAGGATCGCGCCGGCGGGCGAACGCGTCTGTTCAGTATCGACATCACCGGCTACAACCAGCGCGAGATCGCGACCCCGATGGACGCCTCGGACCCGAACTGGTCGGCGCGCCTGCCGTGAGCACCACCGGCATCGTTCGCGGCCGATCGCCGTCCCGCGCGGGACGCGAGCCGCTCGACCGTCGCTTGCCCCCACCAACGAGAGACCTGCGAGGACCGACGACCATGAATCGCCGAGATGCGCTCGCCGCGCTGCCGCTGTTGGCGCTCGCCGCCTGCAGCTCGAACTCC
>JANWZN010000275.1 GCA_025054575.1 Geminicoccaceae bacterium | reverse complement strand
TTGTACGCTACATAAGGCAACTTCGGCAGGTAGTAGCCCAGCAGCCCCAACGCGGCGCGCGCCGCCGACGGCGAGCGCCTCCTCGCCCTCGAGCGCGAGCTCGCAGCGCGCGAGGCGCGGATCCAGGCGCTCCAGAGCCGGCTGGGCGAGCTCGAGGCCGGGCTCGGCGAGCGCGAGGCGCGGCTCGGCGCGTCCACGGCCGAGATCGACCGCCTCAATCGCCTCTTGGGTACGACGACCCAGCAGCTGCAGCGGGTCGCCGCGGCGCTGGAGCGCTCGCAGGGCGAGGTCGACCAGCAAAAGCTCGTGATCGCCGATCTCGGCGCCCGCCTCAACGCCGCCCTCCTGCAACAGGTCGAGCAGCTCGAGCAGTACCGCAGCGAGTTCTTCGGCCGGCTGCGGCGCATCCTCGGCGATCGGCCCGACGTCGTGATCGTGGGCGACCGCTTCGTCTTCCCCTCCGAGCTCCTCTTCCCCTCGGGCTCGGCCCGGCTCGAGCCCGAGGGCGAAGCGCAGCTCGAGCGGCTCGCCGCCACCTTGCGCGAGGTCGCCGCCACCATCCCGAGCGACATCGACTGGGTCTTGCGGGTCGACGGGCACACCGACCGCCGCCCGGTCGGGCCCGGCTCGCCCTTCCGCTCGAACTGGGAGCTCTCGACCGCGCGTGCGATCTCGGTCGTCGAGTTCCTGATCCGCCGCGGCATCCCGCCCGAGCGGCTGGTGGCCGCCGGCTTCGGCGAGTTCCGCCCGCTCGATCCGGGCGACAGCGAGACCGCCTGGCGGCGCAATCGCCGCATCGAGTTCAAGCTCACCGAGCGCTGAGCGCTCGCGATCGGAGACCCATCTTGGCCCCGCGTGCGGTGATCCTCGATTGCGACCCCGGCCAGGACGACGCGGTCGCCATCCTGTTGGCCCTGGCCTCGCCCGCGGAGATCGAGCTCTTGGCGGTGACCGCGGTGGCCGGCAACGTGCCGCTCGCGCGCACGCAGGAGAACGCCCGCAAGATCCTGGAGCTCGCCGGCCGCCCCGAGGTGCCGGTGCACGCCGGCTGCGCCCGGCCGATCCTTCTGCCGCTCGAGACGGCCGAATACGTCCACGGCGAGACCGGCTTGAACGGGGTCGTCCTGCCCGAGCCGCGGATACCGCTCGCCGCCGAGCACGCGGTCGACGCGATCGTGCGCATCCTCATGGAGCGGCCGCCCGGCACGGTCACCCTCTGCCCGACCGGTCCCTTGACCAACATCGCCCTCGCCATCGTCAAAGAGCCCGCGATCGTGCCGCGCCTGGCCGAGATCGTGCTCATGGGCGGTGCCAAGGAGCTCGGCAACGTCACCCCCGCGGCCGAATTCAACTTCTACGTCGACCCGCACGCGGCCGCGATCGTGTTCGAAAGCGGGGCGCCTTTGACCATGATCGGCCTCGACCTCACGCACCAGGTGCTGATCACCGAGGAGCGGCTCGCGCGCATCCGCGCGATCGGCACGCCCCTGGCCGAAGCGGTCGCGGGCTTCCTCGCCTTCTACAACCGCTACGATCGCGAACGCTACGGCATCCCCGGCGCCCCCCTGCACGATCCCTGCGTGATCGCGCATCTCCTCCGCCCCGAGCTGTTCCGCGGCAAGCGCTGCCGGGTCGACATCGAGACCGAGGGCCGCTTCTGCCGCGGCCGCTCGGTGGTCGACTGGTGGAACCGCTCGGGACGGCCCGCCAACGCGCTCGTCCTCGCCGAGGCCGATGCCGAGGGCTTCTTCGACCTCTTGATCGAGCGGCTCGCGCGGCTCTGAAGCCACGGCGGACGGGCCTCGCCGCCGGACCGCTGGCGTGTCGGCCGTCCTTGCTCTAAGCGAGCCGCAGGCCGACCCGACAACCGCACAGCAACGACCGGGGTGCGTCGATGACCGTGATCCGCTGGGGGACGGCTCGTGCCGTCGTGCTCGCCTCGCTGTTCCTTCTCCACGCGAGCCCGATGGCGCTCGCGCAAGGCTCGGCTCTCGAGCCCGAGCGGCTGCAGCAGGAGCTGCGGCGCGCGATCGCCGAGCGCGACCGGCTGGCGGTCGCCACGAGCGAGCAGGAGCGACGCATCGGCGAGATGCGGGCCGGGTTCGACGCGGTCCGCGCCGAGCTCGAAGAGCGGCTCGTGGCGGCGCGCACGGCCGAGGCGGCGCTGCGCGAGCAGCTCGCGGCGCGCGAGCAGAAGATCGCCGCGCTCGAGAGCGATCTGCGCCGGGTCGCAGCCGAGCGCGATCGCACAGCAGCCCTCGCCCGCGAACG
>JANWZN010000274.1 GCA_025054575.1 Geminicoccaceae bacterium | reverse complement strand
CAAGGGCGGCGAGGTTGTGGTCGCGGGCGACGGACAGGTGAGCTTCGGGCAGACGGTGCTCAAGGCGACGGCCCGCAAGGTGCGCCGCCTCGCCCCCGGCGGGCACGAGGTCGTCGCCGGTTTCGCAGGCTCGACGGCCGATGCCTTCGCGCTGCTCGAGCGGCTCGAGAAGAAGCTCGAGGCCGCGCCCGGGCAGCTTGCCCGCGCGGCGGTGGAGCTCGCCAAGGACTGGCGCACCGACCGCTATCTGCGGCGGCTCGAGGCGATGATGGCGGTGGCCGACGCCGAAACCTCGCTCGTCTTGACCGGTGCCGGCGACGTGCTCGAGCCCGAGGGGGGGCTGATCGGCATCGGCTCGGGCGGGTCCTACGCCTTGGCTGCGGCGCGGGCGCTCCTGGAAGCGACCGAGCTCGACGCCGAGGAGATCGCCCGCCGGGCGATGAAGATCGCGGCCGGCATCTGTGTCTACACCAACACCGAGCTCACCCTCGAGGTCCTGGACTTGCCGTGACCGCGCTCACCCCCCGCGAGATCGTCTCCGAGCTCGACCGGTTCATCGTCGGCCAACAGGCCGCCAAGAAGGCCGTCGCCATCGCGCTGCGCAACCGCTGGCGCCGTCAGCAGCTCGACGAGAGCCTGCGCGAGGAGGTGCTGCCCAAGAACATCTTGATGATCGGCCCCACCGGCTGCGGCAAGACCGAGATCGCGCGCCGGCTCGCCCGGCTCGCTCAGGCTCCCTTCCTCAAGGTCGAGGCGACCAAGTTCACCGAAGTCGGCTATGTCGGCCGCGACGTCGAGAGCATCATGCGCGATCTCGTCGAGGTCGCGATCAAGATGACCCGCGAGCGGATGCGCCGCGAGGTCGCGGCCCAAGCCGAGCGCAACGCCGAAGAGCGCGTGCTCGATGCGCTCGTGGGCCCGGCCGCCGGCCCCGAGACGCGCGAGAAGTTCCGCCGCATGTTGCGGGCCGGCTCGCTCGCCGAGCGCGAGATCGAGATCGAGGTCCAAGAAGGGCTCTCGGGCCTGCCCACCTTCGACCTGCCGGGCATCCCGGGCGCGCAGATGGGTGTCGTCAATCTCGGCGAGATGCTGGGCAAAGCGTTCGGCGGCCGGACCCGCCGCCGCAAGATGAAGGTCGCGGAATCTTATGCCATCTTGATGGCCGAAGAGTCCGACAAGTTGCTGGACCAGGACAAGGTCGTCCGCGACGGCATCCAGGCGGCGGAGCAGTCCGGGATCGTCTTCATCGACGAGATCGACAAGATCACCGCGCGCGAGGGTCGCATCGGCGCGGATGTCAGCCGCGAGGGCGTGCAGCGGGATCTCTTGCCGCTGGTCGAGGGTACCACGGTCACGACCAAGCACGGGCCGGTCAAGAGCGACCACGTCCTGTTCATCGCCTCCGGTGCCTTCCATCTGAGCAAGCCGTCGGATCTCCTGCCCGAACTCCAGGGGCGGTTGCCGATCCGGGTCGAGCTGCAGCCGCTCGGACGCGAGGATCTGCGCCGGATCCTGGTCGAGCCCGAGGCGAGCCTCGTGCGTCAATACGTGGCGCTGATGGCGACCGAGGGCGTCACCCTCGAGTTCACGCCCGACGCCGTCGACGAGATCGCCACGCTCGCCCACGAGATCAATCAGCGCGTCGAAAACATCGGCGCACGGCGGTTGCAGACGGTGATGGAACGGCTGGTCGAGGAGATCAGCTTCACCGCCTCCGACCGCAGCGGCGAGACCGTGCTGATCGATCGCGCATATGTCCGCCGCCAAGTGGGCGAGCTCGTGGCCGGAGCCGATCTCTCGAAGTTCATCCTCTGAGCGGGCTCACCCTCCGGCGAGCGCGCCGGCGCGGGGCGCGGCCGCGGCGGATCCGGCCCGGGGCACGGCCGGGGCCTCTCGCGGCGATCCGGTCCGCTGCGGGGAGGTGCGAGCGGGCGGCGCGAGCCGGTCGGCGAGCCAGGCGGTCAGCTCGTCCACCGGCATCGGCCGGGCGATGTGGAAGCCTTGCGCCAGGGTGCAGCCCGTGGCGCGCAGCCGCTCGAGATCGGCCGCCTCCTCCACCCCCTCGCCGACCGTCCCGAGGCCGAGCCGCTCGGCGAGGTCCACCACGGTCTGCAAGACGAGATCGCCGCCACGGTCGCCGGGCCGCACCCGCACCAGCGCCCGGTCGATCTTGAGCGCGCTCACCGGCAGCTCGCGCAGCCGGCCGAAGGAGGAGTAGCCGACCCCGAAATCGTCGAGCGCGACGGCGTAGCCGGCGGCGCGCAGCCCGGCCAGGCAGGCCACCGCCT
>JANWZN010000273.1 GCA_025054575.1 Geminicoccaceae bacterium | reverse complement strand
AAGCCGCGCAATTTCTTCAAGCATTCGAGGATCCGCCCTTCCGCGCTCCAGGGCAGAGCGATCACGATTTCGTCGACCCGATGGCGGCGGGCGAAGAGGAGGAGATCGTCGAGCGTCCCGAGGACGGGAAAGCCGCCCACGAATTGCGGGACGCGACCGCGGCGATCGTCGAACAGGCCGATCAGGCGGACCGAGGGGTCGCGGCGGCGGACTTCGCGCACGAAGCGCTGGCCGAGCTCTCCCGCGCCCACGACGACGACGTTGCGCAAAAGACGGCCCTGGCGGCGCCAACGGCGCTCGAGCGCCCCCAGGATCGCGCGAAAGAGAAGAAGGCCCGTCGCCGCGGATGCGCCCCAGGCGAGGAGCCAGGCGCCGGGGACGAGCTCCTCGCTGCCGGTGAGCCGAACCAGCGCGACCAGGGCGACGAGCGCCGTCGCCCAGCCCGAAAGCACGCGCACCGACCGGGCGCGCATCGAGAGACGGAGCCCCTCGTCGTAGGCGCCGGACAGCTGCCAGAAGCAGAGCGCGAAGAGAAGGCCGGTGAGCATCGCCCAGGCGAGGAGCGAGCGACCGAGCGGAGCGAAACCCCCGATCGCTGCGACGAGCGCCCCGGTCGCCAGGACGAGGACGGCGTCACCCGCGCGCGCGACGCCGACGACGATCTCGGGGGCGAGCCAATCGCCGCCGCGAACGGCGACGGGCCGGTCGAGCTCCTCGCGCGTCGGAGGTCGCCGGATCTCGACTTCGCCGTCGTTCATCCGCTCACCCGCGTTCGGCGCACCGCCACGGCGTCTCCGGCCCGAGCGACCCGCGCGGAGATGGCGTGTACGCGAAAGTTTTCTACCATTACGCGGGTAGACCGGCAACCGCGGAGACCTCCGGGAGGATTGTCTCGTCCGCCGAGCGCGGCTAGGTTTTGCTGCAACGCAGCATGGACCGAGGAGGCCCGATGTTCGCACCGCTCCCCACCCCAACCGGAGTTTCCGAAATCGCGCGGTTGCTCGAGGTGCAACGCCGGATGATCGAGGCGTTGGGCCACGGCACGCGCATCCTCGCCGATGCGACGCGCGGCTGCGCCGAACATCAAGCGGTGATCGCCCGGCTCGCCCTGCTCGAGTTCGCCCTCCGCGTCCCGGCTCTCGGTACGGTTTTTTGCTACGCCGACATGCGCGAACGGACGGCCGAGCTCGGTTCGCTCGTCGCAAGGTTCGGTCGCGAGGCCGCGGCGTTGCAGCGCATCATGAACGAAACCCAGATCGCGCTTCTCGACGAGACCCGCCGCCTCTGGCTCGGGCCGCGGGCCGCTCCGCCGCAGTCCCCGGCTTCCGAAGAGCCGGCACCGGGAGCGCGTCCCGCCCCCGCGGAACCGGAAGCGGCACCGGCGGAAACGCCCGCGGTGCCGGTGGAGGCCGCTTCTCCCGAGATCGAGGCGACGTCCGCTCCGCCCGTCGAACCCGAGATGCGCGAAGAGGAGACGGCCGGCTCGCCCCGCGCCCGTCGCGGACGCAAGAGTTCCGCCGAGACCTGAGCGCGCCGAGCGTTCGGCTCGCGCGAGCGCGTGGAACGCGCCGCTGGGGTTCGGCTCCTTTCGCGCGCTCTCTTCCGATCGGCCCGCCGCCACGACCCCGGCGGGCCGCTCGCTTGTCCGAGCGGGCCGAACCGAACGGCCCTCGTCCGCGGGGTCGCGCGCGAAGCCGGAAGGACCATCGGCGGTGCGGCCGGCCCCGGCCGCTTCTCGAGGGCTCGGGCGCGCCGATGGGAGGGGAGGGGGAAGCGGCCGGTGCACGGGCGAGGATCGCCGAAAGAGCCACGGCCGCGCCTTCGGCGATCGGCCCGCGACCGCGCCGCGCCCCGAGATCGCGCCGCTCGGGCAGCGGTCGCATCGAACGGTCTCAAGGGCCCAACACCGTGCACGGATCGCCCGCGGCGGCGATTTTCGCGCACAATTCGGCGGCCTCCGAACGCGACTTCAACGGGCCGGCGATCACGCGCCAGAAGGTCCCCTTGCCCGGGATCTCCACCTTTTGGGCCGGCCGCAGGGAAAGGGCGGCGAGTTGCGGATGGCGCGCGACGAGCCGGCGCCATTCCTGCTCGAGACGATCGGCGTCGCGGATCGACCCGAGATGGAGCCTGAACGTTCCCGACGGCGCGGCACCCTCGGCCGCTGCCGGCGCCCCGCCCTCGGCAGCGGCGACGGGCGCGGTGAGCTGCAGATTGTGGCGCGCGCCGCCGAGCGCGTCGGCGCGATTGGCGTCGTGCTGCACGATGTGCCGAACCAGCCGCTGATCCGTCCCGACCTCGTGGAGGATAACCTGATTGCCCATAC
>JANWZN010000272.1 GCA_025054575.1 Geminicoccaceae bacterium | reverse complement strand
TTCAAGACCGCACCCTCGGGGGCGAGCGTGCCGAACAGCGCCACGAGCCCGCCCACGGGCGCGATCGGCTCGGAAAGCGGCCGGATCACCTTGCGGTCGACCGGCTCGGGCAAGGGCTCCTCCAGGACCTCGCCCAGCGTGCGGCCGTCGACGGTCGGCACGTCGAGATGGAGGAATGGGCGCAGCTCGCGCAAGAGCGCGGGCATGCCGCCGGCCGCGAAGAAGTCCTCCATGTAGCCCTCGCCCACGGGCTTGAGGTCGACCAGCACCGGGGTCTCCTCGGAGAGCGCATCGAGCCGCCGCAGATCGAGCGCGAGGCCGGCCCGGCCGGCGATCGCCGCCAGGTGGACGACCGCGTTGGTCGAGCCGGAGACCGCCAGGAGCACGCGCAGCGCGTTGTCGAGCACCCGCCGATCGAGGATCGCCCGCATCGTCCGTCGCCCGGCCGCGGGGTCGAGGGCGAGGCGGGCGGCGAGGGCGCCTGTCGCCTCGGCGATCCGCAGCCGGTCGGCGTGCACGGCCGGGATCGCGGCCGAGCCGGGCAGGGCCAGGCCCATGGCCTCGGCGAGGCATGCCATGGTCGAGGCCGTGCCCATGACCGCACAGGTGCCGGCGGTGACCGCGAGCCGGCCCTCGACCCGGGCGATCTCGGCCGCATCCAGCTCGCCCGCGCGAAAGCGCGCCCAGAAGCGTCGGCAGTCGGTGCAGGCGCCGAGCCGTTCGCCGCGGAAGCGGCCGGTGAGCATGGGCCCGACCACGAGCTGGACCGCCGGCACCTCCGCCGAGACCGCACCCATGAGCTGGGCCGGCACGGTCTTGTCGCAACCGCCCACGAGCACGGCGGCATCGAGCGGCTGCGCCCGCAGCATCTCCTCGACGTCGATCGCCATGAGATTGCGCAGATAGAGCGAGGTCGGGTGGAGGAAGGGCTCGCCCAGCGAGATGGTCGGGAAGGCGAGCGGCAGGGCCCCGGCCGCGAGCACGCCGCGGCGGACCGCCTCGACCAGCTCGCCCATCGTGCGATGGCAGTTGTTGAGCTCCGAGGGGCTCGTGGCGATGCCGACGATCGGCCGCCCCAGCATCGCCTCGGAGAGGCCCGTCGAGCGGGCGAAGGAGCGGCGCAGATAGAGCGCGAAGTCGGGGTCGCCGTAGTGGGTGAGGCCGCGTTGCAACCCCTGTGGCCGATCGGTCACCACCACCCTCCCCGGTTCACGCGGCCACGCTCCGCGACGGCCGGCCGCGGCGGGCCCGGTTGAAGCCCGGCCGGCGCCTTCTTTACTCTGCGTTAACCGAAGGTGGGTAGAAGTCGGAGCGGCGGCGCGCGGCCGCGTGGCGGTGGGGGTCGAGGTCGATGAAGGTCGGCATTCTCGCAGGCGGGGTCGGCTCGCGCCTGTCGGAAGAGACGATCGTCAAGCCCAAGCCCATGGTCGAGATCGGCGGCCGGCCGATCCTCTGGCACATCATGATGCATTATGCCGCCTACGGCTTCAAGAATTTCGTCATCGCGCTCGGCTACAAGGGCGAGGTCATCAAGCGCTACATGGCCGATTACTGTGCTCTCGAGAGCGACATGGTGGTCGATCTCGGCAGCGGCAAGGTCGAGCTGCACCGCCACCACAGCCAGGACTGGAAGGTCGAGCTGATCGACACGGGCCTGCACACCGGAACCGGCGGCCGGATCAAGCGCCTCGTTCCGCACATGGGCGGCGAGACCTTCTTCATGACCTGGGGCGACGGGGTGTCGACGGTCGATCTGCGCGCGCTCCTCGCCTTCCACAAGCGCCACGGCAAGATCGCCACGGTCACCGCCGTGCGCCCGCCGGCCCGTTTCGGCCGGCTCGACCTCGAGGGCGACCGGGTGGCCCGCTTCGCCGAGAAGCCGCAGCTCGAGGAAGGCTGGATCAACGGCGCCTTCTTCGTCCTCGAGCCGGCGGTCGCCGACTATATCGACGACGATTCGACGATGTTCGAGCAGGCCCCGCTCGAGCGCCTCGCGCGCGACGGCCAGCTCATGGCCTGGCGCCACGAGGGCTTCTGGCAATGCATGGACACGCTGCGCGACAAGGTCCGCCTCGAGCAGCTCTGGGAATCGGGCAGGGCACCGTGGAAGATCTGGGATTGAGCGACCGGCGAGCGGGAGGCCGAGCGTGCGCGTCCTTCTGACCGGGGCCGACGGCTATGTCGGCCGCGTGCTCTGGCGGCAGTTGCGCGCGCGCGGCCATGCCGTCGTGGCGCTCGACTCCGGCCTCTTCGCGGGCTGCGCGCTGGGTCCCGAGCCGGCCGAGCCGCCGACCCTGCCGCTCGACGTCCGCGCGGTCGAGCGCCGCCATCTCGAG
>JANWZN010000271.1 GCA_025054575.1 Geminicoccaceae bacterium | reverse complement strand
GGAACCGGAAGGCGCGGCTGGACCGGTCCGGCCCGAGACTGCGCGCCTCAGGCCGCGGCGAGCTCGCGAGCGAGATCGCCGAGCGGCCTGCCGCCGGCCATCAGATCGCGGATGTCCTCGTGCTCGAGCTCGACCCGAGTGCCGCGGCCGATCACCTGGCCGAGGGCCAAGAAGGTGAAGCGGTCGGCCACGAGCTTGGCATGCACCTCGTTGTGCGTGATCAAGACGATCGCCACGTCGCCCCGCCGACGAACCCGCATGATGGTCTTCAACACTTCCATCTGCTGCTTCTGGCCGAGAGCCGAGGTCGGCTCGTCGAGGATCAGCACCTTCGCGCCGAAATAGATCGCCCTGGCGATCGCAAGGGTCTGGCGCTGGCCGCCCGAGAGGGTGCCCACCGTCTGGCTCGGATCGGCGATGTCGATGCCGATCTTGCGCATCTCCTCGCGCGTGATCGCGTCCATCTTCTTCATGTCGAGCAAGCCGAAGGCCGGCGGCCCGCGATAGAGCTCGCGGCCGAGGAAGAAGTTGCGGGTCACGCTCATGAGCGGGTTCAAGGCGAGGTCCTGGTAGACCGTGCCGATCCCGGCGGCCGAGGCGTCGCGCGGGGAGCGGAAGTGAACCTCTTTGCCCTCGATCAGGATGCGGCCCGCGCTCGGCGGGTGGACGCCCGAGAGGATCTTGATGAGCGTCGATTTGCCCGCGCCGTTGTCGCCCAGAAGCGCGTGGACCTCGCCGCGGTAGATGTCGATGTCCACACCGTCGAGAGCGGTGAACGGCCCGAAGCGGCGGACCAGGCCCTGGATGCGGATCAGGGGCTCGGTCATCTCACAAGCCTCCGGTGATGCGCTTCCGGACCCGCTCGTTCAAGAACACCGCCGCGAGCAGCACCACGCCCACGAAGACCCGGTAGTAGCTGCCGTCGATCGCCGGGATGAAGAACACGGCGTTGGCCACGAGCCCGAAGGTGACGGCGCCGAACACCACGCCCAGGATCGAGCCGTAGCCGCCGGTCATGAGGGTGCCGCCCACGACCGCGATGGCGATCGCCTCGAGCTCCTTGAGGTTGCCCTTGGCGGCATCCGCGGTGTTGGTCTCGAACACCTGGCAGGCGGCGAAAATCGTGGCGCAGAGCGCCGAGACCATGAACAGGCCGATTCGCACCTTGTCGACCGGCACGCCGTTGGCGCGGGCGGCCTCGCGATTGTCGCCCGTGGCGTAGATCCAGTTGCCCACCTGGGTACGCGCGAGCACGAGCCAGGCGAGCAGCGCGACCACGATCCACCAGGCGAGCCGAGCGTCGAAGCCGGTCACCCACTGCGCCCCGGCACGGTTCACGTTGCCGCCCAAGAGGAACCAGAGATCGTAGAACCAGCCGAAGGCCTCGCCGCCGAACAGATAGGCGAAGGTGCTCGTCTCCTTGAAGTCGGGCAGACCCGAGATCTGGGTCGAGCCGTTGATCGCCCGGAAGCAGACCTCGGTGAGGCCGCGCAAGAAGAACAGGAACGACAGGGTCACGATGAAGCTCGACAGGCCCGAGCGGACGACGATCGTGCCGATCAGCCAGCCGATCGCCAGGGTCATGGCGAGGGTGAGGAAGAAGGCGCTCACCGGGCTCGCCGGGCCGAGGCCGAAGGGCAGGCCCCATTTGAGCATCATCGCCATGGCCATGCCGGCGAAGCCGATCATCGAGCCGATCGAGAGATCGTATTCGCGGGCGATCATCAAAAGCGCCGCGCCGATCGCGATGATCCCGAACTGAGCGATGATCGAGAGATTGTTCTTGAGCCCCAGCGCGTTGAAGGCTTGGCCGTTGCTCGCGACGGCGATCGCCGCCACGACCACGACCATGACCACGAAGGCGCCGACCTCCGGTCGACGCGCGAGCGTCGCCAACCGGCCGCCGGTCCGGAGCCGGTCGGCCTCGCGGCGCGGGACGGTGAGGCTGGGCTGGGCGGCCATGGGCGACCTCCTGGAGGCGGGCCCGCAACCGGTGGCGGGCGCCCGGCCGAGCCGGCCGCCCGCTCCGAAGGCTCAGCGGTCGACGCCGGCGAGAGCGAGGACCTTGTCGGCGTTCTTGGCGTCGACGAAGCCCGGGCCCGAGGGGATGTCGGCACCGGGCAAGAGGCCGGCGCCGGTGTTGTAGAGGTGCAGGAAGACGATCGGCAGATAGCCCTGCAGCCGTTGCTGCTGGTCGATCGTGTAGGCGACCTGACCCTCTTTGATGAGCTTCATGACGCCCTGCGAGAGGTCGAAGCAGGAGAGGTGGACCTTGGCGCCGACCGACTTCACCGCGGCCGCCGCCGCCTCGCAGACGTGCGGGCCGGTCGCCAACAGCGCGTCGAT
>JANWZN010000270.1 GCA_025054575.1 Geminicoccaceae bacterium | reverse complement strand
CAGGAGCGCACAGAACCAGGCCTGCGACAGCAGCGGCCAGAAGACGCTCTCGCGCACCCAGACGAACTGGGCAGCACCGTAATAGATCATGAAGAGCTGGACGAGGAGTGGTGTGCCGCGAAAGAAATAGGTGTAGGCCCAGACCGGCCCGTTGAGGAGCGGATTGCGGCTCGTGCGGGCGAGACCCAAGGGCACGGCCAGGACGAGGCCGAGCGCGAGGGAAGCGAAGGTGAGCCAGAGCGTGGTCCAAGTCCCGCGCAGATAGAGCGGCAAATTGTCGAGGACGAGGCCGAGGTCGATCATGCCGGCAGCATCTCGCCCCGGCGCAAGCGCCGCTCGGCCAGGGCCAGGAGCACCGTGGAGACGGTCGTGAGCGCCAAGAAGACCAGCGCCACCGCGAAATAGAAGGTGAAGGGCTGGCGGGTCGCCCCCGCGGCGAGCGCGGCCTTGCGGACCATGTCGTCGAGCCCGATGACCGAGAGGAGTGCCGTGGCCTTCAGCAGCACGAGCCAGTTGTTGCCGAAGCCCGGCAAGGCGTGGCGCAGCATCTGCGGCAGCAGCACCCGCCGCAAGACGAGGCCGGGCGACATGCCGAAAGCGCGCGCGGCCTCGAGCTGCCCTTTCGGCACGGCGAGGATGGCACCGCGGAAGGTCTCGGCCATGTAGGCGCCGTAGACGAAGCCCAAGGTCAGCACACCGGCGGTAAAAGGCCCGACGTCGACATGCTCCCAACCGAGCCGGGCCGAGAGATCGTTGAGCAGCATCTGGCCGCCGAAGAAGACGAGGAGCATGAGGACGAGGTCGGGCACGCCGCGGATCAAGGTCGTATAGGTGCCGGCGAGGAGCCGCAGCGCCAACGACGGCGAGAGCTTGGCGAGAGCGCCTGCGAACCCGAACAGGATCGACAGGCCGAGGCCGGCGAGCGCCGCCTCGACCGTGAGGACGGCGCCCTCCAGGATCGAGGGGCCGTAGCCCGCGAGGTCGAGCACGGCGCTCCCGCCGCGGGCGACCGATCAGCTGCCGTAGATGTCGAAGTCGAAATATTTCTTGGCGATCGCGCCATAGGTACCGTCGGCCCGGATCGCCTTGATCGCGTCGTTCAAGAGCTTTTTGAGATCCTGGTCTTCCTTGCGGACCGCGATGCCGGCACCTTCACCGAACCATTTGACGTCGCGCAATTCGGGACCGACGAACTCGAAGTCCTTGCCCTTCTCGGTCTTGAGGAAGCCGTCGAGGAGGGCGATGGAATCGGCCAAGAGGAGATCGACGCGCCCGGCCAGCATGTCGAGGTTGGCTTCGTCCTGGGTGCCGTAACGCACGATCTGGACCGAGTCGCCGTAATTGTCCGTGAGATAGTTGTCGTGGATCGTCGCACGCTGGACGCCGATCTTCTTGCCCTTGAGGCCCTCTTTGGTGATCTCGATGCCGGAGCCCTTCTTGCGAACGAAGCGAGCCGGCGTCTGGTAGTATTTGTCGGTGAAGTCGACCCGCTTCTTGCGCTCCTCCGTGATCGACATCGAGGCGACGATCGCGTCGAACTTCTTGGCGAGCAGGGCCGGGATCATGCCGTCCCAGTCCTGCATGACGAGCTCGCATTCCGCGCCGATCTTGGCGCAGAGTGCCATGGCGATGTCGATGTCGAAGCCCTTGAGCTTGCCGTCGGGGCCCACTTCCGAGAAGGGCGGATAGGCGCCCTCGACCCCGATGCGGATCTTCTTCCACTCCTTGGCCTCGAGCGCGACCGTGCCGAGCCCGATGACCGCGACCGCGGCCAGAACGAAAAGCCTGCGGATCATCTGTGCCTCCTCGCAAGGGCCCCTGCGGCTAGCAAGCCCGGGTGCCGGGCCGCGGTCAAGCCGAGCCCGTGCGGCACGGTTCGGGCGCGCTCGCGGGCCGGCGGGCGAGGGCTCAGCGCGGATCGATGTCGAAGGCGAAGTAGGCCTTGGCGATCTTGGCGTGCTCGCCCTTGGCCTTGATCGCATCGAGGGCGGCGTCGAGCTTGCCCAAGAGCTCGTGATTGCCCTTGCGCACGACGATCCCCGCCCCCTGACCGAACCAGCGCGGCTCGGTGAAGCTCGGGCCGCACAGCTCGAGGCCGGCCCCCTCCTTGCCGTCGAGCACGCCGCGCTGCAGGGCGAGCGCGTCCCCGATCACGAGATCGGCACGGCCGTCTTTCAAGGCGGCCACGGCCTGGGGCAGCGTCTCGAAGCGGAGGATCCGCGCCTCGCCGCCGAAGAGGGTGGTGACGAACTCGTCGTGGGTGGTGGAGCCCTGGACCGCGATCCGCCGTCCCTGCAGCTTTCCCGGCGCCGGCTCGATGCCGCTGCCGGCCTTGCGCAGGAAACGCGC
>JANWZN010000026.1 GCA_025054575.1 Geminicoccaceae bacterium | reverse complement strand
GAGATGGATCTCGGCCTTTCGCTTGTCTTCCCCGCTGCGCGCGAGCCGGATGACGACCCCCTCGGCATCGGCCGCCGCCTCGAAGGCCGACGCGCGACCGAAGCTCCCCATGTACGCCTTGTCCGGAAAGTCGATGGCGACCTCGGCCCGGTCGGTGATCGGTTTCAAGGTCATGCCGTTCTCTCCCGGTGCCGATGGTTCGCCGCATGAGAAAGCAGCCGGAGGCGGCCACCGAGCCGGCTCGCCGGCCGACATCGCTGCCCGCTTCGGGTGGGCCCTGGCCGACGAGCCCGGCGGCAGCGCGGGCCCTGCAGGAGGAGCTGGCCCGACGGGTGATCGTCGCGGACGATTTTGCCGAGATACGCTGGGTCGGCGGGCTCGACGTCCATTACGCGCCGAGGCGCGGGCTCGCTTGGGCGGCGGCGGTCGTGGTCGACGCCACGACACTCGAGCTCGTCGCCAGCGCCCTCGCCTGTGCCCCGCTCGTGTTCCCTTACGTGCCCGGACTGCTGTCGTTCCGCGAGGCGCCGGCGGCGCTCGCCGCGCTCGCCCGGTTGCGGCCACGGCCGGATCTCGTGCTCGTCGACGGGCAAGGACGCGCCCATCCGCGCCGTTTCGGACTCGCCTGCCATATCGGGGTACTGGCCGATCTGCCGACGATCGGGGTCGCCAAGTCGCGGCTTCTGGGCGAACACGCCGCACCGCCGGAGGTCGCGGGCGGCTGGGTGCCCCTCTACCACGGCGAGGAAGTGATCGGCGCCGTCGTGCGTACGCGCGTCGCCACCACGCCGCTCTTCGTCTCGGTCGGCCACCGGATCAGCCTCGCCCGCGCGATCGACTGGACGATCCGGCTCTGCGCCGGCCGCCGGCTGCCCGAGCCGATCCGGCTCGCCGATCGACTGTCGCGCGCTCATCCCGACTGACGCCCGGCAGCGCCACGAGCGTCACCGCTGCCGGCCGCGGCGTCGTCCGCACCGCCCCCCGGCCCGCTCCGGTAGTAGCGAAGGCTGTCGCGCTCGCGCCCACGCACCACCCGCCGACCCGCCAGTGGTCCGCGTTGCTCGGTCACGATCGTCCGCTGGCCGCTCACGGCATCGTCCTTCTCGAAATAGATCACGACCCAGTCGCCGATCCGGCCGAGCTCGTGGGCGCGAGCGGTGTTCGAAAACAGGGCGGTGAAGTACCAGGGTCCCCGACGCGTGTGGAGCACCGGCAACCAGGCCTCGCGATTCGGGTTGAAGCGTCGCGGCGCGATCTTGGGCAGGTCCTCCGCGGCGGCGCGTCGACGATACTCCTCGTCGACGTCCAACAGCACGCCGACCTCGGGCTCCTCGGCCGGTGCTCCCCGCCGCCAAGGCCGCGCCCGGCTCAAGATCTCCGCGAGGCTCGCGCGGATCTGCGCCGCCCGCCGCGGGCCGATGCCCGGTACCGCGAGCAGGCGACCGTCGTGGGCGGCGAGCTCGAGATCCTCGAGCGTGTCGATATGGAGATGCTCGTGGATGTCCCGAGCGAGCTTGGGGCCGATACCCGGCACGGTCGCGAACAGGGCCTCGGGGGCCACCGCCCCCTCGAGCCGCTCGAGCTGGGCCCACCGCCCGGTGGTGATCATCTCGACCAGCGCGCGGGCGAGCGACGGCCCGATACCGGGCAAGGCCTCGAGTGCCGCCGCACCACCCTCGCGCCAGACCTGCTCGACCGGTCGTTCGAGGGCAGCGACGGTCTCGGCGGCACGGCGGTAGGCGCCGACCCGGAACGGGTTGGCGCCCTGCGCCTCGAGCAGATCGGCCGCCCGCCTGAGCCGTTCGGCGATCCGTGCATTCAGTCCGTCGCCGCCGCTCACGCTGCTCTCTCCGCGACCGGCGCGCCCGGCGGCCGGCTTGCCGAGCCGAGGCCGCGGGCGTAGCCCCGGTCCGGACGACGGCCCGGGAGTGGGACATGCGGATCTTCGTGGCGGCGCTCGGCACCGAGACCCACAGCTTCTCGCCGATCCCGACCGGGATCGCGAGCTTTCAGGAATATCTCTGGTTCGAGCCCGGCAGCCATCCCGACGAGCCCCGTTTCTTCACGGGGCCGCTCGTGGCCGCCCGTGCCCGAGCCCGGGCGGAGGGTCACGTCCTGGTCGAAGGGCTGCAGGCCTTCGCGGCACCGGCCGGCCCCACCACGGCCGACGCCTGGGCGCGCCTGCGCCAGAGGGTCCTGGCCGAACTCGCAGCCGCGCTGCCGGTCGATCTGGTGCTCTTGAGCCTGCACGGGGCGATGATCGCCGAGGGTTGCGAGGATTGCGAGGGCGACCTTTTGACGGCGGTGCGCGAGCTGGTCGGCGGCGCCACGGTCGTCGGCGCGGAACTCGATCCGCATTGCCATCTGACCGATCGCGTGCTCGCCGCTGCCGACCTTCTCGTCCTCTACAAAGAATACCCCCACACCGACACGTTCGAGCGCGCGAGCGAACTGGTCGAACTCGGCCTGCGGGCGGCGCGCGGCGAGATCCGGCCGGTGATGGCGACCGCCGACTGTCGGATGATCGCGCTCTTCCACACCCCCCGCGAGCCGGTCCGCGGCTTCGTCGATCGGATGAAGCAACTCGAGGGTCGCGACGGGATCCTGTCGATTTCGCTCGCCCACGGCTTTCCCTGGGGGGACGTACCCGACACGGGCGCCAAGGTCCTGGTCGTGGCCGACGGCGATCGGGTCCGAGCGCAAGCACTCGCCGAGGGGCTGGCCCGCGAGGTGCGAGCGATGCGCGGCGACACGACCGAGCCGGTGCTCGATCTCGAGCTCGGGATCGAGCGCGCCCTCGCCGAGCCGCGTGGCCCCGTCGTGATCGCCGATACCGCCGACAATGCGGGCGGTGGGGCGCCCTCCGACAGCACCTTTCTGCTCGCCGAGCTCTTGAGGCGCGGAGTCGAACGCGCGTGCCTCGGGCCGCTTTGGGATCCGGTCGCGGTCCGCTTCTGTCATCTGGCCGGGCCCGGTGCTCGGCTCAGGCTGCGGATCGGCGGCAAGGTCGGGCCGGTCTCGGGCACTCCCCTGGATGTCGAGGCGCAGGTGATCGCGGTCGCGCGCGAGGCCAAGCAACGCTTCGGACCGGGCTGGACGCAGCTCGGCGACGTGGCGGCGATCCGCGTGGACGGGGTCGAGATCTTGCTGAACGCCACGCGCACGCAAGCCTTCGATCCGGCGCTCTTCACCGACCACGGTATCCGCCTCGACGACAAGAAGCTCGTGGTGGTGAAGTCGATGCAGCATTTCTATGCCGGGTTCGCGCCGATCGCCACGAGCGTGATCTGGGTGAACGGGCCAGGTGCCCTCTCGCAGGATTTCGCCGCTCTTCCCTATCGAAGGATCCGCCGCCCGATCTGGCCGCTCGATCCGCCCGAGCTCGCCTTCGCCGACCGGATCGGGTGGTGAGCGATGGCCGGCACCGCCTTCGCCCGTGAATGGCAGGCCCGCAAGTCGGTCGTCGAGAGCCGCGCCGGACTGGTCGTCGCCCAGAACCAGAAGGCCGCGCGGGCGGGGATCGCGATCCTCGAGGCGGGCGGCAATGCGGTCGACGCCGCGATCGCCACCGGCTTCGCGCTCGGCGTGGTCGAACCCTGGATGAGCGGGCTCGGCGGTGGCGGTGCGATGCTCGTCTGGCTCGCCGAGCAAGGCCGCGCCGTGGCGATCGACATGGGCATGGTGGCACCGCGCGCCCTCGATCCGGCCGCCTATCCGCTCACCGGCGGCGCCGGAGGCGATCTGTTCGGCTGGCCCGAGGTCCTGGAGAACCGCAATCTCGAAGGACCCTTGTCGATCTGCACCCCCACCTGGCTCGCCGGAATCGAGCTCGCGCGGGCCCGCTTCGGCACGATGCCGATCGGCGAACTCGTCGCCCCGGCCGTGACCCTCGCGCGCGAGGGACTCGCGGTCGACTGGTACGCCACGCTCCTGATCGCCTCGAGCGCGGTGCCGCTCGCCCGCCACGAGGCGGCTCGCGCGCAATTCCTGCCCGCGGGACAACCGCCGGCTCCGTCTTGGACGGGTGCACCTGCGATCCTGCCGCTGCCGGCCCTCGCGCAAACGCTCGAGCGGATCGCCCGTGACGGTGCCGCCGACTTCTATCGTGGCGGGATCGCAGCGGACCTGCTCGACGATCTTCGAGCGGCAGGTGCCGAGCTCGCGGCCGAGGATCTCCTCGCCTGCGCGCCGGCGATCCGCACGCCGCTGGTCGTGCCCTGGCGGGAGGCGCAGATCCTGGCGATGCCCGGGCTCTTCGCCGGCGCCACCTTCGCGCGTGCGGCGGCACTCCTCGATCGGACACACCTCCGCGGGCTCGGCGGCGAGGCCTACCGGGCTTACGCGAGCGCGTTGCGGGCGGCCCAAGCCGAGCGCCTGGCGAGCACGGGCGATTCGCCGCCGGGGCCCTCCTGCACGAGCCACCTCTGTGTCCTCGACCGCGCCGGCAACCTCGTCGCCCTCACCCAGACCCTGCTTTCGCTCTTCGGTAGCAAGGTCCTTTCGCCGCGGACCGGTATTCTCCTCAACAACGGCGTGATGTGGTTCGACCCGCGTCCCGGGCGACCGAACAGCATCGCGCCCGGCAAGCGGCCGCTCGCCAACATGTGCCCGCTGATCGGCCTCGCCGGCGACCGCCGCTTCGCGCTCGGCGCATCGGGCGGCCGGCGGATCCTGCCCGCGCTGTTCCAGCTCGTGAGCTTTCTGCTCGACTTCGACATGGATCTCGAGACGGCCTTTCACACCCCGCGGATCGACACCGCCGAGAGCGAGGCGATCGTCGCCGACGAGCGGCTCGGCGCCGAGGTGATCGCCGCGCTCGAGACGATCGCACCGGTTCGCGCCACGCCCCCGCTCGTCTACCCGCTCGCCTTCGCCTGTCCCTCCGCCGTGCTCCACGAGCCCGCCAGCGACCGCCGGTTCGGCATCGCCGAGCCCGTCCAGCCCTGGGCTGGGGCCCAGGCCGAACAGCCGGCGTCCGGCCTTCGCGACCGCGGCAAGCGAGCGAACGAGCGGGCGAGCGAGACGGGCGATGGCTGACCGGACCCGCGCGGCAAAGGCTGCCCCGCCCGCCTCGCACCCTTCGAGCATCTCGACCTCGATCGCCGTTGCGAGCGTCACCCTACCGCAGCGGGGTTAACGATCCCTTACCGTGCGCTCCGGTCGAACGAGCGGCGCCGAGCGACACGCGGGCCGCGCCTCCGGACCACGCCCACCGCTTCGCCGTTCGATGGCATCCCTTCGCGCCGGATCGAACGTTCCGCGGTCGCCGTCCCGGTTCCGCGACCCGCCGATGACCCGGCAGGCTCTTTCGGCAGACTGCAGCCGTCTTCTTCCCTCGCCATCGCCGGCAGCGCGCGCCACCCGCTGCTCGGGACCGCAGCCGCCCGGGCGATCGCTCCTGCCTGCGCTGGACGCGGGGGCTCGCTCGATCCGCTCTCCTAGGTGCAGGCTCGGCGGCCCCTCGATCCCCTCCCGGCTCGTGATCGCGCGTCCAGCCGGCCGTCGCCTTCCTACCCCTGGAGCCCGGATGCGGGCATTCGAGCGTCGTCCGGCGTGGCCGAAGCCCCTTGCCTCGCCTACTTCTCGCAGACGGCTTTAGAATTCATCGATCTCTATTGTGTTTCCTCTCGGCATGTTGCCCCTTTACTCTAGCGACGACTGGGGCGATCGATCGCGTGAACGTTGCAGCCATGGGGAGCTCACCATGTCCCGGATCGCTCCTATCGAAGGTTCTCGCGACAACCTCGCCGACCGTCTCTCCGGGCGGGTCGTCGGCCAGCTCGCCCCGGTCGAGCAGTTCCTGCTCTGGGCGCTGCGGCGGCGGGTGACCGACGAGGGGTCGACTTCCGCCGTCCTGGTGCACGGCTTCCGCCTGGCCTTCGGCCTCGCGCTCGTCGAGCCCGCCCTCGCCGCCTTCGCCCGCCTGTGCGGCACGGTCGAGGGCGAGGGCCTGCGCGATCAAGGCCTGTTGCCGCTCGGCTGCCCCTGCGTCTCGGCCGACGAGCAGCGCCTGCTCGCGCTCGTGCTGGCGCCCCGGCGGGCGATCGCCGAGGCCCTCGCCCGGCTCGTGGTGCGGCCGACCGCGGTCGACCGCCTGGTCGACGAGGCGCGCGCCTTCGCGGCCCTGCTCGATCGCTCCGTGCTGCCCGAGCCGGGCGGGTCGGCGACGCTCCACTGAGCGTCCCTGCGCCCCGCCCGGTGGCCTTTCACATCTGCGACTGGCCGAAATTCTCGATGCCGATCTTGTCGATCAGCTCGAGTTCGGTCCGGTTCTGGTCCTGGTGATGCTCCTCGTCCTCGAGGATCTCGACCAGGAGGTCACGGGAGACGTAGTCCTTGGCCTGCTCGCAGATCTCGATCGCCTTGCGATAGTGGGCGATGCCTTCGAGCTCGAGCCGGAGGTCGCACTCGATGACTTCTTTGAGGTTCTCGCCGATGTAGAGCTTGCCCAGATCCTGCAGGTTCGGGAGGCCGTCCAGCAGCAGGATGCGCTGGATCAGCTTGTCGGCGTGCCGCATCTCCTCGAGGCTCTCCTCGTACTCGGCCTTGCCACGCTTCACGAAACCCCAGTTCTCGAGCATGCGGGCGTGCAGGAAATACTGGTTGATCGCGGTGAGCTCGCCCTTGAGGGCCTCGTTCAGTGCGGCGAGGACCGCCGGATCACCCTTCAACGCCTTGGCCATGATCCCTTTCCCTACTGCTCGCCCCGGGCCGCCCGGCGCAGCCTCCGGGCCCGGCTCGGCGGAAGTGTCGCGGCCCGCGGGGCCCGTCAACCATGGGGTACGAACGCCGCGGCGCCGGTCTCGCCCCGGCTTTGCCAACCTTCCAAGTACGACCATCCAATCGTCACAGCCTCGTTTCGATCGATTCCAAGTCGCTCCAATGCGACGGTTTGTCGGTTGCAGACCTCGTCGTCGCCGCTAAAGTCCCGCCTCGTCGAGCCCAGCCGAATCGCCCGTCGATGATCGTGTGCTTGTGCAACGTCCTACGCGAGGCCGCGTGCCGCGAGACGGCCTGCCGGCCGGAGTGTCGCACGGTCGGCTGCGTCTACCGGCTGTTGGGCGCCCGGGTGCGTTGCGGCCGTTGCCTGCCGCACATGGCGGCCCTTCTGGTCGAAGCCAAGGCCAGCGGCGGCGGTGCGGCCGCGGCGCTCGCTGCGGACACGGCGGCCGCGGAGCGCTGAACGCCCTTCTGCGCGTTACGGCCCGGAGCGTCGCGCATGCGCGACACGCGCCCCGCCCTCGCCGCCGAGTCCGGGCCCGTGGGCGGCAAAGGCGGCGCCGCGGCTCGCTTCCTCAGCGCGCGAGCTCAGGCCCATCCGCGGGCGGCGGCGATGGCTCGGCCTGCTGCCCCTGCACGCCGGGTTGCGGCTCGACCCGAACGATCACCTCGACCCCGGTGATCGCATAGCCCGCCGGTGCTTGTGGAAGCTTGGCGAAGGCGATCTCGCTCTCGTGGATGTCGCGAATGAAGCCGGTTCGCTCGTCATAGAAGTGATGATGGTCGCACACCTTGGTATCGAAGAAGGTCTGCCCGGTGTGAACCACCACCTTGCGGAGGAGGCCGGCGGCTGCGAACTGGTGCAACGTGTTGTAGACAGTGGCGAGCGAAACGAAGAGCCGGCGGCTTCTCGCTTCTTGGTAGAGCTGCTCGGCCGAGACGTGGCGTGGCGGCCCCTCGAACAACAACCGCCCGAGCCCGACCCGCGGGCGGGTCGGTCGCAGGCCGACCGCACGCAGCCGGGCCGTGGTCGGGCAGGAGCTCGTCTCCGGGGGCATGGCGTCGCGCTTCCTTCGCTCGTCCGAGAGCGAACGGCGGTTCGGCTCGCCGCTCGCTCGCCCGGATATAGGGCAGGCACCGATCGCTCGCAATACCCGTACAAGTCCCGCAGCTGCGGGTGGTCGCCACGCGTCGTTTTCATATTTGGAATGATTCGAAAGACGAGGCCGCAGGAATAGTCTCGACGACCATGCGCAGATTTTTCGCTGGCTGCACTGCGTGCGTGGTTGCTCGCGACGTCGCTCGGCCTCGTGCTCGACCGCCACGGACGAGGGAGACGACATGCGCCTCTATCGCGAGTTCACGAGCCAGCAGGAGATCGACCGGGAGTACGACGCGACCGCCGCCGTTCCCGAGAGTGCCGCGATCATCGAGCGCTGGCAGTGCCAGAGTGCCCGGGTTCGCGAGCAGCTTCCCTGCCGGCTCGGTCTGCGCTACGGGCCGACGCGAGCCGAATATCTCGATTTCTTCCCGGCCGGGCCCGGAGCCCCCCTCCACCTCTTCTTCCACGGTGGCTATTGGCGCCGGTTCTCGGCCCGCGACTTCTCGTTCCTGGCCGAGCCGCTCGTGCGCGCGGGCGTCGCGGTCGCCATCGTCAACTACGCCCTCTGCCCCGCGGTGCGGATCGACGAAATCGTCCGCCAGGCCCGTGCCGCGATCGCCTGGGCCTTCACGCGTGCCCCCGATCTCGGCTGCGATCGGGACAGGCTCACGCTCTCCGGCCATTCGGCCGGCGGCCATCTCGTGGCGATGGCCGCGATCACCGACTGGCCGAGCGATTACGACCTGCCGGCCGACTGCATCAAAGCCGTGCTCGCGGTGAGCGGTCTCTTCGATCTCAGCCCCTTCCCCTGGTCCTACCTGCAGCCCTCGCTCCAGCTCGACCTCGCGCAGGTCGTCCGCAACAGCCCGATCCTGCAGGTTCCCGAATCCGGCCCGCCGATCCTGGCCGCGGTCGGCGCCCGAGAATCGGCCGAGTTCCGCCGCCAGTCGCGCGACTTCGTGGCGGCGTGGCGGGCGCGCGGGCTCGCGGCCGAGCTCCTCGAGATCGACGGCACGAACCATTTCACGGTGCTCGATGCCGCCCTCGGGCCCGACGGCGCGTTCCTCGCCCGGTCGATTCGCCTGGCGCGCGAGCCCGGCCGCGCGCTCGGGCCCGCGTGCGAGGCCGCCGCGGCCGACCCTGACAGGAGCGCGCCCCGCGGCTAAGCTCGATTCGGGAACAACAGCGGCGGCACGAGCCTTGCGCCCGCTCGCGCGCATCCTCGAGACCTGTCTCTACGTCGACGACCTCGTGGCCGCGCGGCGTTTTTACGTGGAGCTCCTGGGACTACCGGTCGACAGCGAGCGGGCGGGCGCGTTCCTCTTCCTCCGCCTCGACGGCGCCATGCTGTTGCTGTTCGACCCGCGCGCGACGGCCTACCAGACGAGCCCGCCGGCGCACGGCGCGGTCGGACCGGGGCATGTCTGCTTCGCCGTTCCCGAAGCCGAGCTCGACCTCTGGCGCGCGCGGCTCGAGGCCGCGGGCGTGGGGATCGAGCACGAGCAGCACTGGCCGCGCGGCGGCCGTTCTCTCTACGTTCGTGATCCGGCCGGCAACAGCGTCGAACTCGCTTCGCCGCGCATCTGGGGCTTCGCCGAACGTGGGTGATCCTTTTTCTGCAATGCAGCACGGCCTCGGAGATCCCCAGGATCGTCGTCCTGGGGATCGATCGGAAGATGCTGCACCGCAGCAAAGCCTCGCCGTCACCCTGGTCGCGGATCTGGTCTGCCCCTGGTGCCGGATCGCGCTCGCCACGCTCGCACCCCTCGCCGACCGGCTCGGGGTCGCGATCCGCTGGGCGCCCTTCCTGCTCAATCCCGGCTTGCCGCCGCAGGGCGTCCCGCGCCGGCTCTATCTCGAGCGCAAGTTCGGCTCGCTCGAGGCGGCGCGGCTGGTCGAACGGCGCATCCTCCGGCGCGGACGCGAGCTCGGGCTCGACTTCGCCTTCGATCGCATCGCACGGCAGCCGGACACGACCGCCGCGCACGCGCTCCTGCACGAGGCCGAGCGGCGCGGGCTGTTGGTGCCAACGGCGGTGCGCCTGTTCGCCGCGTTCTTCGAGGAGGGCCAGGATCTCGGCGACCGGGCGGTCCTGGCACGGCTGGCGGCGGCATTCGATCTCGACGCGGCCGGTCTCGCCGAGGCGCTCTCCGCCGACCGTCTCGTGCGCGTGCGGGCCGAGCATCGCCGCGCGGTCGCGCGCGGGATCGACGGCGTCCCGGCCCTGCTCTTGCCGCGGGTGGGCGTCCTCGCCGGCGCCCAGCCGGCCGAGGTCGTCGAAACCTTCTTGGAGATCGGGCTCTTGGATGCCCGATCGGCCGAGGCTCAGGGCCGCCAGGGCTCGTAGTCGCCGGTGGCGGGCGCGCGCTTGCCGCCCCGTCGCTCGTCCCCGGGCGGAAACCACGCCTCGGGCGTGCCGGACCGGTTCGGCTCGTGCGGCTTCTCCCAGCGCTTGGTCGGCAGCGGGCGCTCGCTCGGGGGCTTCTCGAGATTGTGGTGCAGCCAGGCGTTCCAGCCGGGCGGCACCGTCGACGGCTCGATCTCGCCGGCCTCGGCGTAGACGACCCAGCGTCGCTCCGAACGCCAGTCGGCGGCACCGCGTTCGCGGTAGTAGCGGTTGCCGGCCTCGTCGACACCGACGAGCTCGCCGCGCCGGCGGGTCAACAGCCAGGTCCCGAGCCGATTGTCCTTGAGCCAAGCGAGCACCCTACCCTCCACCCGACGCCCACGGCCGCGGCGATCCATGGCCGAGCTCGCGGGCGCTGTCCACCGGGCGCCGGTCGCGCGACGGGCGGGGACGGACTGTGGAAAGATCGCCGGACTGACGAACTCGCTCATGCAGGCTCAGCCGGCGCCGCCGTCGGAGAGGCTCGGGACGAGCTGTGGAGAACCGGGGACAGAAGGGAGACTGATAGTGACCTGATGATCGACTGAGACTGATCCCCGCCTCCAGCCGCCGCCTCGCCCGCGGCGATCCGCCCGCTCCGAGCTCGAGCGCGTCCCGGGCATGGGGCAGGCGCGGGCTCGCGGGCTCGGGCCGCCCGCGTCGGCGCCGCGGGGACCGTTGCGCAGGCAACCGATCTAGATTTTGGGCTTGTGAGGCGGTTCGTACTGCTATATTTAGTTGTGGCGACGGCAAATGGTGCCGCGCGTTCGTTCCAGCCTCGACGGTTGCCCGGCGGGGCGAGCTGGTCTAAACTGTTCGTTGAGATCAGCTGTCTTGAGGGCAGCCCGCGCCGGACATTTTTGGGATCGCAGTCCCAGTCTTGCCCATCCGGCCGGGGTTGACGAACGGAAACAGAACATTTAGCGTTCACGCTCGGAGGAGGATCACGGTGGCGCTGAAGATCGCGCGCAGGTTCACGAGAGCGGGCCGGTCGCCCTACGAGGCGCTCGCCTTCAAGACGGCCGCGAGCGAGATCCGCAACCCGGACGGCTCGGTGGTCTTCCGTGCCGAAGACATCGAGGTGCCCGCGAGCTGGTCGCAGGTCGCGATCGACGTGCTGGCGCAGAAATATTTCCGCAAGGCCGGCGTGCCGAAGGCGACCCGAGCGGTGCGCGAGAAGGGCGTGCCGTCCTGGCTCGCCCGCCGCGTGGCGGACGAGGGCGCGCTTTCCGCCCTACCGCCGGAGCAGCGGACCGGCGGCGAGACCAGCGCCAAGCAGGTCTTCGACCGGCTCGCCGGGACCTGGACCTGGTGGGGCTGGCGGGGCGGCTATTTCGCCGGCGAAGAGGACGCGCGCGCCTTCATGGACGAGCTGCGCTACATGCTCGCCGCCCAGATGGCCGCCCCCAACTCGCCGCAATGGTTCAACACCGGCCTGTTCTGGGCCTACGGCATCGACGGCCCCTCGCAGGGCCACTGGTACGTCGACGAGGCGACCGGGAAGGTCCACGCCTCGACGACCGCCTACGAGCGGCCGCAGCCGCACGCCTGCTTCATCCAGAGCATCAAGGACGATCTCGTCAACGACGGCGGGATCATGGATCTCTGGGTGCGCGAAGCGCGGCTCTTCAAATACGGCTCCGGCACCGGCACCAATTTCTCGAGCTTGCGGGCCGAGGGCGAGAAGCTGTCGGGCGGCGGCCGCTCCTCCGGCCTCATGAGCTTCCTCAAGATCGGCGATCGCGCGGCCGGGGCGATCAAGTCGGGCGGCACGACCCGGCGCGCCGCCAAGATGGTGATCGTCGACATCGACCACCCCGACATCGAGGCGTTCATCGACTGGAAGGTGGTCGAGGAGCAGAAGGTGGCGGCGCTGGTCGCCGGCTCGAAGCTGTTGAAAAAGCACGTCGATGCGATCATGGCCGCCTGCCGTGATCCGAGCTTCGACGGAGCCGGCCGCTTCGATCCGACCGCCAACCCGGCGCTCAAGAAGGCGGTGCGCGAAGCCCGGCGGGTCTTCTTGCCCGAGGGCGTGATCCAGCAGGCGATCGGCTATGCCGCCCAGGGCTTCACCGGCATCGAGATCCGCACCTACGACACCGACTGGGACGGCGAAGCCTATCTGACCGTCTCGGGCCAGAACTCCAACAATTCGGTGCGCGTCACGGATGACTTCTTGCGCGCCGTCCTCGAGGATCGCGACTGGCATCTCACCCGCCGGACCGACGGCAAGGTCGCCAAGACCGTGAAAGCGCGCGCGCTCTGGCAGAAGATCGCGCAGGCGGCCTGGGCGAGCGCCGATCCCGGTATCCAGTACGACACCACGATCAACGACTGGCACACCTGCCCGGCCTCGGGGCGGATCAACGCCTCGAACCCGTGCTCGGAGTACATGTTCCTCGACGACACGGCCTGCAACCTGGCGTCGTTGAACCTGATGAGCTTCCGTCGCGACGACGGCAGCTTCGCGGTCGAGGACTTCGTCCACGCGGTCCGCCTCTGGACCATCGTCCTCGAGATCTCGGTGGCGATGGCGCAGTTCCCCTCGCGCGAGATCGCCGAGCGATCCTGGCGGTTCCGCACCCTCGGCCTCGGCTACGCCAATCTCGGCGGGCTGTTGATGTCCTTGGCCCTGCCCTACGACAGCGCCGAGGGCCGTGCGATGTGCGCGGCGATCACCGCACTCATGACCGGCACCGCCTATCGGGTCTCGGCCGAGATGGCAGAAGCGCTCGGGCCGTTCCCGGGCTTCGCCGAGAACCGCGAGCACGTCCTGCGCGTCCTGCGCAACCATCGCCGGGCCGCCTGGAGCGCGCGCGAGGGCTACGAGAGCTTGGCCACCCTGCCCGTCCCGCTCGATGCCGGTGCTTGTCGCGACCAGGCACTCGTGGCCGCTGCACGCGCGGCCTGGGACGAGGCGGTCGCGGCGGCCGAGCGGCACGGCGTCCGCAACGCCCAGGTCTCGGTGATCGCGCCCACGGGCACGATCGGGCTCGTGATGGATTGCGACACCACCGGCATCGAGCCCGATTTCGCACTCGTCAAGTTCAAGAAGCTGGCGGGCGGCGGGTATTTCAAGATCATCAACCGCATGGTGCCGAAGGCTCTCGAAGTCCTCGGCTACAGCCCGGCGCAGATCGACGACATCACGGCCTATGCGGTCGGTCGCGGGACGCTCGAGGGTGCCCCGGGCGTGAACCACGAGAGCCTCAAGGCGCGCGGCTTCGACGACGAGGCGCTGCGGCGACTCGAGGCGGCGCTGCCGACCGCGTTCGACATCAAATACGCCTTCAACCGCTTCGTGCTGGGCGATGCCTTCTGCACCGAGCGGCTCGGGCTCTCGCAGGCGCAGCTCGCCGACCCGCGCTTCAACCTGCTCGAGCATCTGGGCTTCACCAAGGAGCAGATCGAGGCCGCCAACGCCTATTGCTGCGGCACCATGACCGTCGAGGGCGCGCCGCATCTGCAAGAAGCGCATCTGCCCGTCTTCGACTGCGCCAACCCCTGCGGTCGGATCGGCCGGCGGTTCCTCTCGGTCCGCGCGCATCTCGAGATGATGGCGGCCGCCCAGCCCTTCATCAGCGGTGCGATCTCCAAGACCATCAACATGCCGGCCAAGGCCACGGTCGAGGACTGCGCCGAGGCCTATCTCGAGGGCTGGCGCCTGGGCCTCAAGGCGCTCGCCCTCTACCGCGACGGCTCCAAGCTGTCGCAGCCCTTGGCCGCGGTGCTGGCCGACGAAGACGTCGCGGTCGAGGAGGAGGAGCCGGCGCCGGCGCGGCCGCCCGTGCAGAAGGTGATCGAGGTCGCCGAGCGGGTGGTCGAGCGCTGGCTCACCGAGCGCCGGAAGCTGCCGAGCCGCCGCAAGGGTTACACCCAGAAGGCGATCGTGGGCGGCCACAAGGTCTACTTGCGGACCGGCGAGTACGAGGACGGCACGCTCGGCGAGATCTTCATCGACATGCACAAGGAAGGTGCCGCCTTCCGGTCGCTCATGAACAGCTTCGCGATCGCGATCTCGATCGGGCTGCAATACGGTGTGCCGCTCGAGGAGTTCGTCGAGGCCTTCGCCTATACGCGCTTCGAGCCCTCGGGCCCGGTCCAGGGCAACGACAGCATCAAGTTCGCGACCTCGGTGCTCGATTACATCTTCCGCGAGCTCGCGATCTCCTATCTCGGCCGGACCGACCTCGCCAACATCGACCCGAGCGAGGTGCGGCACGACACGATCGGCGAAGGGGCCAAGGAAGGCGATCTCGGTTTCGAGAAAGTGGCCCGCCTCGCCTCGGCCGGCTTCGTCCGCGGCAATCTCCGGCTCCTGGCCGGGGGTGCGGCGGCGACCGGCCTCGCCGAGGGGCACGCTTCGAGCAAGCGGTTCGCGTCCTCCGGCCACGCGGCCGAGACGGCACGCGCTTCCCAGATGTCCCGCGCGGAGCAGGTGCAGATCGCCCGCCTCAAGGGCTACGAGGGCGATCCGTGCGGCTCGTGCGGCAACTTCACGCTGGTGCGGAACGGCACCTGCCTGAAATGCGATACCTGCGGCGCAACCACCGGTTGTAGCTGAGGGTACGCATCGTCCCGAAGGGCAAGCGGGACGTCTTTCCTTGTATTCTCCTCCAAGACTGGGCCCGGGGGTCACCCCGGGCCCCTTTTCTTTCCGGGCGACGCCACACTAGGGTCGCGCCACGCCAGCCGGGGCAGGAGCCGCTGCGGCACCGTACCGGGCGGCGGACGCCGGACCCGCAGACAGGGGGGAGCGCGCATGGCGGCCACGGTCTACGTCCTCAACGGCCCGAACCTCAACCTGCTCGGCAAGCGCCAGCCCGAGATCTACGGCAAGGACACCCTCGCCGACATCGAAGCGGCCTGCCGGGCGCTCGCGGGCGAGCTCGGCCTCGAGCTCGTCTTTCGCCAGTCCAACCACGAGGGCCAGCTCGTCGACTGGATCCAGGAGGCACGCGAACGGGCGGACGCGCTGATCATCAACCCTGCCGGCTACACCACCACCTCGATCGCCATCCTGGACGCGCTGCTCGCTTGCTCCATCCCGATCCTCGAGGTGCACCTCTCGAACATCCACAAGCGGGAATCCTTCCGCCAGCACTCCTATGTCTCGCTCGCCGCCACGGCCGTGATCGCCGGCTGCGGCAGCCACGGCTATCTCCTGGCGCTGCGCCACGCGGCCCGCCTGCTCGCCGCGCGCTGAGCGCATCCCCGCGGTCCGGGCGCGCGCTTGCCGATCGCCGCCCGGGGCCGCCAGGATGCCGGCCGCCGAGGACGGGAGGCTCAGATGGTCGAGGTGCGGACGATCGCCGAGGGGCTGCTCTTTCCCGAAGGCCCGGTGGCGATGCCGGACGGCTCCTTCCTCCTGGTCGAGATCGCCCGCCGCACGGTGAGCCGCATCGCCCCGGACGGCACCGTTTCGGTCGTGGCCGAGACCGGCGGCGGCCCGAACGGCCTCGCGATCGGCAAGGACGGGGCGGCCTATGTCTGCAACAATGGCGGCTTCGAGTTCGTCCGCGAGCCGGGTCTGGGGCTGCGCCCCGCCTGGCAGGCGCACGACTACATCTGCGGCCGGATCGAGCGGGTCGATCTCGCCACCGGCAAGGTCGAGGTGGTCACCCGCGGCCTAGCCGAACGGCGGCTGCGCGGCCCCAACGACCTCGTGGTCGACCGCACGGGCGCGATCTGGTTCACCGATCTCGGCAAGCGCCGGCCGAACGACCTCGACTGGGGCGCGGTCTACTGGCTCTCGCCGGACGGCAAGGAGCTCAAGGAGGTCGCCTATCCCGTGCTGACCGCCAACGGGATCGGCCTCTCGCCCGACGAGCGCACGCTCTACGTCGCCGAGACCGAGGGGGCGCGGCTTTGGGCCTTCGACATCACCGGCCCCGGCGAGGTGAAGAAGCACCCCTATCCCTCCCCGCACGGCGGCAGGCTCCTGCACCAGTCCGGCGGGCGCGAGTACAAGCGCTTCGACAGCCTCGCCGTCGAGGCATCCGGCAATATCTGCGTGGCGACCCTCGCCACCGGCGGCATCAGCGTGATCTCCCCCGAGGGCGCGCTCCTCGAGTTCGTGCCCATGCCGGATCGGATGACCACGAACCTCTGCTTCGGCGGGCCGGATCTCCGCACCGCCTACGTCACGCTCTCGCTCTCCGGGCGCCTGGTCGCGGTCGACTGGCCGCGACCGGGGCTGCCCTTGAACTTCCTCAACCGCAGGCCCTGACTCTTCGGCCGCGCCGCACGTCGAGCCCGGGCCCGTCGCCGGCCGGGTGACGGTCGTGGCCGGTGCTCCCAGGCGCGTGCGCGAGGCCACCGCCCGGCTCGGGGCCGAGCGCGGGGCCGCGGGCCCGGCGCTGCGCGAGCTCGACCCGGCCGGCGTCGAGGCCCTCGCCTTGGAGCTCGGCCGGGCTAAAGGTTCGGGTCAGTCCCTGAGCTGGCTTTTGAGGTTGCGCGCCGCCCGGTCGCCGAAGACGAAGCGGGTGCGATCGACACTCGGCCGGTCGTTCTTCTCGCACACCTGGCTCGCCGGATCGCAGACGGTGCGCTTGCCCGGGCGGATCGTGCCGTCCGGCTCGGTCACGGCAAGCGCGGGCTTGCGGCCGAACTGCTCGCGGGTGTTCTTGTAGTCGGGCTCGCCGCGCTTGGTGCAAAGCTCGTCCTCGAGATCGCAGCGCACCCCTTCCTTCGGGTTGTAGCGCGTGTCGGTCCGCCAGTTGCCGCCGATCCGCTCCTCGAGGTCTTTGGCGGCACTCCGCCCGAAATAGTCGCGGGTCAAGGAGAGTTCGGGGCCGTTGCGGTCGTAACACACGCGCTCGAAGCGGTCGCAGCGCACGCCCGGCGTGGGCGAGATCCAGCGGTCGCCGTCTCGGTAGCCGGCGCCGGCCACGCCGCCGATCCCGCCACCACCGACGGGACCAGGGGCGCAAGCCGCCGTCGTCAGCGCGAGCCCGAGCACGAAAAGGGCACGTCGCTCGGCCACGGCAAATCCTTTCGACGAGGCGTTCCAGGCCATTGGATATGTGCTCGACACGGTAGGGTTGCAAGAGTTCGCGGACCGGCCGCGCTCCGGGCGATGCGTTCGTGTAACGCCCGCGATGCCGTCTCAGCCTTCGACCCGCCCGATCCAGGGCAAATGACGGTAACGTTCGGCCCAGTCGATGCCGTAGCCGACGACGAACACATCGGGGATCTCGAAGCCCACGAAGTCGAGCCGGCTCTCGACCACCCGCCGCGAGGGCTTGTCTAGAAGCGCGCAGGTCCACACCCGCGCCGCGCCGTGCTCGAGCAGAAGCGCACGCGTCCAGGCGAGCGTGCGGCCGGTATCCTGGATGTCGTCGACCAGGAGCACGTCCCGGCCGCCGATCGAGCCCGGCATCTCGCCGATCACCTTGACCGTGCCGCTGCTCTCGGTGCCGAGGCCGTAGGAGGAGACCTGCAGGAACTCGACCCGCGGCCGCATGCCGGCGCGATCGAGCGCGCGGACGAGATCGGCGGTGAAGACGAAGGCGCCTTTCAAGAGACCCACGACGGTGAGCTCAGGCGGCAGGCTCGCGGCGATCGCAGCCGCCAGCTCCTCGACCCGCTTGGCGATCGTCTCGGCCTCGAACAGGCGGGTGAGTTTGCGCTCCGCCTCGCTCATCGCCCGTGTCCCGCGAGCACGAGCCGCAGATCCGCGCGCTCGCGCGCCGCCGCCTCGAGGGTCTCGAGCACGGGGCCGAGCTCGGGATCGGCTGCGAGACGGGCCCGGTCGACACCGGCCCAGACGATCTCGACCGGCCCGGGCAGATCGCCCGTCAAGACGTCGAAGAGCGCGTCGAGATTGTGGCCGAAGTGGGCCGGAAAGCCGAGGTCCCGGGCGAGGCGGGCGAGTGCTGCCCGACGCGTCCGGGTCCGCCCGTCGAGCCGGCAAGAGCGCACCGGCGCGCTCACTTCGGCACCTCCTTGAAGGTTTGATAGTGGTCGGTCGTGAGGTAGATCAGGCCGTCGTTCGACCAGACGAGGCGTTTGGGGCCGCGCGAGCCGCAGAAGAAGTCGAGATCGGCCTCGAACCATTTGCGATCGCGCTTGTCGGGCAGGCGTTTCTCGCGGTTGCCGAAGCGATCGCCGCCGATCGCCCGCGCGCGGGCGACTGTGCAGAGATCGACACCGGGCTCCCAGCCGAGCTTGCGGGCCTCGGCCTTGGTCAGATAGCGCGGCGGCAATTTCTTCGTCTTGCGCAGGGACTCGACCGTCTCGACGAAGCCCTCGACGTCGACGATCCCTTCGCTGCGCGCGAAGAGGCGCAGCTCGGCTTCGCCGGCCGCCGCCGCGAGCGGGCCGAACAGGAGCAGGATCACGAAGAGCAGAGGCCGCAGCCGGTGCACGACGGGTGTCCTCCTGGGCGGCTCGCGGCATCGATAGCCGCCGATCCGACCGGCTCCAAGCCCCGCACCGCCGAGGCTCGCGGGCGCGATCGCCTTGTGCGCTCGGACCCGGCCGTTACACTCGCGGGCGCAAGGCCAACGGAGGGGCGCGCTGGGGCGCCGCCGGGGAGGAGACGATGGCACGTCGCAACAGGCGCGGCGCGATGATCGCCGCGATCGGGCTCGGGCTCGTCGGCATCGCCGCACCCGCCGGCGCCGAGACCGTGCTCAAAGCGGTGATGCATTCGGATCTCAAGATCGTCGATCCGATCTGGACGACCGCCTACATCACGCGCAATCACGGCTACAACGTCTACGACACGCTCGTCGCCATGGACGCCAAGGGCGAGATCCGCCCGCAGATGGTCGACCGTTGGACGGTGAGCGACGACAGCCTCACCTACACCTTCACCTTGCGCGACGGCCTCACGTTCCACGACGGCCAGCCCGTGACCGCGGAGGACGCCGTGGCGTCGATCAAGCGCTGGGGCACGCGCGATGCCATGGGCGTCTTCATGATGTCCTATGTCGAGCGGCTCCAGGCCAAGGACGCCAAGACCTTCGAGATCGTTTTGAAGAAGCCGTTCGGCCTCGTGCTGTTGGCGCTCGGCAAGCCGTCCTCGAACGTTCCCTTCGTCATGCCGAAGCGGGTCGCGGAGACGCCCGGCACCGAGCAGATCAGCGATTACACCGGCTCGGGCCCGTTCGTGTTCCGCAAGGACTTGTGGAAGCCGGGCAACGTCGCGGTCTACGAGAAGTTCAAGGACTACAAGCCGAGGAACGAACCGCCCTCTTGGGGCGCGGGCGGCAAGGTCGCCAAGGTCGACCGGGTCGAGTGGATCTCGATGCCGGATCATCAAACCGCGGTCAATGCGCTGATCTCGGGCGAAATCGACCTCATGGAGGCACCGCCGCACGATCTCTTGCCCGTGCTCGAAGCCGAACAGAGCGTGCGCTTGTTCGACTGGAACACGCTCGGCAATCAATACATGTTCCGCTTCAACAGCCTGCACCCGCCCTTCAACGATCCCAAGATCCGCCGCGCCGCCCTCGAGGCCCTGAACCAGGAGGATTTCCTGAAGGCGGTCATCGGTGATCCGCGCTATTACAAGACCTGTGCCGCGATGTTCGTCTGTGGCACGACCTTCGCCACCGACAAGGGCGGCGAGGTGATGCTCAAGTCCGACTTCGAGCGCTCGAAGCAGCTCTTGAAGGAGGCGGGCTACGACGGCACGCCGGTCGTGCTCATGCACTCGACCGACCTCGTCGTCCTCGCGAACCTCGCCCCCGTGGCCAAGCAGCTGCTCGAGAAGGGCGGCTTCAAGGTCGAGATGATCTCGATGGACTGGCAGTCGCTGGTCGCGCGGCGGGCCAAGAAGGACAAGCCGTCCGAAGGTGGCTGGAGCGCCTTCATGACCTCCTGGGTCGCAGCCGACATCTTGAACCCGATCAGCACGGCGGGCCTCAATGCCACCGGCGAGAAGGGCTGGTTCGGCTGGTTCGACGACCCGAAGCTCGAGGCCATGAAGCGGGCCTTCGCGGAAGCCACCGACCTCGCGACGCAGAAGAAGCTCGCCGAGGAGATCCAGGTCTATGTCGCGACCGAGGGCACGACCCACGGCTGGATGGGCCAGTGGTACCAGCCGATGGCCATCCGCAAGGCGGTCTCGGGCGTGCTCGAGGGGCCCGTTCCCTACATGTGGAACATCGAGAAGAAGGGCTGAGCCCGCGGCCGTCCGCGACGAGGCCGCGTCGGCTCGCCCGGCGCGGCTCGTTCCGCCCTCACCCTGCGGAGGTGGCGATGATGGTGCCGGCGCGGCGGATCGGAGCGGTCGGAGGGTGCGTCCTCCGCGGCGCCGGCTACGCGCGCCGTTCCGGGCCGTCAGCTGCGACGAAGCCGTGGAAGCCGCAGGCCGTCGACCGGTGCCGGCGGCCGCTCTTGCGCTGCGCCGGTTACCGGGCCTGAGCCGCCTTGCTCGCCTTCGTCCTCCGCCGTCTGCTCGCAACCGTCCCGGTCTTGCTCACCGTAGCACTGCTCGTCTTCCTGATGCTGCGGCTCACCCCCGGCGATCCGGCTGCGATCATGGCGGGCGAGAACGCGACCGCGCAGCAGATCGCCGAGATCCGCAGCAAGCTCGGGCTCGACCAGCCGCTGCTCGTGCAGTTCGGGATCTGGTTGGGCAAGGTGGTCCGCGGCGATCTCGGCGAATCCTTCTTCTTCAAGATGCCCGTGGCCGATCTCGTGGCGCAGCGAATCGGCCCCACCCTCGCGCTCGCGACCACGACGATGACGATCACCGTGCTCGTGGCCGTACCGCTCGGCACGCTCGCCGCCTGGCGCCACGGCTCGCTCCTCGACCGCTTCGTGATGGGTTTTTCCGTCCTCGGCTTTTCCGTGCCGGTCTTCGTGCTCGGCTACGCCTTGATCTACGTCTTCGCGATCCAGCTCGGCTGGGCTCCGGTGCAGGGCTACCGGTCGCTCGCCGCTGGGCTCGGCCCGTTCCTGACCCACCTGGCGCTGCCCTCCTGCGCGCTCGCCGTGATCTACATCGCGCTCGTGGCGCGCATCACCCGCGCCTCGCTGCTCGAGGTTCTGGGCGAGGATCACGTCCGCACCGCGCGGGCCAAGGGGCTTCGCGAATCGGTCGTGCTGCTGCGCCACGGGCTGCGCAACGCCGCCGTGCCGATCGTGACCGTGATCGGCCTCGGCATCGCGCTTCTGATCGGCGGGGTCGTGGTCACCGAGAGCGTGTTCAACATTCCGGGCCTCGGCCGGCTCACGGTCGACGCCGTGCTGGGGCGCGACTATCCGACGATCCAGGGGGTGATCCTGGTCTTCTCCGTCCTCTACGTGCTGATCAACCTGGTGGTCGACATCCTCTACAGCCTGCTCGATCCGAGGATCCGCTATTGAGCAGCCGTGCCGAGCATCTGCCGCTCGCCGAACCCGCCGTCGAGGCCGCGGCCGCCGCGGCGGCGGCCGCCCGCCACGTGCCCCTCGGCCGTCGTCTCTTGCGCCATTCGGGCGTGGTCCTGGGCGGCGCCCTCCTGCTCGTGATGGCCCTGGTGGCGGTCCTGGCACCCTGGCTCGCGACCCGCGATCCGGTCGCGATCGACCCGGCCAACCGCAACAAGCGCCCCGGCTTCGAGCGGGTCGTGAGCGACGCCGACGGCCGCGAGCAGCGCGTGGTGCACTGGATGGGCACCGATGCGCTCGGTCGCGACGTCTACTCCCGGGTGGTCTACGGTGCACGGGTGTCGCTCGTGGTCGGCGCCGCCGTGGCCGGCCTCGCGGTCGCGATCGGCCTCGCGATCGGTCTCGTCTCGGGCTATCTGCGCTGGCTCGATGCGATCGTCATGCGGATCATGGACGGTCTCATGGCGATCCCGGGCATTCTCCTGGCCCTGGCGCTCGTGGCGCTCTGGGGTGCCGGCCTTGCGACCGTCATCCTGGCGATCGTCGTGCCCGAGGTGCCGCGGGTCGTGCGGCTCGTCCGCGCGGTCGTGCTCCAGGTGCGCGAGGAGCCCTATGTCGAGGCGGCGGTCGCGGTCGGCACCCGCCTGCCCGCGCTTCTGTGGCGCCACGTCCTGCCCAACACCGTGGCTCCGCTGATCGTCCAGGGGACCTACATCGCCGCCTCCGCGATCCTGGTCGAGGCCATCCTCTCGTTTTTGGGTGTGGGCATCCCGACCGACATCCCCACCTGGGGCAACATCATGGCCGAAGGAAGGGTGCAGTTCACCAAATATCCGCACAACGTGTTCATCCCCGGCGTGTTCCTGACGGTCACCGTGCTCGCGGTCAACATGCTGGGCGACGGGCTCCGCGACGTGCTCGATCCCAAGCTCGTACGGCGGATCTGAGAGCGACTTGCCGATCGCGCGCGCGGGTGCCAGCTTCGCTCGCGACGGAACGCCAACGGTCGGAGAAAAAGCCATGCGCGAGGAGGCCGGGGCGCCCGAGCCGCGTCGCAACGTGTTGGGCGAACCGCTGCAACCCTGCAGCCTCCGCCCGAGGACCGGCTTCTATCGCAACGGCTGCTGCGACACCGGGCCAGAGGACGTGGGCTCGCACACGGTCTGTGCGGTCGTCACCGAGGAGTTCCTCGCCTTCTCGAAAGCGGTCGGCAACGATCTGTCGACACCGCGGCCGGAATACGACTTCCCGGGGCTGCGGCCGGGCGATCGCTGGTGCCTGTGCGCACCGCGCTGGCAACAGGCCCTCGAGGCCGGCAAGGCTCCCAAGGTGGTGCTCGCCGCCACCCATGCCCGCGCGCTCGACTGGTGTCGGCTCGAGGATCTGAAGCGCCATGCCGTCGATCTGTCGTGATCCGCACCCACCCCGCCCCGTTCGGGCGCTCGCCTGTTGCCTGCTCGCCTGTCTCGCAGGCGCTTCCGCGCCGCCCCTGGCCGCCAAGGAGAAGAGCGGCCAGCTCTGCGAGATCGCGAGCTCGGTGAGCGGCGAGGGTCAGCTTCGCGACCGGACCAGGAAATGCCGCAAGGACGACGTCCTGATCGTTGCGGTCGTGAGCGCGAGCATCGCGCCCGTGCGGGTCGCGGCCCTCGCCTGCGACCTCTCCGATCAGGTGCTGATCGAGGAGACGACCGAGAGCCCGGGGATCGCGCGGGTCACCTGCACCTACGCGGGCGACGTGCGAGGCAAGCGGTGAGCAGCTCGGACCGCGTCGGGCTCGGGCGGGCGCGGTGAGCCGGCCGATCGTTCTCCAGGTGGAGGACCTCTCCGTCTCGCTGCCGCGCGGGGCGGACCGGCCGTTCGCCGTCGAGCGTGCCTCCTTCGAGGTCGCGGCCGGCGAGACCCTCTGTGTCGTCGGCGAATCGGGCTCCGGGAAGTCGGTCACCGCCCAGGCGATCATGGGCCTCTTGCCGAAAGGCCAGCTCGAGCCCGTGGCCGGCTCGATCCGGCTCGAGGGCGAGAGCCTGCTCGATGCCCGGCCGGCGCGCCTGCGCGCGCTGCGCGGCGCCCGCATGGCGATGATCTTCCAGGAGCCGATGACCGCGCTCAATCCGGTGATGCGCTGCGGCGCCCAGATCGACGAGGTCTTGCGCACCCACACCCGCCTGTCGGCCGAGGCGCGCCGCGCCAAGATCCTCGACATCCTGGCCGAGGTTCGTCTGCCCGATCCCGAACGGATCGCGCGCGCTTACCCGCACGAGCTCTCGGGCGGCCAGCGCCAGCGCATCATGATCGCCATGGCGCTCGTCCTCGAGCCCGCGCTCTTGATCGCCGACGAGCCCACGACCGCGCTCGACGTCACCACTCAGGCCCAGATCCTCAAGCTGATCCGTGATCTGCAGGCGCGGCACGGCACGGGTGTGCTGTTCATCACCCACGATTTCGGGGTGGTAGCGGAGATCGCGGATCGGGTCGCGGTCATGCAGTGGGGCCGAATCGTCGAGCAGGGCCCAAAAGATTCGATCCTCCGCCGACCGTCGCATCCCTACACGCGGATGTTGATCGGTGCGGTGCCCTCGCTCGTGCCGCGTCATCCCCGCGGCCGCGGGGATGCTCCGGTGGTGCTCCGCACCGAACGACTCGGCAAGACCTACGCGGCTTCGGGGTGGTTCCGGCGGCAGCCGCCGGTGCGCGCGGCCGAGGCCGTCGACCTCGTCATCCGCAAGGGCGAAACGCTCGGCATCGTCGGCGAATCTGGCTCCGGCAAGTCGACCGTCGCCCGCTGCATCGCCCGGCTCACCGATCCGAGCGAGGGCGAGGTGTGGCTCGGATCGCACCCGATCGGCCGCGTACCCGGCCGCGCGCTGCGTCCGCATCGCCGGCGCGTCCAGGTGGTGTTCCAGGACCCCTACCGTTCCTTGAATCCGCGCCGGACGGTGGGTCAGTCGATCATCGAGGGGCCCGTCAATTTCGGGGCGACACCGCGCGCGGCGCGCGCACGCGCCGAGGAGCTCATGCGCCTGGTCCGGCTCGATCCGGCCGGGCTCGACCGCTATCCGCACCAGTTCTCGGGCGGCCAGCGCCAGCGGATCTGCATCGCCCGCGCACTCGCGATGGAACCCGAACTCTTGATCGCCGACGAGGCCGTCTCCGCCCTCGACGTCTCGGTTCAGGCCCAGGTCCTCGAGCTTCTGGACGAGATCCGCGAGCGGCTATCGCTCGCGGTTCTGTTCATCACCCACGATCTGCGCGTAGCGGCGCAGGTCTGCGACCGAGTCGCGGTGATGCATCGCGGGCGTGTGGTCGAGGAGGGTGATGCGGCCGAGGTCCTCACCACCCCTCGCCACGATTATACGCGCTCCTTGCTCGAGGCCGCCCCGGGCCGCGGCTACCCGTTCGGCGCGGGCTGAGCCGCGCCGAGGTCGATCACGAGATTGCCGAATCCGTCGTCGACCACGGCATCGTCGCCGTCGAACGGCTGGCGAGCGCCGCGAAAGACGAGATCGTCGCCGCCGGCGGCGATCGCGAGATCCGGCCCGAGCCCGGCCACGCTCTCCTCCGGCCCGCCGCTGGGCGTTGCGATCACCCCCGAGCTCGCGCCACCGCACAGCCAAGTGGCGATCTCGTCCCTGCCATGCGTCCCCACTACGCGATCGGCCTTCCCTGCCCCTCTCCCTCCTGTCCCGGATCGAGCCGCCCGCGGCCAGCCGAGTCTCTCGTCGCGCGATCGCCGACCAGGCCCGGCGCGCCCTGCTGTCGGTCGTCGTGATTGGAAGCACAACCGGCGCAGCGATCCGGAAGGCGGGCGACGACGACCGACCCGTTCCGGTCTCGAGCGCGGATCGAATCGGCGCGATGCTCGCGTCGATCCGACCGCCGCCAACAGCCGAGGCATTCAGCCGGCGAAACCGGACGGCCGCGGCACGAGCTGGTCGAGCGCGATGGAGCTCACGCCGCTGAACGTCACCGTATCCGTGCCCGCCGAGCTGTAACCCGTTCTCGCACCGAGATCGATCACCAGATTGCCGTCGGCGATGGTGACGTTGCGGTCACCGCTGCCGACCCGACCGTCTCTGTTGCTGTCCAGCGCCCCGCTATCGAGGCCCCAGCTCGTGAGGTCGAGCCGGTCCTTCGGCCCGAAGTCTTCGCTGACGTCTTTCCCGGAGCCGATGACTGGCGCACCCTGCCGACGACGACGAACAGGTCGTCGCCCGGACCACCGTCCAAAAGGTCGTTACCACCCGATCCAGCGTCCCGAGCATAGCGTCGAAGGATCACGTCGGTCCCGGGGGACCACCCCACGAACTCGGTCGTCGCCTTTTCCGCCACAGAGCTGGTCCTCAACCGCGATACGACTGGACGCTTAGAACCACAGTATCGCCGACATCGACGGCGTCGCCGGCTTCAACGACGATCGGATGGGGGCCGCCGTCGCCGAACTGCAACGGCTCGGCATCGCCTATCAGCCTATCGTTACCGCCGGCCGGATCGACCGTTTCGGAGCCGAGCCCGGCCTCGATCCGGTCGGGTGCGTTCGTGATGCCCCCGATCACACCGCAGCTGGTTCTTTTGGGAGCGATCGGATCCGGGCCGTCCCATCCGACCACGACGTTCGAGTCGCGCGCAGCCGACCGCTCGCCCCTCGACACCACCATCTGCGGTTTTGCCGCGCCCCGGACCGTTCGTTGATCCTGTCCTCCTTTCAACAGGCCCTTTCGACCTGGATCGAAAACGCTCGAAACGAGGTGTCGAAGAGGCGGCCGCTCTTGCTGCGTTCTGCTCGGCGATGGTGTCGGGCCGTTCCTCGGCCAACGTCTGGCTTCGACTGTCTGGAGCCGCGATCCGGTCGGCGGGGGAGCCCGACCGACCCGGAGGACCGCGCGACTAAGCCACGGGCAGCAACGGCACGATGTCGTCGACGGAGATCGAGCGCACGCCGAGCAGGCGGATCGTGCCACCACCCTCCGCGGTGATCGCGCTCGCCTCTTGAAGATCGATGACGAGATCGGCGCCATCGAGCGAAACACCGAGATCGCCCGCTGCGATGCGGCCGTCGCCGTCGGTGTCGAGGACGTCGCCGTCGAGGTCCCAGCCGCGCAGGTCGAGACGATCCTCGCCCGAGCGGAAATCGGTGACGGTGTCGTTTCCCGAACCGAACCAGCCTCGGAAGCCGCTGAATCCGCCGACCGCCTCGAAGGCGGCGAAGAGGAAGGTGTCGCGGCCGCTGCCGCCGGTGAGCCGGTCGTCGCCGGTGTCGCCGACCAGGAGATCGTCGCCCGCGCCGCCGTCCAGCACATCGTTCCCGCCGGCGAGCACGAATGTCTGGAAGACCGTTTCGCTGACGCCGCGGCCGTCGGCCGTATCGCCGTAGAGCCGGTCGTTCCCCGTGCCGCCGATCAGGGTGTCGTTCCCGCCCCGGGTCTCGAAGAGGGCACCGTCGCCGATCAACAGATCGTCGCCACTGCCGCCATCGAGCAAGTCGTTGCCGTTGCTGCCGAAGAGGAGCAGTTCCGAGTCGCCGTAGAGAATGTCGTCACCGGCATCCCCATAGAGCCGGTCGTCGTTGCCACCCGCTTCGAGGATGCTCCGGGCGTCGCCATAGATCACATCGTCGCCGGCCCCACCGCGGATCGTGTCGCGGCCCGCTCCACCCAGATCGCCCAGACCCTCGCAGTCGCCGTAAATGATATCGTTGCCCGGCCCACCATTGATTCGATCGTCTCCCGCGATGGCCGCTGCCCAATAGCGGCCTTCACCGAAGATGACATCGTCCCCGCCGCCGCCGAACAACACGTCGTCGCCGGCCCGCGCATAGGGAAGCCCGATCCCGTCGGTCCTGGGTGATTCGGTATACTCTTGATCACCCAAGATGACGTCGTTGCCGAGATTGCCGTCCACGCGGTCGTTGCCGTGGCGGGCGACGATCTCGTCGTCGCCGCGGGTCGGCCCGCCGCCCGGGCGGCCGCGCCCGGTCCGCACCGTCAAAACGTCGTTGCCGTTGGTCCCGTCGACGAAATTAGCGGCCGCCGCGGCGCCGGCCGCTGCCGAACGCGACAGCTCGTCCAAGAAATCGGGCTTGGCCGTCATGCCCGACTGGTTGGCCATGGCGTTTCCCCATCGAGAGGCCGGGCCGCAGCCGGGCCCTCGCGAAGGAAAATGTTAACAAATCCTGAAGATCGCCGCACCCGCCAACGCGATCGCAGCACCTCATGGTGTGACGATGTTCAGGATCGTCGCGACCGCGCTCGGCCGCGTCACCGGCTCCCGCCGAGGGCGCGGGCGAGTCGTGCGTCGCGGCCGTAGACGTCCTCGCGGAAGCGGACCGTGCCGTCGGCGTCGACCGCCGCGCCGAGATAGGTCACGTGGACGAGCGGTTGCGTGCGCAACGGAATCGTGCGCGGGCCGCCCGCCTCGATCGCCGCTTCGATCCGTTCGAGGTCCCATCCCTGCTCGGCGAGCAGCAGCGCCGCCAGCTCGTGCATCCGCGCCACCCGCATGCAGCCGTGGCTGAAGGTGCGGACGGTGCGGGCGAACAGCTCCTTCTTGGGCGTGTCGTGCAGATAGACATCGAACCGGTTCGGCATCTCGAGCTTGATCCGCCCGAGCGGGTTCTTGGGTCCCCAGTCCTGGCGCAGCCGGTAGGGAAAGTTCCCGGGCCCGAGCGCATGCCAGTCGACCCTCGCCGGATCGACGCGGCGGCCGTCGCGATCGAAGACGGCCATCTCGTTGCGGAGAAGCCAGCCGGGATCCTTCTTGACGTCCGGCAAGATCTCCTTGACCGCGATGCTGCGCGGCACGTGCCAGTAGGGGTTGAGCGTCACCGCCACGGCGCGCGCCGTCAGCTCGGGGGTCTGATGGTAGCGGGTGCCGACGATGATCGGGCTCTCGAGCAGCACCCGCTCCTCCCCCCGCGTTCGCTCCTCGATCAGCTCCAGCCGAAAGCCGGCGATGTCGACCAGGAGCCAGCGCGTTCCGCGCTCCGAGGGGAGCCGGCGCAACCGCTCCATCGCGAGGACGACCTGAGCGATCCGCCAGTCGACCGGGGCCGCGAGCGCTGCGGCGGTGCGACGGCCGATCACACCGTCGGGCTCGAGTCCGTGCCGCTCCTGGAAGCGCATCAGCGCCGCGACGAGCGGTGGGTCGAGCTCTTCGCCGTCCCATGCCCCGGTGAAGCCGTCGGTCTCGGCGAGCCGCCGCCGGAGCGCGGCGATCGCCGGATGACGGTCGCCCGGCTCGAGCTTGTGGTCGGGCAGCGGTACCGGTGTCCAACCGCCGCGCCCCGCAACAACGCGCAGCTCGGCCAACAGGTTCCCGAGCCGACCGTAGCGCGGGGTCGCGGGCGCGAGGCCGGCCAAGAACGCGGCCGGCTCC
>JANWZN010000269.1 GCA_025054575.1 Geminicoccaceae bacterium | reverse complement strand
GAACCTCGCCCCAGGACGTCGTGCCGATCGGCGGCCGGGTGCCCGACCCGAAGGACGCCCCGACGCCGGAGCGGCGGGCGGCGATGGAGCGGGCGCTCGCCTATATGGGCCTCGAGCCCGGCACACCCATGGAGGCGATCAAGGTCGACAAGGTCTTCATCGGTTCCTGCACCAACGCCCGGATCGAGGACCTGCGCCTGGTCGCCAAGCTGGTGAAGGGAAAGAAGGTCGCCCCGCACGTCCAGGCCATGATCGTCCCGGGCTCCGGCCTCGTGAAGCACCAGGCCGAGGAGGAGGGGTTGGATGCGATCTTCAAGGAGGCCGGCTTCGAGTGGCGCGAGGCCGGCTGCTCGATGTGCCTCGGCATGAACCCCGACCAGCTCAAGCCCGGCGAGCGCTGCGCCTCGACCTCGAACCGCAACTTCGAGGGTCGCCAGGGCAAGGGCGGCCGCACCCACCTGCTCTCGCCCGCGATGGCGGCAGCGGCCGCGATCACCGGCAAGCTCACCGACGTCCGCAAGCTGCACTGAGCCCGCGGCCCGTGCGTCGATTGGGACCGGGCGAGCGCGCTTCGTTCACGGTCCTCGCCCGGCGGCGCTGGAACGACAGCGGCGTGCTCTTGGAGGCGGGTCGGGGTTATCGCCTGACCGTGGCCGACGTCGTCGACTGGAAGGATTGGTGGCTCGAGGCCGATCCCGAGACCGGGGTCCGTTCGCCTCCGCCTTGGCTCGAACGGCCTTGGGCGCGATCCCTCCGTCGCGTGCCGAGCGCGCCCCTCCTGGCGCTGATCGGGTGCATCGACCACGATCCGACCACCGCCTTCCGGATCGCTCGGGAATGCGCGTCCTCCCCGGCGAAGACGGGCGAGCTCTCCGCCTTCGCCAACGACGTCCCCGGCTTCTACTGGAACAATTCCGGACAGCTGACGCTCGCGCTCGAGGCTACGCCGTGAGCCCGAGCGGCGGGCTAAGCGAGGCTCAGCTGCGCACGCGCCGGTTCTCGGGGTCGTAGAAGGGGCGGAGCGAAAGCTCGGCCGGCACGGGATCGCCCGCGACCTCGACCGCGAAGCGCCCGGCCGCCAGGCGCTCGGTCGTCACCGGCTCTTCGAGTTCGACCCAACCCAGGCCGAGCGAGGCGCCGATCCGGTGCCCGAAGGCGCCCGAGGTCACGGCACCCACGATCCGCCCGCCCTCGAGGATCGGCTCTTCGCGGTGCAGGAAGACGCCGGGATCGGAAAGTCGGATGGCGACGAGCCGGCGCCGCCCGAACCCGGGCTCGGCGCGGCGGGCGAGGAGCGCCTCGCGGCCCACGAAGCCGCCCGGCTTGTCGAGCGCCACCGTGAAGCCGAGCCCGGCCGAGAACGGATCGTCCTCGATGCCGAGATCGTGGCCGTAGCTGCGGTAGGCCTTCTCGATCCGGCAGCTCTCCTGGGCGAAGCGGCCGGCGAGCGTCAGGCCGAAGCGCGCCCCGGCTTCGAGGAGCCGCTCCAGGACGTGGACCGCCTGATCGGCCGGAACGTAGAGCTCGAAGCCGAGCTCGCCCACGTAGGTGAGCCGAGTGGCGCGGAGCCGGGCGTAGCCGATCTCGAGGGTGCGCGAGGTCGCGAAGGGAAAGGCGGCGTCCGACAGGTCCTCGCCCGAGACCGTCTCGAGGAGGGCGCGCGAGTGCGGGCCCATGAGGGCGAGGAGGGCGAGGCCGGCGGTCAGGTCGACCACGGCGCAGCGGGCGTCTTCCGGCACAAGGCTGCGCAGCCAGGCGAGGTCGCGAGTCAGGCTCGCGGTCGCGGTGACCACCAGGAACTCGCTCGGAGAGAGCCGGGTGACGGTGAGGTCGGAGAGGATGCCGCCGCGCTCGTCGAGCCAGCAGGTGTAGACGACCCGGCCGGGCGGGACGTCGATCCGGGCGGTCGAGACGGTCTCGAGGAGGGAAAGGGCGTCCGCACCGCTCACCAGGATCTTGCCCATGCCGGACTGGTCGAAGAGGGCCACGGCGTCGCGCACCGCCCGGCATTCGCGCGCACAAGGCTCGAACCAGCAGGGCCGGCCCCAGGAGGGGCGCCAATCGCGCTCGGCCTCGCTCGTGGCGAACCAGGCCGGCCGTTCGAAGCCCGCGGTCTCGCCCATGACCGCGCCCATGGCCAGGAGCCGGTCGTGGAAGGGCGAGCGGCGGGCGCCGCGGGCGGTCGCCATCGGCCGATCGGGCCAGTGCATGGCGTAGAGCAGGCCGAGCGTTTCGACCGTGCGGTCGCGCAAAAAGGCCTTGGCGGCCATGAAGGGCGGCAACCGGCGGACGTCGACGTCCAAGAGGTCGAAGGGCGGGCGGCGGTCCTTGATCCATTGCGCGAGCGCCATCCCGGCACCGCCCGAGGACTGGAT
>JANWZN010000268.1 GCA_025054575.1 Geminicoccaceae bacterium | reverse complement strand
TTCTCGCCCGTCTTCCTGCGCTCGGCCACGGCCTATGGCTTCGCCCCGCGCCTGCGCGGCGATCTCGTCGTCAACAACCTCCTCGGCTATGCGATGACCACGGGGCGGGTGCTCATCAAGTCCGACGGCACGCCCTGGCGGCCGCTCGTGCACGTCGAGGACATGGCGGCCGCCTTCGTGGCCGTGCTCGAAGCACCGCGCGAGGCGGTCCACGGCGAGGCCTTCAACGTCGGCCGCGACGAGGACAATTGGCGGGTCCGCGATCTCGCCGAGATGGTGGCGGCAGCCGTCCCCGGCGCCCAGATCGCCTATGCGCCGGGCGGCGGGCCCGACAAGCGCACCTATCGGGTGAGCTTCGCCAAGATCCGCGAGCGGGTGCCCGGCTTTCGCCCGCGTTGGACGGTCGAGGCCGGCATCCGCGACCTCGAGGCGGCCTACGAGCGCTACGGCCTCGCGCTGGCCGACCTCGAGGGCGGCCGGCTGATCCGCCTCGCCCGCATCAAGGAGCTGCTCACGGCCGGCCGGCTCGCCCCCGACCTCGCCTGGAAGAAGGCCGCATGAGCCGGATCGACGCCTGCCGCTCCTGCGCCGGAGCCGAGCTCCTGCCCGTGCTCTCGCTCGGGTCGCTGCCGCTCTCCGACGGCTTTCTGGCCCCCGACGAGCTCGACCGATCGGAGCCGACCTATCCGCTCGACGTCGCCTTCTGCCCGGCCTGCACGCTCGTCCAGATCCTCGACACGGTCCCGCCCGAGATCCTCTTCGGCCGCGACTATCCCTATTTCTCCTCGGTCTCCGCCACGCTCCTCGAGCACAGCCGGGCGCACGTGGCCCAACGGCTGCCCGAGCTGCCGCCGGGGCCCGACACGCTCGTGGTCGAGCTCGCGAGCAACGACGGCTACCTCCTGCGCTATTATCGCGAGGCCGGCGTGCCGGTGCTCGGCATCGACCCGGCCCCGGGCCCGGTCGCCGCCGCCCGCGCCAAGGGCATCGAGACGATCGAGGCCTTCTTCGGCCGCGCCCTCGCCGAAACACTGGCCGCCGACGGGCGCCGCGCCGATCTGGTGCACGCCAACAACGTCTTGGCGCACGTGGCCGACGTCCACGGCTTCCTCGACGGCATCCGCATCCTCCTCAAGCCTCGGGGCCGGGCGGTCGTCGAAGTGCCCTACGTGCGCGATCTCGTCGAAAAGCTCGCCTTCGATACGATCTACCACGAGCATCTCTGCTATTTCTCGGTGCAGGCGGTCGAGCGGCTCGCGCGCCCGCACGGCCTCTTCCTCGTCCGGGTCGAGCGGGTGCCGATCCACGGCGGCTCGCTGCGGCTCTTCCTCGCCAAGGAGGACCGGCCGGATGCGACCGTAGCCGCGATCCTCGCCGAGGAACGGGCGATCGGGCTCGACCGCCACGCCTTCTACGCCGGCTTCGCCGAGCGGGTGGTGCGGCTGCGCTCGCAGCTGCGCGCCCTTTTGACCGGGCTGCGGGCCGGAGGCGCGCGGATCGCGGCCTATGGTGCTGCCGCCAAGGGCACGATCCTGCTCAACTATTGCGGGCTCGGCCGCGAGCTGATCGACTGGGTGGCCGACAAGAACCCCTTCAAGCAGGGCCGCTTCGTCCCGGGCGTGCGGCTGCCGATCGTCTCGCCCCTGCGCATCCTCGAGGACCGCCCCGATTATCTTTTGATCCTGCCCTGGAACATCGAGGCCGAGATCGTGGCCCAAGAAGCCGCCTTCCGCGCGCGCGGCGGCCGCTTCGTGATCCCGGTCCCCGAGCCGCGGATCCTCGCATGAGCCCGCCCGCTTCCTGCCCCGCCTGTGCCGCCACGGCGCTCGAGCCGGTCTGGCGGGTGCCCTCGGTGCCGGTCCACTCCTGCCTCATGGTCGACAGCGAGGCCGAGGCGCGCGCGTTTGCGCGCGGCACCCTCGAGCTCGTCTTCTGCTCGTCTTGCGGCTTCCTCTTCAACGCCGCCTTCGATCCGAGCGTCCAGCACTATTCCCCGGCCTACGAGGAGACCCAGGCCTTATCGCCCCGTTTTTTGCGCTTCTTGGCCGAGCTCTGCGACGACCAGGCGCGCAAATACGATCTGCGCGACCGTCTCGTCCTCGAGATCGGCTGCGGCAAGGGCGAGTTCCTCGTGGCACTGGCCGAGCGGACCGGTTGTCGCGGGATCGGCATCGACCCGGGCTTCCGGCCCGAGCGGCTCGCCTCGCCCGCGGCCTTCCGCCTCGCCTTCGTGCGCGATCTCTACGGGCCCGCCTGGCGCGATCTCGCCCCGGACTATCTCGCCTGCCGCCACACCCTCGAGCACATCGGCCCGGTCGCCGCCTTCGTGGCCACCGTGCGCGCCACCTTGGGCGACCGGCCCGACACGGTCGTCATGTTCGAGCTGCCCGATCTGCGCCGGAT
>JANWZN010000267.1 GCA_025054575.1 Geminicoccaceae bacterium | reverse complement strand
AACCGTGCCCGGCCGCTCACGCCGGGGCTCCGGCGAGCAGGGCCTCGTAACGCGCGATCGCGTGGTCGACCGAGAACGACGCCGCGCGTCCCCGCAAGAGCGCCGCGGGCGGCGGGGCGGCCAGCGTGGCCTCGAGCGCCCGGGCCATCGCCACGGGGTCGCCCACCGGCACGAGCCGGCCGTAGCGGCCGTCGGCCAGGATCTCGCGCGGCCCGGTCGGACAGTCGGTCGAGACCACGGGACAGCCGCACGCCATCGCCTGGACGAGCACCGCCGGCAGCCCCTCCCGGCGCGAAGCGAGGGCGAGCACCGCGGCCCGCGCCATGAAGCGAAAGGGATTGTGCACGTAGCCGGGCAGATCGACGTCGGCACGAACGCCGAGCCGGTCGGCCAGGGCGTAGAGCTCGGCCTTGCGTTCCTCGGTTCGTTCCGGGTCCTTGGCTCGACCGAGGATGACGAGCCGCGCCGGCCGTCGCCGCCGCAGCGCCGCGAAGGCCTCGATGAGCGTCACCGGGTCCTTGACCTCGGTGAGGCGACCGGCGGCGAGCACGACCGGTGGCGCGCCAGGCACGAACCAGGGATGGTCGACCGGCTCGCGCGCGAGCCGCGCCAGCTCGTCCGAGACCAACGGGTTGTAGATCGTGAGGATCCGCTCGCGCGGGATCCGCGCGACCGCCGCGAGATCGTCGGCGAGCGCATCGCTCACCGCGACGATCGCGTCGGCGGCGAGATAGGCCCGCCGCAGCAGCGGCGGCAAATAGCGATGCCGCCAACGCGGCGAGTTCGCGAGCTTTTCCGCGAGCGCCGTCCGCTCGGTCACGATCTATCGGGTGGGCACCCCGGAAAGCCGACGCGCGAGCACCGCCTCGATGTTGTTGTTCGGGGTCGCGACGATCAGGGCGTCGGGGCGCTCGCGGCGCAGATAGTCGACCAGGGCCGGCAGATAGCCCAGCGTCGGCGATACGCGCTGCGCGAGCAAGAGCGGCCGTGCCGAAACCGGTATCCCCGCGGGATCGGCGAGCGCGGCCGCGAGCCGACCGCGAAGGCCGCTGCGCCGGGCGAGCGATATCCGGCGCACGTTGCCGGGTACGGCCGCCTCGAGCTCGCCGCCCGCTTCGCAGACGACGAGATCGACGCGATGGCCGCGGCGGGCGAGGTGATCGGCGACCACGAGCGACATCCGTTGCACGCCGCCGCCGTTGAGGTCGGCGAGCAGCACGGCCACACGGCGAGCCGGCCGAGGCGCCGGTGGCGCGCTACGCTGCGTCGCGAGCGAGCCGAGGAGGGGGTCGCTGGTCATGGACCGATTACCGGTCGCGCGAGCATCCAGGGACGAGCGCATCGGGTGGAGAAGTCGGCGCCTCCTCGCGCCGAAGACGATCATCGCTCACCAGAGCGGCGGTAGCCAGGGCAGGATCGCCGCAGCCTTCCGCGCGAGCCCGCGGGCGTGGTCGCGGGCGCGCACGATGCGCGCGACCGCGCTCCCGGGCAGCGAGGCCACGAGCGCGAGCCCCGCCGGCGGCTCGGCGATCCTCGCGAGCACCGAGCGTGCCTCGGCGTTGGCCCCCTCGGCCAAGAGCAGCCTGACGAGGCCGATGCGCTCGGCGCGCAGCCGGGCCGCGAGCTCGTCGCCGTAGCGCTCGACGAACGCGCGATCGGTCAGATAGGCCCGCTCCAGCACCGCGATCCGGGCCCGTGCGCGGACGATCAGATTGGCACCGGTGAGCCGCGGACCCGGATGGTCGTGCTGGACGAGGGTTTCCGCCTCGACAAAGGCCGCCGGCCCGGCGCCCAGGATCCGCGCCACGGCCGGCAGCTCCTCGTAGGTCGGCAAATCCTCCGCACAGCCGAGCTCGGGGCCGACCCGATCCTTGCGGACCAGGAGCGTGCCGATGTTGACGATCGTCGCGCGTAGCGCGGCGAGCGCGAAGTCGCCGATGGTCACGCGCGTCGCCGGATCCCACGGGCCGCCGGGCAGGAGCTCGCCGAGGAACCGGGCCGCGGCCACCTCGCGTGCGAAGCCGGCGGGAGGAGCACCGATCCAGCCGGCGAGCCCGCCCGCTCGCTCGCTGCCTTCGATCGTCGCGGTCCGAAAATCGCTGAAACAGGCGACGAGATCGGGTCGCGAACCGAGCAGGGCCCGCTGCAGCGCCAGCTTGCCGGGCAACCAGCGATCGTCGGAGTCGAGGAAGGCCACGAGCGGACCGCGGGCGACGCGCCAGGCGGCGTTGCGGGCGGCACCGGCACCCGCGTGCACGAGCCGCAGATGGCGAACCGGAGGTCCGTAGCCGGCGAGCAAGGCCGCCGTGCGATCGGTCGAACCGTCGTCGGCGACGATCACCTCGTCGCCTGGCTCCAGCTGGGCGATCACCGAATCGAGTGCGCGCGCCAGCAAATGCGCACGGTTCCAGGTCGGAACGACGACC
>JANWZN010000266.1 GCA_025054575.1 Geminicoccaceae bacterium | reverse complement strand
TCGCCGGCAGCGCAGGGCGGACCGCCGAGCGCCGCGTGCCGGCCTCGGCCCCGGCGCTCAGGGCGCGAGCCCGATCGCGCTCAGCTGCAGCCCGAAGGGCCCGCCGCCCGCGAGCGTGGTCCGCCGGAAGGAGAAGAACAGCGAGGGTTCGGCCGCCGTGTCGCGCCCGGTCGCCTGGACGCGGCCGATCCCGGCGCGCGCGAGCCGGGCGCAGCAATAGCCCTCGAGGTCGAAGCGCGGCCGCCCACCCTCGCCGGGCTCGACGAAGAACGGCTCGGATTCCGGGTCGCGCTCGAGAAACGCGGCGCGGAACTCGGGGCCGACCTCGTAGGAGCGGCGCCCGATACAGGGCCCGACGACCGCGACGGTCCGGCCCGGATCGGCGCCGGCCGCGAGCATGCCCCTAACCGCGGCCTCGAGCACGCCCGCGAGCGCGCCCCGCCAACCGGCGTGCACCGCCGCGACCACGCCTGCCTCGACATCGGCCAAGAGAACCGGTGCACAATCGGCACTGGTGACGCCCAGCAGAAGGTCGGGCCGGGTGGTGACGAGCGCGTCCGCTTCGGGCGGCCGCTCGGGCGGCCAGGGCTCCTCGACCGCGAGGCACACGGTACCGTGCACCTGACGGGCGATGCACAACCGCTCGAGCGGCGATCCGAGCGCGGCGGCGGCACGGCGACGGTTCTCGAGCACGCGCGCGCGCTCGTCGCCCGAGCGCAGGCCGACGTTCAAGGAGGCGAACACCCCCTCGCTCACCCCGCCCGGCCGGCCGAAAAAGCCGTGCCGCACGCCGGGCAGCGCCAGGGCCGCGGCTTCGAGCCTCAAGCTTCGGCCCTCGCGAGCGGCGCAACCGCGCCGAACCTCGACGTTCGCAGCAGGGTCATCGTGCGATCGCGCTCATGCCGCGAGCTCCTGCGGCTCGAAGCCGGGCGGGACGGGCTCGCCCGAGCGGGTCACGGCCAGGACGCGGAACAGCGTGCCCATCTCCTCAGGGTCGACGAGCCGACGGACCCCCGCGGCGAGGGCTCGGGCGACGGGCTCGGGCCGGCCCGCCGCGAGCCGCGCGAGCCGTGCCCGGATCCCGAGCCGCTCGAGGAACGCCCCTTGACCGATCGGCCCGAACACGGCGGCACCTTGCGCCCGAGCGGCCCGCGCGAGGGCGTCGAAGTCGACGCGGGAGGAGAGGTCGACGTTGCCGGGCTCCTCGAGCGGATCCGCCCGCCGATGCCCGCGAACGGCTTGCAGACTGTCGCCCACGGCACCGACTTTGGCGTAGTCGACCAGGAGCGCGAGCCCGCCCGCGGCCGCGATGCGGCGGCCGATCTCGCAGGCCAGCGCCGCGCGCGCGGGCGACAGCTCGACGACCGTTCCTTCGCGCAGATCCGTGCCGAGCTCCGGCAGCGAGAGGGCGTGCGGAGCCAGGACGAAGCCCAAGCGGCCGTGCTCGTCGGCGGCGACGAGCCGCTCGCGCCAGCCGTCCGCGGTGCGAACGAACTGGCGGATGGGCAGCACGTCGAAGAACTCGTTGGCGATCAGCAGCAGCGGCCGACCCTCGGGCACCGTCTCGAGCCGATCGTGGAAGCGCGGGGCGAAGGCGGCGAGCCGCTCGGCTTGAAGCGCGCGCAGGACGGGGCTCGCCTCGACCAGATGCAGCTCGATCGCCCGATGGAAATCGGCGACCCGTTGCGTCGCACGGAAGGCATCGAGGAGGAGGGTGCCGCGGCCGGGACCGAGCTCGACGAGCCGGACCGGTGCCGGCGCGCCACGATCGAGCCAAGCCTGCGCCAGGGCGGCACCGACGAGCTCGCCGAAGCATTGCGAGATCTCGGGTGCGGTCGTGAAGTCCCCGGCCGCCCCGAGCGGATCGCGGGTGGTGTAGTAGCCGGCCGAACGCTCGGCCATGGCGAGTGCGAGAAACCGCGAAAGCGGCATCGGCCCCTCGAAGGCGAGGCTCCTGCGGAGCCGCTCGGCGAGGCCGGTCACGGTTCGATCCGGCGAGACGACGAGACGGCCCGGCCGCCGACCCGCGGTCTGAGATGGGGCTCGCCCGGCCGACGGCGCCTCACGCTGCCCCGTGGGCCCACCACGCGACCAGAAGGTCGGCTCGACGAGTCGCGGCCTTCGCGCTCGGGCGGAAGCCGTCCCCGATCACGGTCCATCTCTCGCGTCACCGGTCGGCACCATCGCGCGGCCGTGGCAGCGCCCCGCCGTGGACCGCGCCCGCACGCGAAGCTCGGCCACCCCGGCCGGCTCGCCCCGCGCGCCCCGGTCGGACCCACGAGCGCAAAGGCGCCGGCAGAGGCCACCCCGAGGTCCACCGGGGCGTCCGTTTCTCGTACCGTCCTTCCAACCACGCTCTATCCGACCGCCATCGCGCCATTCATCTCTAGCGCAGGGCGGGCCGGCCGTCGATCCGACCGGCTTTCTGCGGCGGTCGCC
>JANWZN010000265.1 GCA_025054575.1 Geminicoccaceae bacterium | reverse complement strand
ACGAGAACTTACCTTCTCAACCAAAACGTATCCGGTCGATAAATGCCGAACTGGGCGTGCGGCTCCCAGTTCCACACCGCCTCCTCGGGTACGTTGACGAGCTCGCGTCGCACCGCCACGGGCTGCAGCACGTTGGCGACCGTCCCGATCGTCCAGCATTCCTTGGCGTAGAGCTCCAACATCTCGCTCCAGATCGCGGTCCGCGCCGCCGTGTCGGGCGCCATGCGCCAGGCGTGGTAGAGCGCCAACAGCCGCGCCGCTTCCGGCATGTCCGGCGGCTCGCCGGCCTGGCCCTTGGTCTCGAAATGCTGACCCCATTTCGGCCACTGCAGCTGGTCGGCCTGGCTCGTGGGCGCGAACTCCCAGGGCGCCATGTCGGCGGTGACGAGCCCGTTCTCGTTGCCGAACCAGATCACCAAGAGCGCGTCGCCCGCGAACACACGGTTGCGGAAGACCTCGCGCTCGGACGGCTTGGTGTGGATCTTGATGCCGAGCTCGCGCCACATGTCGCGCACGAACTCTAAGAGATCGACCTGCTCGGTGTCCTCGCCCGCGGTCTCGACGACCAACTCCATCGGCCGACCATCGGGCAGCTTGCGGATCTTCTCGCGCGTCCGCTCTTTCAAGCCGAGCTCGTCCAACAGCCGATTGGCCTGCTTCGGATCGTAGCCGAGACAGGCCTGGGCGACCTCTTCGGAATAGAGCGGGCTTTCGGGCAGGATCGTGTTGTTGGCCGGGGTCGCGAGCCCGTAATAGAGATACTGGCTGATCGCTTCCCGGTCGATCCCGAGCGAGAGCGCCAGCCGGAAGCGACGGTCGCGGAACAGCGCCCGCCAGACCGGATCGTTGGCGTTGAGGTTGGGATAGAGGGCGAGATGCGAGCCGCGCGCCTCGCGCCAGAGATAGGTCTTGAGCCCGCTGCGGCCCTCGCTCTCCTTCAAGAAGGTGTAGTCTTTGAAATACAGCCCACGCGCCTGGAGATCGGTCTCGCCCGCCCCGGTCTTGATCGGGATCAATTTGGCGTCGACCACCTCGAGGATCAGCCGATCGAGATAAGGCAGTTGCCGCCCGTTGGCGTCGACTCGGTGGAAATAGGGGTTGCGCTCGGCCACGAACCGCGTCGCCGGTGGTGCGGTGACCAACATCCAGGGTTGGAGCGTGGGCAATTCCGGATTGTCGAACTCGCTCATCCGCTCCTTGCGGCGGAAGAGCTGCGCCCAGTCGCGGGACTTGGTCTCCTTGACGAGCCGCTCGAGCTCGGCCGGATCGGCGTATTTGGCATGGAAGCGGGCCAGATAGTGCTTGGGCGCGTAAATGAATTCGGGGCTCGCAGCGGCGTTCAACGGCAAGAAGAACGGGTTCGGCTTCGACCAGCTGTAGCGGATCGTGAGCTCGTCCACGACCTCGACCCGCGGCGGCTCGCCGTCGACCGTCATGCGCACTGGCGGCCCCATCGGGCTCAACTTGGGATCGAGTGCGACGTCCTCCCACCAGAAGCGCAGATCCTCGGTCGTGAAGGGGTGACCATCGGACCACCGGTGACCCTTGCGCAGCCGGAAGGTGAAGACCCGCCCGTCCTCGACCTCGAAGGCGCGCAGGATGTCGGGAACGAGCTGGAGATCGCGGTCGTAGCCGACGAGCCGGGCGTTGCCGTAGACGTGCAACAAGCGCGTGTCGCGGGCGCGGCCGACGAGCATGCGCAGATCCCCGCCCGGCCGGCCGAGCTCGGGGATGTCGGTGAGCACCCGCGGCTCCTCGGGCGGGCCCGCGCGCCCGCTCGCCGCGCCGAGAAGCGCCAACAGCGCGGCGAACGCCGGGGCGAGCGTGCGGCGCGTCGAGCGGCGGGTCATGCGGCGATCCTCACATAGTGATGCTCGGCCACGCGCTCGAGCCGGCCCGAGCCGCGCACGAGGCGGTAGGGTTCCGGCCAGGCGGCCGGCTCGGAGGCGCGTCCGGCCAGAAGTGCTGCGAGATCGAGCCGGAAATCCGGATCGGGCTCGGGCACCGCGGCCAACAGCGCCTTGGTGTAGGGATGCCGCGCGTTTGCGAAGAGCGCGGGCGTGGGCGCGAGCTCGACCAGCCGGCCGGCGCACATCACCCCGATCCGGTCGGCGATGTACTTCACCACCGCGAGATTGTGCGAGATGAAGAGATAGGTGAGGCCCAAGGTCTTCTTGAGTTCCTTCAAGAGGTTGAGCACCTGGGCCTGAACCGAGACGTCGAGCGCCGAGACCGGCTCGTCGCAGATCAAGAGCTCGGGCTCCAGCGCCAGCGCCCGGGCGATGCCGATCCGCTGCCGTTGCCCGCCCGAGAAGCTGTGCGGGTAGCGCCGCAGATGCTGCGGCCCGAGGCCGACCGCGGCCAGGAGCGCGCGCACCCGCTCCTCGCGTTCGGCGCGGTCGCCGATCCGGTGAATGACGAGCGGCTCGGCCACGATGTCGAGGATGGTCATCCTCG
>JANWZN010000264.1 GCA_025054575.1 Geminicoccaceae bacterium | reverse complement strand
GGAGCTCCTCTTGGTCAAATCGGCAGCGCTGCCGGAGGTCGCCGTCGAGCTCGAGACGCTCGCCGAACGCGGTGTCCTCGACGAAGCATTCGCCGGGCTCGCGCGAGGCTATCGGGGAACAATCCGGCTCGCGCACGCGGCCGAACCCGAAACCCTCGCCCGAGGAGGGTTCGAGCCGGAGCGATCGGACTTGCCGGGCGGCAGCGCGGTGGCCACGCTCCGCGAAGCCGGGTGAGGGTTCGGGACGGTCGCGGGTCAGAGAGCCGGGGACATGGACGACGAGCTCGACGAACAGGAAGAAAAGCCGAGGAAACCACGGCTCGCCTGGGCCTTGACCGGCTCGGGTCACGATTTCACGGCGTGCCTCGAGATCATCCGCGCGCTCGGCGAGCTCGATCTCTTTCTCTCCAAGGCCGCGGCCGAGGTGATTTTCCTCTATACGCGCGAACGCAAGCCGTTCCCGCCCGGCATCCGGCTGATCCGCGACACGACCGCCTCGGCCCCACCCGTCGGCCGCTTCTACGACGGCTGGTACCATACCCTGGTCGTGGCTCCCGCGACCTCGAACACGGTCGCCAAGTTCGTCTGCGGGATCTCCGACACGCTCGTGACCAACGTCTTCGCTCAAGCCGGCAAATGCCGGATCCCGATCATCGTCTACGCCTGCGACACCAAGCCCGTACACGACAGCATGGCCCCGCACCGGATGGTGCGGCTCTGGCCGCGTCGGATCGATCTCGAGAACACCGCGCGGCTCAAGGCGTTCGAAGGGGTCGCGGTGGTCGAGGACATGGCGGCACTCGAAGCGGCGGTCGCCGCCCGCCTGGCCGAGGTGGCAGAGGGAGGGGCGTGATCTCGAACGTCGCGCCGCTCGTCATCCGATAACAAATCTTATGGAAACATCGTGTCCGGCGCCGTGTCGCCCGGCGCTTCGAGCACCGCACCCGGCTCGGCACCGATCCGGTCGTCGGTCGTCATCGCGGCGGTCGCCGGCGGCTCGATCGGGACCAGCTCGGCGACCCGGTAATAGCCGTGCGCGAAGATCGGGACGACGCGGATCCGCGGATCGCGCCACACCCAGGTCTCGAAGAAATGCCGATGCTTGGCCATCCGATCGATGAGGCTTCGAGCCCGATGCCGGAGCGTCTCGCTCGGAAGCCGATCGGCGAGCCGGCGGAAGTTGGCGATCGCGGGGTTGGCCTCGAAGCCGACATAGAGCCACGGGCGCGGGACGAGAGCGAGCGCATCGAAATCGAGGACGATCCCGTCCCCGTAGAAGACTCGATCCTTCTCGTCGAGTTCGGTGACCGACTGCCGATCCCGGGTGCGTTCGACGCTGTGGATCCGAAGATCGGGACGAACCACTCGGAGATAATGATAGTCGGTATGATGCCAAGCAGTCAGTAGAGAATATCCTAGCGGACCACCATAATGGTGATCGAGCCGATAGAGGACCGTGGCGAGTTGGTCGCTCTTCACCTCGTGCTCCATGAAAGGCTGGACGAGGCGGCCGGAGAACAGGATCGCCGTCAACACGAGGCCCGCGGTCGCCATCCGTAAAGGGCTGGTTCGGAGCTCGACACGGGCCGCGAGCGCACCGATCGCGAGGCAGCCGAGACCCAAGAGAGGCACGAGGTTGGCGAGGAGATAGCGAGCCTCGAGATCGGCCAGGAGCGCGTAGGCCGCAGCGGTGGCGAGGCCGAACCAGACGAGCAGGAAGGCCGCCTCGCTTCGAGGACGGTGGAGAAAGGCCAGTGGCACGGCCAACAGCAGAGGGCCGCCCGCCATCAGCCCGGCATAGAGCCGGACGATGATCGGCGAATATTCTTCGCTCGCCAGGCGATAGACCCAGAAATAGGCCGACAGCTCGATGCCGAGCAACGCGAGCGTGCCGAGCAGGAGCATGGCGGCGAAGATGCCAACGACGGCGCCGCGGGCGAGTACGCGAGCGAGAGGAAAGCGCCAGCCACCGAAGAGAAGGAGGGTCACCCCGAGCGTCGCGGGTGCCACGATCAGCATGTTGCGGGTCAGCGCGACCGCCACGAGAGCGACGCTCGCGAGGGCGAGCCAGGGCAGTGCGCCTCGCGTTTCGCGAGCTTCGAGGCCGCGCACGAAGGCGTAGAGGGTGAGGCTCGTGGCGAGCAGCGCCGGGCTTTCCGGCAACGTCTTGCCGACGAGCCACACCACGATCGGGCTCACGGCGAGGATCGGCCAGGCGAGACCCATTTCCGGCCGCCACGTCACGAGCCGGCGGATGGTGGCGGTGGCGAGGAGGATCGCCGCGAGCACGAACAGTGCGTAGACGGCAGCGATCGTCAGCACCGTGGCCTCGCCCGGACCGAGCAGGACGAAGAACGCTCGTGCGATCAGAAGGTGCAGGATCCGCGAAACGTAGAACAGGTAGGCGGGTGCCACCGCGGGATCCAAGATCTCGCCGAGGCTCGAATAGGCCGCCATGTAGAGATAGAGGCTCTCATCGGCGTGGTACCGGCCGTCGAGGGCGAGCATCAACCACAGCAGGAGC
>JANWZN010000263.1 GCA_025054575.1 Geminicoccaceae bacterium | reverse complement strand
GGACGAGCACGTCGCGCTTCTTGTTGAGCAGATAGAAGGCGACGTCGAGCGGCACGGTGACCTGCAGCACCCGCGCCTCGCGCTTGATGCCGGCGTCCTGGATCAGCCGCAGCGCCTGCAAGGCACAGGATTCGGTCGAGCGGACCACGCCCGCGCCCTCGCAGTGCCGGCAGAGCTGGGTCGAGAGCTCCTGCAAGGACGGCCGCAGCCGCTGGCGGGAGAGCTCCAGAAGGCCGAACATGCTGATCCGGCCGACCTGGATCCGCGCCCGGTCGAGCTTCAAGGCGTCGCGCAGCCGCTTTTCCACCGTCCGCTGATGGCGGTGGTCGGCCATGTCGATGAAGTCGATGACGATGAGCCCGGCCAGATCGCGCAGCCGCAATTGCCGGGCGATCTCGTCCGCCGCCTCGAGGTTGGTCTTGAGCGCGGTCTCGTCGATGTGGCGCTCGCGGGTCGAGCGGCCGGAATTGACGTCGATCGCCGTCAAGGCCTCGGTCGTGTGGATCACGATCGAGCCGCCCGAGGGCAAGGTGACGACCGGGCGGTACATCTTGTCGAGCTGGTCTTCGACCTCGTAGCGGAAGAAGAGCGGGACCTCGTCCTCGTAGAGCTTGATCTGCCGGGCCCGGCTCGGCATCAGCATCTGCATGAAGCGCTTGGCGTTGCGATAGGCCGCCTCGCCCTCGACCAGCACTTCCTCGATGTCGCGGGTGTAGAGATCGCGCAGCGCCCGGCGGACGAGATCGCCCTCCTCGTGGATCAGGCACGGCGCGATCGACTTGAGCGTGGTCTCGCGGATCTCGTTCCACAGCCGCAGGAGATATTCGTAATCGCGCTTGATCTCGGCCTTGCTGCGCTCGGCCCCGGCGGTGCGGATGATGAGCCCCATCCCTTGCGGGACCTCGAGCTCGGCCGCGATCGTCTTGAGCCGCCTGCGATCCTCCGCGTTCATGATCTTGCGGCTGATGCCACCGCCGCGCGGCGTGTTCGGCATCAACACGCAATAGCGACCGGCCAGCGAGAGATATGTGGTGAGCGCAGCACCCTTGGTGCCGCGCTCCTCCTTGACGACCTGGACGAGCAGGATCTGGCGGCGCTTGATGACCTCCTGGATCTTGTAGGAGCGCAACAGCCGCGCCCGCCGGCGGGCGAGCTCGTCCATCACGTCCGCGGTCTCTTCCTCGGCGTCGTGGGTGACCGCCTGCGGCGCCTCGCCGGCCGCGGCCGCGCCGTTGCCCTCGGGCTCGACCTCGACCGCGGCCTTGGCCTGCGCCTCGCGCTCGAGCTTCTCGAGCATCTCGCGGTCGGCCTGCGGAATCTGGTAATAGTCCGGGTGGATCTCGCTGAACGGCAAGAAGCCGTGGCGGTTGCCGCCGTAATCGACGAACGCCGCCTGCAGCGAAGGCTCGACACGGATCACCTTGGCGAGGTAGATGTTGCCCTTGATCTGCCGCTTGGTCGAACTCTCGAAGTCGAAGTCGACGAGCTCGCCGTCGTCGACCACGACCACCCGCGTCTCCTCGCTGTGGGCCGCGTCGATCAGCATGCGTTTGGTCATCGAAGGAAATCTCCGGTCGCCCGGGCGGTCACGGCCTCGCGGGCCGGCGCAGCCGGGCGGAATGGGACGAGGCTCGGACCGCTCGCCATCGGCCGCCCGTCGCAGCGGGCGGCCCCTCCTTCCGCGGCCCGATGGTCTCGGGCGTCGAGCGGGTCCTCGCCCGTCGGGGAGCGCCGCCCGAACGGACGGGCGGAGCCGGCTCCCAGCTTCACCCGGGCGCGCCAACGCGGCACCCTCGGCGATCCGGACGGGCCATGACGGACGGCGGGAACGGCCGCTGGGCCCGTTTCCGCTTGCCGCGCTCGAACCATGGCGCTTGACTTATAAGCGGTGACGACAGCGGTCTCAATCGGGGATTTTCTCGGCCCTCCGGCCGCCGCGGCGAGCCGCTCGCCGGTGCGCGCCGCGACGCGCCCGCACGCGGAAAGCGCGGGCCTCGCTTGCCTGTTGCGTGCGGACCTCCTTCTGCTGGCGTTCCTGGCCCTCCTCCTCGCGCTGTTCGCGAGCGGGCCGGCGAGCGCCCAGCCGGCCGAGCTGCGCGCCATCCGCTTCGGCGAGCAGGGCCGCTTCACCCGCATCGTGCTCGAGCTCGATCGGCCGATCGTCTGGCGCAGCACGCTCGAGCGCGCCCCGCCGCGGCTCGTCGTCGAGCTGCCCGAGCTCCTCTGGCGGCCGCGCCCCGAGCCGCTCGGCCGCCCGCGCGGGCTCGCCCGCGGCTTCGTGCGCGAGAACGCGGCCCAGGGCGGCAGCCGGCTCCTGATCGAGCTCACGGGCCCGGCCGAGCTCGTCGCCCGCTTCGCGATCCCGCCGGCCCCCGACCGTCCCGGCTGGCGCCTGGTGATCGACCTCGAGCCCGAAGGTGCCTCGCGCCCGCTCGCCGCGACGCCGCCGGCCTCCACGCCAATGGCTCCGCCGCCCGCCGCCGCGGGCGCGCCGCCCAAGGCACCCGCGATCGAGCCGGTGCCGGCCC
>JANWZN010000262.1 GCA_025054575.1 Geminicoccaceae bacterium | reverse complement strand
GGACCAGGCCCTCGGCCACGAGCTCGTCGATCGCCCGGCGCAGGGTCAGGCGAGTGCCGCCGAACGCCTCGGCGAGTGTTGCCTCCGCGGGCAGCAGGTCGTTCGGCTCGTAGCGCTCGGCGATCTCGCGCCGCAGCCGCTCGGCGATCCGCGGCCAGAGTGCTGCACCGGCGATGCGTTCGACGGTCGCGAGGCCCATGCTCCCTCCACTCGTCTAGATGTCTAGACGAGTGAGATGACGGCTCGATGACGACCGCGTCGCCGCGCCGTGGCCGGTTCCGGGCCGGCCCCTCTGGCCCGCTCTCACCCCTTGCGCGGGCCGTAGCCTTTGAACTTCTCCACGACCCGGAGGATCTCCTCCTCCTCGAGGATCACGGGGTGGCCCAGCTGCAGCGCGATCGCGTATTGGCGCGCCAGCACCTCGACCTCCTGCGCGAGCCAGAGCGCCCGCTCGAGGGTGGGGCCGGTGGCGATCACCCCGTGATTGGCCAACAGACACGCCGCCCGGCCCTCGAGCGCGGCCAGCGCCGCGTCCGAGAGCGCCTGCGTGCCGAAGGTCGCATAATCGGCGACCCGGATCGTGGGCCCGCCCGCGGCCGCGATCATGTAGTGCGCGGCCACGAGCTCCTTGCGGCAGATCGCGAAGGCGGTGGCATAGGGGCTGTGGGTGTGGACGACGGCCCCCACCTCGGGCCGCGCCCGCAGGATGTCGAAGTGGAACCGCCACTCGCTGGACGGCACGTTGCCGCCTCGAGCCTCGAAGACGGAGCCGTCGCCCTCGAGCGGTACTTCGACCACGTCCTCGGGCGTCATGCGCTCGTAAGGCACGCCCGAAGGCGTGATCAGCATGCGCTTCTTCCAGCGCATGCTGACATTGCCCGAGGTGCCCTGCACGAGCCCGGCCGCGACCAGCCAGCGACAGGCCTCGACGATGGCACCGCGGAGCTCGCGGGCGCGCAGGGATCGGCTCGCCATGCTCGGCTCCGTTGCGGGTCTTTTCGGGCCTCGCGCCGGGTGCCGCGTTAGGGCCCGCGAGCGCCGTCGGCAAGGCCGTCCCGCCGACCCGCGGGCGCGCCTCCTTGCCTTCGGCCCGGGCGGCCGCTGCCCAAGGAAGCGCCAACAGGAGGACGGTCCGGCCCGACGACCTGCGTCCGGCCGGGCGCGCGAACCCGCCTCGGAGGAGCGCAAGCCGCGGCTGGCACAGGGGTTGCTCCCGCTGCCAGCCGGAACCGCCCGAGGCGGTCCTCTGGTACGATCGGACGATGGCATCGGTCGAGCTCGTCGGAGTCACCAAGCGCTACGGATCGACGCTCGCGGTCGACGGGGTGAGCCTCACCGTCCCCGATGGCGCCTATTGTTGCCTGCTGGGCCCCTCGGGCTGCGGCAAGACCTCCACCTTGCGCCTGATCGCCGGCCACGAACGGCTCTCGGGCGGCGACATCCTGATCGGCGATCGCGTCGTCAACGACCTGCCGCCCGGCCGCCGCGGCACCGCCATGATGTTCCAGTCCTACGCCCTCTTCCCGCCCCTCACGGTCGTCGACAACGTGGCCTTCCCTCTGCACATGCGCGGCGTGCCCAAGGCCGAGCGGCGGGCCCGCGCGCTGGCCACGCTCGAGCGGCTGCACATGGCGGCCTACGCCGATCGCCTGCCCGCCCAGCTCTCCGGCGGCCAGCAGCAGCGCGTGGCCCTCGCCCGGGCGCTGATCACCAACCCGCACGTGCTGCTGCTCGACGAGCCGCTCTCCGCCCTCGACCCGTTCTTGCGCCTGCGCGTGCGCGAGGAGCTCAAGCGGCTGCAGAAGGAGCTCGGCCTCACCTTCGTCCACGTCACCCACAGCCAGGACGAGGCGCTGGCGCTCGCCGATCTCGTCGTCGTCATGAGCGAAGGGCGGATCGCCCAGGCCGGCCCCGCCCGCGAGGTCTTCAACCGGCCGGCCGACGCCTTCACCGCCCGCTTCATCGGCGGTCACAACGTGCTCGACGGCGCCCTGTTCGGCCGCTCGGGCCAGGTCGCGGTGCGCAGCGACCGGATCCGCCTCGAGCCCGCCGCCCCGGGCGAGATCGGCCTCGAGGGGCGCGTGCTGCTGGTCGGCTACCAGGGTGCCTCGGTCGAGGTGCGGCTCGCCCTCGCCAGCGGTGTCGAGCTCCTCGCCGCGCTGCCCGAGCGCACCTTCGACGCCAAGCCCGTGGCCCAAGGAGAGGTCGTGTCGATCGCGATCGCCCCGTCCGACCTGCACCCCCTGCACTGACGACCCCGCAGCCCCCGAGGAGGAGCCGCATGACGCTCACCCGTTAGCGCACCTTGATCCGCACCGGCGGCCTCAGCCGGCGCGAGCTCCTGCGCGGCGCCGCGCTGGGTGCCGCCGCGGCCGCCGCCTCGAGCTTCCCGGCTCCCTACGGCTACACGCAGACCCCGATCACGCTCAGGCTGGCCGGGACCGGGGTCAACGCCTTCAACGAGATCGCAGAGCGGTGCAAGCAGGACCTGGGCTTCAACCTGCAGATCACCACCCTCGTCTCCGACGACGTCGTGCGCCGCGCCGTCACCCAGCCGACC
>JANWZN010000261.1 GCA_025054575.1 Geminicoccaceae bacterium | reverse complement strand
CGCGGCGCACCTCGACCTCGAGCTCGACCTCGCCCGCCTTTTCGAAGACGAGCTTCAACGGGAAGCGGCTGCCCGCCTCGAGCGGCTGGTGGAGGCCGATGAACATGACGTGCAGGCCACCCGGCTTGAGCTCGGTGGTGGCGTGCGCCGGCAGTTCGATCGCCGGGATCTCGATCATCCGCGCCACACCCTGCGCGTCGATTTCGTGGGTGTGGAGTTCCACTTTCCGCGATACCGCGGCTTCCGCACGCACGACCCGGTCGGCCGGCCCGTGGTTGCGGATCACCATGTAGGCGGCACCGTTGCCCTGAGACGGCGCGGTCGCCCGCGCCCAGGGCTCGGCGATCTCGATCGCGCCTTTCTTGACCGGCTCGGCGGCGGTGGCGGCCGCGATCGGCAGCGCGGCAGCGCCGAGGACGAGTGCGAGGACGAAGCGACGAGGTCGCGCGAAAAAAGCTTGCAACATCGTGTCACTCCCGAACCGAAAAGAGGAGAAAGGGCCACGAGGGCCCGCTCGTCAGGGCGAGACGGAACGGGAGGGGGAGGGTGGGGCGCGGCAGGGCGGCCGGGCGAAGTGCCACGGGCGCGCTGCCGGGAAACCGCGTCGCGCGGGCTGGCCCGGCGGTCGCATGCGCGCAGGCGCCGAGGGCGCTGTGGCGAGCGCGAGCGGAACCGGCGATTTGCAGCAACCGACGAGACAGGCGGGGCAGTCGGGACCGTGCCGGCCGGGGACGCCCGCGCCTTGGCGCTCGAGCGGATCGCCTCGGCCGGTGCAGATCGGGCCGAGTGCCAACGGATCGACCGCGGTCGCTCGCGCGGCCTCGAAGAGCGGGGCCAGGGCCAAGAGCCAAGCGAGCAGGATCGCTCGGATCGCTGGCAAAAGACCGGTCCCTGTCGCGCTGGAGGCCCGCATGCTGCTCGCCTAGCCGAGCGCTGTGCGCGGGTCCAGCGGCCGGCTGTGGCGCGCGGCGATGCGCACGGTCGCTGCGGCCGGGCGACGTGGACAGGCGGGACCGACTCGCTAAGCTCGGCCGCGGACGAGCGACCAACAGCGGGAGAGAGCGCCATGACCCTGCTCGTGCGCGGCGGCACCGTGGTCAATGCCGATCGCAGCTTCCGCGCCGACGTGTTGTGCGCGGACGGCGTGATCAAGGCGGTGGGCGAGGGCCTCGAAGCGCCGGCGGGTGCGACCGTGGTCGATGCCGGCGGCGCCCTCGTGATCCCGGGCGGGATCGACCCGCACACGCACATGGAAATGCTCTTCATGGGGACGGTGACGGTCGACGATTTCGAGAGCGGCACCGCCTCGGCGCTGGCCGGCGGCACGACGATGATCGTCGACATGTGCATCCCCGCCCCGCAGCAGGGCCTGATCGACGCGCTCGACGACTGGTCGGCCAAGGCCACGAAGGCGGTCGCCGACTACGGCTTCCACGTCTCGATCACCTGGTGGTCGGAGCGGGTGGCGCAGCAGATGGCCGAGTGCGTCGATCGCGGCGTCAACAGCTTCAAGCATTTCATGGCGTACAAAGGCGCCATCATGATCGACGACGAGATCATGTTCCAGAGCTTCTCGCGCTGCCGCGAGCTCGGCTGCCTGCCGCTCGTCCACGCCGAGAACGGCGAGGCCGTGTTCCGGCTGCAGCAGGCGCTCCTGGCGCAGGGCATCACCGGACCCGAAGGGCACTATCTGTCGCGGCCGCCGCACGTCGAGGCCGAGGCCGCGACCCGGGCCATCATGATGGCCAAGATCACCGGCGTGCCGCTCTACATCGTCCACACCTCCTGCAAGGAGGTGGTGGATGCGATCGGCCGCGCCCGGGCCGAGGGCCAGCGGGTCTATGGCGAGCCCCTGGCGCAGTTCCTCTGCCTCGACGAGAGCGTCTATCGCCACCCCGACTGGGCGTACGCGGCCTCGCGGGTGATGAGCCCGCCCTTCCGCTCCAAGGAGCATCAAGACGCCCTCTGGGCCGGGCTCGCCGCCGGCACGCTCCAGGTCACCGCGACCGACCACTGCGCCTTCCTGATCGAGCAGAAGAAACTCGGCCTCGACAATTTCACCAAGATCCCGAACGGCACGGGCGGGATCGAGGAGCGGCTCAAGATCGTCTGGCATTTCGGTGTCAACACCGGGCGCTTGACGCCGGAAGAGTTCGTCGCCGTAACCTCGACCAACTGCGCCAAGATTTTCAATGTCTACCCGCGAAAGGGGGCGATCCTGCCCGGCGCCGACGCCGATCTCGTCGTCTGGGACCCCAAGGCGAGCCACACCATCAGCCAGAAGACCCATCACTCCAAGCTCGACGTCAACGTCTTCGAAGGCATCAGCGTGCAGGGCGCGCCGCGGGTCACGATCGCCCGCGGCAAGGTGGTCTGCCGCGACGGTGTCCTCGACGTCGAGCGCGGCGCCGGCCGCCACGTGCCCCGGCCGCCCATGGCGCCGATCTTCGAGGCCCAGGCCAAGGTCAACGAGCGGACCCGGCCGCACCCGGTCAAGCGCGAGGTCCATCTCCAGCAGACCCCTTGAGGCCGTCCGGGCCCGGCGGGCCCGGCACGGGCGAGGGGGCGGCGGCTCGCGCGAACCCCGGGCCGCCGGGAGCGACGGCGCAGGCG
>JANWZN010000260.1 GCA_025054575.1 Geminicoccaceae bacterium | reverse complement strand
GCGCGATCTTCGACTGGTCGCGCACGCATTGCCATTCGAGCTTTCACATTTGCTGGGGTGCGCAAGCCGCACTCTACCACTTCCACCGCGTGCCGAAGCACACGCTGCCGACCAAGCGCTTCGGCATCTATACCCATTACGTGATCGAGCGGCGCGACGCCCGCCGGCCGCCGCTCCTGCGCGGCTTCGACGATTATTTCCAGGTGCCGGTCTCGCGCCACACGGAAGTGCGGATCGAGGACCTGCCCAAGGACGCCGGGCTCGAGGTGCTCGCGGTCTCCAACGCGGCCGGCCTGTGCCTCCTGCACGAGCCCAAGTATCGTACTGTCTACATGTTCAATCATCTCGAATACGACAGCTTGACGCTGCACGATGAATACATGAGAGACAAGGAGAAGCGCGCCGACGTCTCGATGCCGATCAATTATTATCCGGACGACGATCCGAGCAAGCCGCCGAGGAACTGCTGGCGCGCCTATGCGCATCTGTTGTTCGGCAACTGGATCAACGAGATGTACCAGACAACGCCTTACGACATCTCGCTGATCGGGGTCGAACCGCGCGCCGAGGCGGCCTGAGCCGGCCGATCGCCTCCGCAGCCCCGGCCCGGCGCCGAGGCGGGCGGGCTTAACGAACTCTTCAGCCTTCCGGCCCCATAACGAGCGCGGCGCGACGCCGGAGCGACGGCGCGCGCAGCGGACGAGGGGCGGATGCGGCAGACCAGCGGTGGCGAGGGCGGGCAGGCGCCGCGTGCCGGGTGCCGCGGGCTCGAAGCCTTGGTGCTGGCGGCGCGCCTTCTGGGCGTGCATCTCGCGGCCGAGGAGCTCGCGCGCGAAGCGCCCGACGCCGGCGCGGCCGGCCCCGAGGAGCTCGCCCGGCTCGCGCGCGCGCACGGGCTCGATGCGGCGCTGTTGCAGCTGAGCGCGGAGGATCTCGAGCGGGTCGAGCCCGGCTTGCCGGTGCTGCTCGCGCTGCGCGACGGTAGCTGGCGTCTGATCGAGGGGCTCGAGCGCCAGGCCGATGTACCGATCCTGGTCCTGGTCGATCCCTCCGATCCCGCGCGAGCGCGCGAGCGGGTCGATCCCTTGACCTTCGAGGAGGGATGGACCGGGCGGGCGCTCGTGCTGCGCCGCTCGGCCGCGGCCCGGGAGCTCGATCGTCCCTTCGGCATGGGCTGGATGCTGACCCGGCTGCTCGAGGAGCGGCGGCTCTTCGCCGAGGTGGCGCTGGCCTCGATGGTGGGCGGCTTCCTCGCACTCGCCCCGCCGCTCTTTTTCATGGTGATCGTCGACCGGGTGCTGGTCCACCAGCGGCCCTCGACGCTGTTCGTGCTCCTGGTGTGGATCGCCGTCGTGCTGCTGTTCGAGGCCGCACTCGGCTTCCAGCGGCGGCTGCTCGTCGCGCACGCGGCGGCCCGGATCGACGCGCGGATCGGGCTGCACCTGTTCGATCGCTTGATCGGCCTGCCGATCGATTTCTTCGAGCGTCGATCGACCGGCGAGATCGTGCACAAGCTCGCCGAAGTGCGTAGGGTGCGGAGCTTTCTGACCGGCCAGCTCCTGGGCTGCTGCTCGATTCCGGCACGCTCCTCGTGCTCGTCCCGGCCATGTTCCTCTTGAGCCCGCCGCTCGCCTGGCTGGTGCTGGGCCTGGCCGGCGCCATGGCGGCGGTCGTGGCGCTCTATCTCGGCCCGATGCGGCGCGCTTATGCCCGGTTGGTCGAGGCCGAGCAACGGCGCACGGGCTTCCTCGTCGAGACCGTGGCCGGGATGCGTACGATCAAGGCGCTCGCCCTCGAGCCGCAGCGGCGACGGGCCTGGGACGGGCTGCTGGCCCGCTCGATCGACGCGGCGACGCGCCTGCAGCTCTTGGCCAACCAGCCGCAGACGCTGCTGCAGCCCCTGGAGAAGCTGGTCTTCGCCGGCGCCCTGGCGCTCGGCGCTTGGCTCGCCATCAGCGGCCAGGCGACGGTCTACGCCGGCACCCTCGTGGCCTTCACGATGATCGCCGGCCGCGCGACCCAGCCGCTCGTCCAGCTCGCCGGGCTCCTGCAGCAGATCCAGGAGGTACGCGGCGCGCTCGCCCAGATCGCTTCGGTCGTGGATCATCCGCCCGAGCGCCGCCGGCGCGCCGGTGTCCGCCCCGAGATCCGCGGCGCGATCACCTTCGAGCGCGTGCGTTTTCGTTACCCGGGCAGCGCCCGCCCGGCGCTCGACGAGGTGAGCTTCGCGATCGAGCCCGGCCAGGTGGTCGGGATCATGGGCAGGAGCGGCTCGGGCAAGACGACGATCACCCGGCTCCTGCAGGGTCTGCACGACGATTACGAGGGGCTGATTCGGCTCGACGGGGTCGAGCTGCGCGAGGTCGAGCTGCGCCATCTGCGCTCGCGGGTCGGCGTCGTCCTGCAGGACAGTTTCCTCTTTCACGGAACGATTCGCGACAACATCCTGGCCGACCGACCGGACGCCAGCCCGGAGGAAGTGGTCGAGGCGGCCCGGCTGGCCGGGGCCGAGGAGTTCGTCGCCCGCCTGCCGCGCGGCTTCGACAGCCCCGTCGAGGAGGGTTCGACCAATCTCTCGGGTGGGCAGCGGCAGCGACTCGCGATCGCCCGCGTCCTGTTGATGCGGCCC
>JANWZN010000025.1 GCA_025054575.1 Geminicoccaceae bacterium | reverse complement strand
AGCTGCGGGAAGAGGCGGACGAGCTGGCCCGCGCCGGCACGCGCGAGGAGGTGATCTGGGAAGCCGCCGATCTCCTCTATTTCGCGCTCGTCAAACTCGCGGCCGCAGGAGTACGCTTGGCCGAGGTCGAGCGCGCGCTCGATCGACGGGCGCGGAAGATCACCCGGCGCGGCTGATGCCGCTCGCGCGAACGGCGTCGCGCACGGCCGGATCGGCCGCAGCGCATCCGCGACCCGTGCCAGCAACGCACGCACCCACGCGAGGAGACGATGCACCGGACCTCGCCACCGCTGTTCCGGCGCCATCCTCGACCAAGATCCTGAAGATCCCGTTAACGAGACCGGCCCCCGCGATCGCGCGCGGCGCGCTCACCCTTCGAGAAGCGCAGGGTCGATGCCCTCGGCGCCGGCCGAGACGCTCGCGAGCAGCCCCTGGGTCTCCGGCAGCAGGTGCGCGCACCAGAAACGCGCGAGGCCGGGCCAGGCAGCACCGCCCTCGGCGCCGGCCAGGGCCGCGCGCGCGCCGCGCGCGAGCAAGAAGCCGCCCAGGGTGTGGCCGAACAGCCGCAGATAGGCGGTGGCCGCGGACCCTCTGTGCTCTTCGCCGGTCTCCAGGACGTAGCGGGTGGCCCGCTCGAGCCGGTCGAGCGCCTCGCGCAAGGGCAGCCGCAGCTCCCCCGGCACCGTCTCGAGGTCGCCGCGCAGCTCGGCCAGGAGGTCCCGGCACGGCCGGCCTTCGGCCATGGCGAGCTTGCGGCCCACGAGGTCCATCGCCTGGACGCCGTTGGTGCCCTCGTAGATCGGCAGGATCCGCGCGTCGCGCCAGGGTTGTGCGACACCCGTCTCTTCGACATAGCCCATGCCGCCGTGGATCTGGATCGCGGCGTGGGTGATCTCTTGCGCGAGGTCCGTGCACCAGGCCTTCACCACGGGCGTGAGCAGCGCGACCCGGTCGGCCGCCCGGGCCCGCTCGGACGGGTCCGGATCGTGGGCCGCCCGGTCGACGAAGCCCGCCGTCCAGTAACAAAGCGCCCGCATCGCGGCGATCTGGGCGCGCATCCGCACGAGCATCCGGCGCACGTCGGGCCAGGCCAGGATCGCGACCGGCCGCTCGCCGATCCGCCCCTGGACACGCGTTCGCGCATAAGCGAGGGCGGCCTGGTAGGCCCGCTCCGAGACGCCGAGCCCTTCGTGGCCGACCGCGAGCCTCGCGTTGTTGATCATCGTGAAAATGACCGAGAGCCCGCGGTTGGGCTCGCCCAGAAGCTCGCCCACGGCCCCCTCGCCCTCGCCATAGGCGACGAGGCAGGTGGGCGACGCGTGGATCCCGATCTTGTGCTCGAGCTTGAGCACCCGCCAGTCGTTGCGCGGTCCGAGCCGGCCGTCGCGATCGGGCAGGAACTTGGGCACGATGAAGAGCGAGAGCCCGCGCGAGCCCGCGGGTGCGTCCGGCAGCCGCGCCAGCACGAGCTGGACCGTGTTCGCGGCCATGTCGTGATCGGCGTAGGAGATGAACTGCTTCTGGCCGCGGATGCGGAACCCTCGCGCGGCCGGCTCGGCGCGGGTGCGAACCGCGCCGAGATCGGTCCCGGCCTGCGGCTCGGTGAGCCCCATCGCCCCGCTCCACTCGCCCGCGATCAACCGCCGCGCGTAGAGCGCGCGCTGCGCCTCGGTCCCGTGGGCGAGGATCGCCTCGGCGGCCCCGCGGGTGAGCAAGGGGCAGATCTCGAACGCGATATCGGCCGCGTTCCAGAGCTCGGAGAGGGCGGTGCCGACGGTCCGTGGCAGGCCTTGGCCACCCACGGCCTCGGGGAAGGAGGCGCCGATCCAGCCGCCTCGCCGATAGGCGTCGAACGCCTGGGCGAAGCCGCGCGGCATCCGCACGATCCCGTTCTCGAGCCGCGCACCTTCGCGATCGCCGATCGGGCTCAAGGGCGCCAGCACCTCGCGCGCGAAGCGGCCCGCCTCCTCGAGCACGGCGTCGATCAGATCGGGGCTCGCCTGCGCGAGGCCGGGCAGGCGGGCGAGCTCCTCGATCCCGGCGATCGCGTGCAGCACGAAGCGGATGTCCGCAAGCGGCGGGGTGTAGGGGGTCATCGACGATCCTCCGCGGTCGAAGGCGCGGTCGGGCTCTTGCCGGCGGCGGCGACGAGCCGGCGCTCGAGCACGCCCGTGCTGCCGCAGAGCGCTTCGACCGGCTCGCCGGTGAAGGCGTGGCGATAGACGCCGATCGTGTGCGCGTCGACCTCCACGCTCGTGCCCTGCGGCAGGGCACTGGTGCGCAGGACGACGATCATGCGGCGACCCTCGGCCGCAACGAAGCGCGACTGACCGAGATCGCTGAAGGGATCGGTGGTCCAGATGCCCTCGCAGCGCGCCCAGCCCGGATCGCCGCCGGCGGCGAGCTCGGCCCGCAGCGTGGGCACGTCGGAGCCGTCGAGCTCCCGCACGGCGAAGCCGAGCCGGCGCAGCTCGGCCGCGGCGCGAGCGCGGGCCTCGAAGGGCGAGGTCGCGACGATCCCGCTCCGCATCGCGACCGGCGGCGGTGTCGTGCCGGTGCAGGCCGCGATCCCCAGCGCTGCGGCGAGCACCCCGGCTCGCCTCAATGGCGGATCACCACGGTCTTGAGAGCGGTGAAGCCGTAGAGCGCTTCGAAGCCCTTCTCGCGACCGTGGCCGGAATGTTTGAAGCCGCCGAACGGCAGCTCGACCCCGCCGCCGGCACCGTAGCCGTTGACGAACACCTGGCCCGTGCGGATCGCGCGGGCGAGACGCATCGCGCGGCCGCCGTCACGGGTCCACACGCCGGCCACGAGGCCATAGGGTGTGCCGTTGGCGAGGCGGATCGCATCCGCCTCGTCCTCGAACGGGAAGACCGCGAGCACGGGCCCGAACACCTCCTCGCAGGCGAGCCGGTTGGCGCGCGGCACGGGGCCGAACAGCACGGGCTCGACATAGAACCCGCCGGCCGGCAGGCCGGGCTCGAGTCGGCCGCGGGCGAGTACCGGGATCCCCTCGGCGAGCGCCCGGTCGACATAGCCCTGGACCCGGTCGCGTTGCGTGGCCGAGACGAGCGCCCCCATGTCGAGGTCCATGGCATGGGTCCCGACCCGAACTCGTGCGAAGCGCTCGGCGAGCCGGCCGACCACCTCGTCGTAGGCCCGCCTCTCGACCAGCACGCGCGAGCCGGCCGAGCAGGTCTGGCCGGCGTTCTGGGTGATCGCCGTGACGACGACCGGGATGCAGCTCTCGAGATCGGCGTCGGCGAAGATCACCTGCGGGCTCTTGCCGCCGAGCTCGAGGGTGCAGCCGACATGGTTCTTGGCCGCTGCCGCCTGGACGAGCGTGCCGACCTCGGGCGAGCCCGTGAAGGAGAGATGGTCGATGTCGGGATGGGCGGCCAAGGCGGCACCGGCCTCCTCGCCGATGCCGTGGACGACGTTCAAGGCTCCGTCCGGGAAGCCCACCGCGCGGGCGAGCTCGGCGAGCCTCACGATCGTGAGGCCCGCCTCCTCGCCCGGCTTGACCACGCACGCATTGCCGGCGGCGAGCGAGGCCGCCACCGAGCGGCCGAAGATCTGCGCCGGGTAGTTCCAGGGCACGATGTGCGCGGTCACCCCGTAGGGCTCGCGCAGCGTGAGGACGGTGTAGCCCTCGAGGAACGGGATCGTGTCGCCGTGCAGCTTGTCGGCGGCACCGGCGTAGAACTCGAAATAGCGGGCGGTGACGGCGATGTCGGCCCGCGCCTGCTTCATGGGCTTGCCGGTGTCCTGGGCCTCGAGGGCCGCCAAGGGCTCGGCCTCGCGCCGGATCGCCTCGGAAAGCCGCAGCAAGAGCCGCCCGCGCTCGACCGCCGGCATCCGCCCCCAAGCACCCTCGAAGGCGGCGCGCGCGGCGCGCACCGCGTCGTCGACATCCGCGGCCCCGCTCTTGGGCGCGGTCGCGAACGGCCGGCCGTCGGAGGGGCAGAGATGCTCGTAGGTGGCCCCGTCGCGCGCCGGCACCGACTTCCCGCCGATCAGGTTGAGGTAGGTCTCCACCGCCACCCTCCCCGAGAGCACGTTCGGTGTTCGCCGGGCGGAGAGATGGCACGGCCGGCTCGGCTCGGCCAGGGGCGGACCCGAGGGTCAGATCGGCGCGGCGAGCGCCTCGGGCGCGGCCAGCACGGGGCCGGCCGCGGCCGGCAGCAGCTTCTCCTCGCGCACGAAGCGGGCGAGCCGGGCGGCGAGGTCGAGGAGCTCGGGGATCGCCGCCCAGGCCTCGTTCAACAGGCCGGCCTGCTTCTCGCTCTCCGGGGCGTAGGCGTGCACTGTCCGATTTCGCAGTTCGATCAGCTTCAACACGCGAAGCGGGTCGGGCACGACGTCGAAGCTCGCGAGCCGATCGAGGATTTGACGCTGGGTTCGGTACTTGTCCTCTTCGCCGATCAATTTGACGACGACGCGGGTCGCGCTTCGATGAGCATCGACCATTTGCTCGACGCGCTTGAGCAACGCATCGGTCCAAGCCGTCGTGTCCTCGTCGAAGCCAGCCAACCGCTCGGCCGAGACGGGAAAACGGCCGGCGAGGCGTCTGCGAACACGACGCAGCGCCGCGCCCGTGCGTCGCATCGTATCGAGCAGCTCCAGAAGCAGGGCCTCCGAAGGGTTCAAAGGACGACCCCCTCGCTCTTGGCGATCCGCACGAACGGTCCTTCGCGGCGGCCGCGGCGATGCACGATCAAGTCGACCTTGCGTTCCCCGAGCGCTTCCTCGAGCGCGATCTTGAGCCGAATTTCCTTGCTCAGATCGAGCTCGTCCTCGTCGATCTCCACCATCAGATCGACGTCGCCGCCCTTCCTGCTGTCGTCGAGCTGCGAGCCGAACAGCCACACCACCGCCCGCGGGCCGTAGGTCTCGGCCACGAGCCGCTTGATCCTCGCCACCTCCTCGGCCGTCAGCCGCATCGCCCGCTCACGGCAGGAACTCCGGATCCTCGACCTCTTCGACCGTGAACGGGCAGGCCTCGGGGAAGGCCGCGAGCGGCAGCCCTGTCTCGTCCGCGGCCTGCCGGCGCGCCTTCTCGTAAGCCTTCGCCAGCTCCTCGCCCAGGCGGCGGCGCAGGCTCGGGCTCGACTCCAGAAGATCGGCGATGGCGTCGCGCTGCACGCGGATGGTACTCCGCCAGCTCCGGGTGCGACGCTCGGGCTGAAAGCGCCACTTGAGCAGATGGGCGAGCAGCTGGCGCAGACGCGCGCGCAGCGCGTGAAGCTGCGAGATTCCCACGCTCTCGATCTCCTCGGCCAAGTGCTCGAGATCGAGCGGCACGGCGAGGTTCGCCCGCATCGCCGCGAGCTTGCGCAACGCCAGGGCCTGCTCCTGGCTCCAGCGGTAGAAATCCTCTTCGTAGAGCGAGGCGGTCGACACAGGGGCGGTTCCCTGAAAAGAACGCTGCACCGCGCGAAGATAAGGCGCTGCGCGCGCCCGCGTCAGCCCTGCGGCCCGTCCGCGCGCGCGATCCCGAGCTCGGCCAGGACCTCCTCGCTGTCCGCGCCCAAGGCCGGGGCCGGCCGGCGCACCCGGCAGGGCGTGCCGTCGAGGCGGAGAGGAAAGCCCGTCATCCGCACCACCCCGTGGCCCGGATGCGGCACGTCGAGGACCATGCCCAGCGCTTCGACCTGCGGGTCGGCGAAGGCTTGCGCGAGCCCGTTGACCGGCCCGCAGGGCACCCCCGCCGCATTGAGCCGCGCGATCCAGCTTTCGGCCGGCTCCTGCACCAACACGGCCTCGATCGCGGCGCGCAGCTCCGCCCGCCGCTTCACCCGTTCGGCGTTGCTCGCAAAGCGCGGATCGGTGAGCAGCGGGCGGAGGCCGAGGGCCGCGAACAGCTTCTCGACGATCGCCTCGTTGGCGGGCGCGATCGCGATCTCCCGATCGGCGGTGCGGAAGAGGCCGTAAGGGGCCAAGATCGGGTGGTCGTTGCCGGTCCGCGGCGGCGCCTTCCCGGTCGCGAAGAACTCCGGGGCGAGATAGCCCAGAAGCGAGAGGATCGAGCCCAGCATCGTGGCCTCGACCCGCTGGCCGCGGCCCGTCGCCTCGCGTGCCCGCAAGGCCGCCACGATCCCGAGCGCGGCGTAGAGCCCGGCGGCGAGATCGGTGAGCGGGGCGGCGGTGCGCAGGGGCGGGCCGCCCTCCTCGCCGTTGGTCGCCATGAAGCCGCTCATGGCCTGGGCGACGAAATCGAAGGCGGGCCGGTCGCGATAGGGGCCCAGGCTCCCGAAGCCGTTGATCGAACAGCTCACCAGCCGCGGGTTGAGCGCCTCGAGCCGCGCCGCCGAAAAACCCATCGCGTCCAGCACGCCCGGGCGGAAATTCTCGACGAGCACGTCCGCCTTTTCGATCAGGCGCGCGAGGATCGCCTTGTCGGCCTCGCGCTTGAGATCGAGCACAACCGAGCGCTTGTTGCGGTTGAAGGCGGCGAAGTACCAGGAGAGCCCGTGGCGGCCGGCGCCGATCGCGCGGGTGGGATCGCCCTCGGGGCCTTCGATCTTGATCACGTCCGCCCCGAGATCGGCCAAGAGCATCGTGCAGAAGGGGCCCGAGAGCACGCGGGTGAGGTCGATCACCCGGATCCCGTCGAGCGCACCGGCGAGCATCCGGCCCTCACCCGGCGGCGGTGCGCACGGCCTCGAGGGGGTGCAGCTTCAGGCGCGGGCCGGCCTTCATGACCTGGCCGGGCAGCGGGTGGCCGACCGCGGCCTCGGCCGCCTTCGCGGCCGCGATCAGCGCCTCGAGGTCGATCCCGGTCTCGACCCCGCATTCGTGCAGGAGATAGACGAGGTCTTCGGTGCAGATGTTGCCGGTGGCACCGGGCGCGAAGGGGCAGCCGCCCATGCCGCCGATCGAGCTTTCGAACCGGTCGATCCCGCAATCGAGCCCGACCATGACGTTGCACAGCCCGATGCCGCGGGTGTTGTGGAAGTGGAGCGCGAGGCGGACCCCGGGCAGGGCCTGCCGCAGCGCCTCGACCCGCTCGCGCACCAAGGGCGGGGTGGCCATGCCCGTGGTATCCGCGATCGAGAGGTGGCGGATGCCGAGCATGGCGAGCTCCTCGGCGATCTCGAGCACCCGGGAGAGCGGCACCTCGCCCTCGAACGGGCAGCCGAAGCAGACCGAGATCGCGGCGTGTACCGGGATCCGCGCCGCCTCCGCGATCATCGTCACTTCCGCGATGTCGGCCAGGCTCTGCTCGATCGGACGGTTGAGGTTCTTCTTGTTGTGGCTCTCGGAGGCCGAAAGGAAGACGACCATCGCGTCGACCTTGGCGGCCACCGCGCGCTCGGCTCCCTTGGCGTTCGGGACGAGGGCGCTGAGCTCCACCCCTGGCCGGCGCGGCAGGGCGGCCAGAAGCTCGGCCGCATCCGCGAGCTGCGGGACGGCCTTCGGGCTCACGAAGCTCGTGACCTCGAGGTGCCGCAGGCCGGCGGCCAACAGCTGCTCGGCGAGCGCGAGCTTGGTCGCGGTCGGCAGGCTCGCGCGCTCGGCCTGCAGTCCGTCCCGCAAGCCCACCTCGACGATCGTCGCACGGGCGGGCCAGCCCTTCGGGCGACGCTCGCTCAAAGGCCTTCCTCCGGCTCGGCCAGGATCACGCCCGGGTTCAAGATTCCCTGCGGATCGAGCGCCTTCTTGATGCGACGCATGAGCTCCTGTTCGAGCGGTGGCCGGCGCCGCCAGAGCGCCTCGCGCTTCATCCGCCCGATGCCGTGCTCGGCGCTGATCGAACCGCCCAGGGCCGTGACCTCGTCGTAGAGCCGCTCGAGCAGGAGGGGCTTGAGTGTGTCCACCCGCTCGGGCGGGGTGACGAAGTTGAAGTGCAGGTTGCCGTCGCCCAGGTGGCCGAAGGGGATCAGCGTCACCTCCGGGGCGTTCGCCGCGACCCAGGCCGCCATTCGCTCGACCAGCTCGGGGATGCGGCCGATCGGCACGGTCACGTCGCTGCGGACGATGAACCCCATGTGCCGGGTGGCCTCGGACTGGCCCTCGCGGATCCGCCACATATTGGCGCGCTGCGCCTCGCTCTCGGCGCGGGTGCCGTCGCGCACGAGGCCCATCTCGATCGCCCGCTCGAGGACCGCATCGAGCTTCTCGGCGAGGCCGTCCTCGAAGGTCCAGGCGAGTTCGATCAGGAGATGCCAGGGATGCGGCTCGGCGAGCGGCCGTCGCACCCCCGGCAGGTGCGCGCAAGCCGCCTCGACCCCGAAGCCCGTGAGCAGCTCGAAGCTCGAGATCACCTCGCCCGTCTCGGCGCGAAAGAGCTCGAAGACGTCGAGGGCGACGGCCGGCCCGTCGATCCCGAGCCAGCAGGTGCGCCGGTCGCGCGGTGCCGGGAACAGGCGCAAGGCGGCGGCGGTGACGATGCCGAGGGTGCCCTCGCTGCCGATGAAGAGCTGCTTCAGATCGTAGCCCGTATTGTCCTTTCGCAGCGTCCTGAGCCCGTCCCACACCCGGCCGTCGGCCAGGACCACCTCGAGGCCGAGGACGAGATCGCGCATCATGCCGTAGCGCACGACGTTGACCCCGCCGGCGTTGGTGCCGAGATTGCCGCCGATCCGGCACGAGCCCTGCGCACCCAGCGCGAGCGGGAACAGCCGACCGATCGCGGCCGCCTTCTGCTGCACGGTCTCGAGCACGCAGCCGGCCTCGACCACGATGTGCTCGCCGCGCGGGTCGATCTCGCGGATGCGGGTCATCCGCTCGAGCGAGAGCACCACCTGGCGGCCGCTCTCGTCCGGGATGCCGCCGCGCACGAGGCCGGTGTTGCCCGCCTGGGGGACGAGCGGCACGCCCGCCTCGGCCGCGAGCCGCACCACAGCCGCCACCTCCTCGGTCGAAGAGGGGCGCAGCACGGCGGGCGTGCGGCCGCGATGCTGGCGCCAGAAATCGGTGACGTAGGGCTCGATCGACTGCGGGTCGTCGACCAGCCCGGCCGGGCCGAGCACGGCACGGCAGCGCTCGAGGACGCTCGCGGGGACGGGGGGCGGGTCGAAGGCGCTCATGGCGCGAGGCTAGGGGCGGGCTCAGCCCCCGACAAGCGCGGGCGAAGCGGGCGGGCGCCGCGCATCGCGGGCGCAGGCGCGCGCTGGGGCCGCGCGGATACCCCGAATTGACAGCCCGGCCTTGCCGGCTAGCCTCCCGCCTCCGCCGAACCGACCAACGCGTCGAGCACGGAAACAGGGAAGAACAGCCATGGACCACGACCTGCTCGCCGGCGTCATCGAGCGGGCCTGGGACGAACGCGACACGCTGGGCCCGCACACCCGGGGCGAGATCCGCGACGCCGTGGAAGAGGCCCTGGCCGCCCTCGACCGGGGCGAGCTGCGGGTCGCCGAGAAGAAGGACGGCCGCTGGATCACCCATCAGTGGCTGAAAAAGGCGGTGCTGCTCTCCTTCCGCCTCGAGGACATGGTACCGATCGCGGGCGGCCCGGGCGGCAGCTCCTGGTGGGACAAGGTGCCGCCCAAGTTCCAGGGCTGGGACGAGCGCCGCTTCAAGGAGGCCGGCTTTCGCGCCGTGCCCGGGGCGATCGTGCGCAAGAGCGCCTATATCGCCCCCTCGGTCGTCTTGATGCCCTGCTTCGTCAATGTGGGCGCCCGCGTCGAGCGCGGCACCATGATCGACACCTGGGCCACGGTCGGCTCCTGCGCCCAGATCGGCAAGAACTGCCACATCTCGGGCGGCGCCGGGATCGGCGGCGTGCTCGAGCCCTTGCAGGCCAACCCCGTCATCATCGAGGACGACGTCTTCATCGGCGCCCGTGCCGAGGTGGTCGAAGGCGTGATCGTGGAGGAGGGGGCGGTGCTCGCCATGGGCACCTTCATCGGTGCCTCGACCAAGATCGTCGACCGCGCCACGGGCGAAATCACCTACGGCCGTGTCCCGGCCGGCTCGGTCGTCGTCCCCGGCAGCCTGCCCGGCAACCCGCTGCCCGATGGCCGGCCGGGCCCGAGCCTCTATTGCGCGGTGATCATCAAGCGGGTCGACGCCAAGACCCGGGCGCGGACCGCGATCAACGAACTGTTGCGCGATTGAGCGCTTGCGCGGGCGGGCTCGCCCGGGCGAGGGAAGGGCCATGAGCGTCGAACCGGTCACCCTCGCCCGCGAGCTCGTCCGCATCCCGAGCGTCACCCCCGATGCCGCCGCCGCGCTGGGCTTGTGCCAGCGGGTCCTGGCCGCGGCCGGCTTCACCTGCACGCGGCTGCCCTTCGCCACCGCCGGCCCGGTCGTCGACAATCTCGTGGCGACGGTGGGCGAGGGCCGGCCGCACCTCGTCTTGAACGGCCATCTCGACGTCGTCCCGCCGGGCGACCCGAACCGTTGGAGCGTGCCGCCGTTTGCGGGCGAGATCCGCGACGGCCGGCTCTGGGGGCGCGGTGCCGCCGACATGAAGAGCGGGGTGGCGGCGATGATCGCAGCCGCGGTCGCCTTCGCCGAGCGCCGGCCGGATCCGCCGGGCCGCCTGTCGCTGTTTCTGACCGGCGACGAGGAGGGGCCGGCGGTCGACGGCTCGGCCCGGCTCGTGCGCTGGGCGATCGAGCAGGGGATCGGCCCCGATGCCTGCCTCGTGGGCGAGCCGACCTCGCTCGAGCGGGTGGGCGATCTCGCCAAGATCGGCCGGCGCGGCTCCTTGACCGGGCGGCTCTCGGTGTTCGGCCGCCAGGGTCACACCGCCTACCCGCAGCGCGCCGACAACGCCGCCCATCGTCTGGTCGCGGTTCTGATGGCCCTCTTGGCGATCCGGCTCGACGAGGGGACCCCCTGGTTCGAGCCCTCGAGCCTGCAGATCGCCTCGATCGACATCGGCAATCCCGCGAGCAACGTGATCCCGGGCGAGGCGCGCGCGGTCTTCAACCTGCGCTTCAACGATCGGCACACGGGTGCCTCGCTCGAGCGCCGCCTGCGCACGCTCTTGGACGGCTTCGGCATCGCGCACGAGCTCGAGGTCACGATCTCGGCCGAGCCCTTCCGCACCGAGGAGGGGCCCTTGACCGAGACGCTCGCGGCCGCGGTCCAAGCGGTGACCGGTCGGCGGCCGCGCTTCGACACGGGTGGTGGCACCTCCGATGCCCGCTTCTTCGCCCCGGTCTGCCCGGTGGTCGAGCTGGGCCTGCCGGGACCCACCTTGCACCAGGTCGACGAGCACGTGCGCGTCGCCGACATCGAGGAGCTCGCGCGCGTCTACGAGACCTTCCTCGAGCGGTTCTTCGCGGGCGCGGCTGCGAGGCCCGCGTGATCGCGAGCGGGGCCGAGATCCGCGCCGGGATCGAGGGGGCGCTCGCGATCCTCAAGCGCGAGCCGGCGGCAATGGCCCGCTTCGACCTCTCGCTCGACGGTTTCTTCAAGTCCTTCACCGCGATGCTGTTGGCCGCCCCGGCCTATGGCCTGCTCGTGCTCCAGCGCCTGGCGCACGAGCCGGTCGACCTCGCCGGACCCCTCCTCTTCCTCCTCGAGGCGCTGAGCTACGTCGTGGGCTGGCTCGCCTTTCCGGTCGCGGCTGCGATCGTGCTGCGGCTGTTGGGTCAGGGCCGACGGTTCGTGCCGCTCGTGGTGGCCGGCAACTGGGCGGCTCTCCTCCAGGTGGCCCTGCTGGTCGGCGCGAGCCTCGCCGCCCTGGCGTTGCCGGAGGCGACCGGGGCGCTGCTCACCACCGTGGCGGTCCTGGCCGCCCTCTTCTACCAATGGCTCGTCATCAAGACCGCGCTCGAGGCGCCGGGCGGCATCGCCGCCGGGTTCGTGGTGCTGGACATCGCCTCGAGCATGCTCGTGAGCGGCCTCGTCGACCGGTTCGAGACCTGGCTCGCCGGGATGGGTGCTGCGAGCACGGGCTTCGCGAGCTAATCCGGCGGATAGTCGATCCGCTCGAGATAGAGTCCGCAAGCCGGCGCGGTCGGGCCCGCGGCCCTGCGATCGCGCGCCGCCAAGACCTCGGCCGGCCAGGAGAGCGGCCTTTTGCCGAGCCCCACCTGGACGAGCGTGCCCACGAGATTGCGCACCTGGTGGTGCAGGAAGGAGCGGGCCACCGCGCGGACCTCGACGATCGGCCCGACCCGCCGGACGTGCACCAGATCGAGCGTCTTCACGGGGCTCCCGGCCTGGCATTCGCTCGCCCGGAAGCTCGTGAAGTCGTGCCGGCCGACGAGCGCCTGGGCGGCGTCGTGCATCCGCTCGGCATCGAGCCGCTGCGGCACGTGCCAGACCCGCCCGCGCTCGAGCGTCGGCGGCGCGCGCCGGTCGAGGATCCGATAGAGGTAGCTCTTGCGCCGCGCCGAGAAGCGGGCGTGGAAATCGGGGGCCGCGGCCCGCACCTCGAGCACCGCGACGGGGTGCGGTCGCAGATGCGCGTTGAGCCCGCCCAGAAGGCGCTCGGGCAGCCAGTCGCGCTCGAGATCGAGATGCGCGACCTGGCCCAGCGCGTGGACCCCGGCATCGGTCCGGCCGCCGCCCACGATCGTGGGGCTCTCGCCCGTGAGCCGGGCGATCGCCTCCTCGAGCAGCGCTTGCACCGACAGGCCCGAGGCCTGCCGCTGCCAGCCCACGAAGGGCCCGCCGTCGTATTCGATCAAGAGCCGCCAGCGCCGCACCGCCGGCCTCAATCGAGCCGGCTGCCGAGCGGGAGCGGGAAGCCGCGCTGCAGCTCTTCGGCACCCATCGGCCGCCGACCGGCGCGCTGGACGCGGCGCAGCGCGAGCGCGCCTCGGCCGCAGGCGACGACGAGCGGCAGGCCCACGATCGCGCCCGGGGCACCCGCCGGCACCTCGACCGGCTCGGCCTCGAGGACGATGAGCCGCTCGCCACGGGCCAGGCACCAGGCCCCGGGCGCGGGCGAGAGTGCTCGGATCTGCCGGTCGAGCTCGACCGCGCTTTTTCGGAAGTCGAGCCGCTGGTCCTCGGGGCCGATCTTGGCGGCGTAGCACACCCCTTCCGCCGGCTGCGGGGTCGGCACCGCCGTGCCGGCGACGATCGCCGGCAATTCGGCCAGCAGGAGTTCGGCCGCGAGGGCGGCCAGGCGGTCGTGCAGCGCGCCCGCCGTCTCGCGCGGCCCGATCGGGGTCGTCCGGCAGGCATAGACGGGGCCGGTGTCGAGCCCCTTCTCCATGCGCATCAGGCACACGCCGGTCACGGTGTCGCCCGCCATGATCGCCCGCTGGATCGGTGCCGCCCCGCGCCAGCGCGGCAAGAGCGAGGCGTGGAGGTTGAGGCAGCCGAGAGGCGGGATGGCGAGGACCGCTTCCGGCAAGAGCAGGCCGTAGGCGGCGACGATCGCGAGATCGGGGCCGAGGGCGCGCAACCGCGCCTGCACGTCCGGATCCTTGAGCGTCGCCGGGGTTTCGACCGGCAGGCCCAGGCGCAGGGCGGCTTCGTGGACGGGCGTGCGTTTTTCGCTCATGCCGCGGCCGGCCGGGCGCGGCGGCTGGCTCAGCACGAGCGCGATTCGGTAGCCCGTGCGCGCGAGCGCCTCGAGCGCCGGCACGGCGAAGCCGGCGCTGCCCATGAACAGGATCGTTGGCGCCAAGGCCGGCTGTCCGGCTCAGGCGCGGGCGCGCTGGGCTTTGGCGAGCTTGCGCATGATCATGTTGCGCTTGAGCGGCGAAAGTCGGTCGACGAAGAGGATCCCGTCCAAATGGTCGATCTCGTGCTGCAGGCAGCGCGCCAAGAGCCCGTCCGCCTCGATCTCCTTCTCCTGGCCCTCCTCGTCGCGATAGCGCACGCGCACCGCGGCCGGCCGGGTCACTTCGGCGAACTGTTCGGGGAGCGAGAGGCAGCCCTCTTCCATCGCGACCTGCTCCTCCGCGCTCCAGGTGATCTCGGGGTTGAGGAGCCGCAGCGGCGCGGGCGGCTCGTCCTTCTTGGCGAGATCGACCACCACCACCCGCAGCGAGACGCCGACCTGCGGTGCGGCGAGGCCGATCCCCGGCGCGCGGTACATGGTCTCGAGCATGTCGTCCATGAGCCGGCGGATCTCTTCGTCGATCCGCTCGACCGGGCGGGCCTTGAGCTTCAGGAGGGGATGCGGGGCGATCAGGATGCGGCGAACGGCCATGGGACGGGACGATCCGGCGGGCGCGGGGCTCAGGCGACGGGGCGGCGCGCCTGCAGCGCGGCCGCGAGCGTGCCCTCGTCCAGATAATTGAGCTCGCCGCCGACCGGAAGGCCGTAGCCGAGCCGGGTCACGAGCGCACGCGTGCCGGCGAGCCGCTCGGCCAGGTAATGCGCCGTCGTCTGGCCCGCGACCGTGGCGCCCAGCGCCAAGATGACCTCGATCCCGGGCCGTTCGGCCGCGCGCGCCACGAGCCGGTCGACGCCCAACTCCTCGGGCCCGAGCGCATCCACGGCCGAGAGCGTGCCGCCCAAGACGTGATAGCGGCCCTTGTAGCTGCCGGCCCGCTCCATCGCCCACAAGTCCTCGACCTGCTCGACGACCAGGATCTGCATGCCCTCGCGGGCGGGATCGCGGCAGATCGCGCAGGGATCGGACAGATCGAGATTGCCGCAGATCGAACAGCGGCGGACCTCGCGAGCGCAGCGCTCGAGCGCGGCCAGAAGCGGGACCAGAAGCGTATCCGGACGCTTGAGCAGGGCCAGAACCGCGCGCCGGGCCGAGCGCGGCCCGAGCCCGGGCAGCCGTGCCAAGAGCCGGACGAGATCCTCGATCGGTTCGGCGTGCAAGGCCTCAGAACGGCAGCTTCATGCCCGGCGGCAGCGGCAGCCCGCCGGTCATCTTCTGCATCTCCTGGGCGACCTCGGCCTCGAGCTTGGCCTTGGCGTCGTTGGCCGCGGCCACGATCAGATCTTCCAGGATCTCGACCTCGTTCGGATCCACGAGGCTCTTGTCGATCGTGACCTTCTTGAGCTCGCCCTTGCCGCTCATGGTGACCGTGACGAGGCCACCGCCGGCACTGCCGGTCATCTCGGTCTCGGCCAGCCGCTGCTGCATCTCCTGCATGCGCTGCTGCAGCTTCTGCGCCTCTTTGAGCATGTTGGAGAGGTTCTTCAATGGAGGGTTCCTTTCCTGGGCTCGCTCTTGGGTTCGCTCGGCCGCCGCGGCCGCACGTCCACGATCTCGGCCCCCGGGAAGAGCGCTAGCGCGGTGCGGACCGGCTCTTCGCGGCGGAGCTCGTCGATCCGCGCGGCTTTGCGCTGGGCCGCCTGTTGGCCGAGAGTTGGGGCACCCGGCTCGCTGCTCGTGCGCACGCTCCAGGGCCGCCCGTCGAGCGCCCCCAGCGCGCGGGCGAGCCGCTTGGGCAGATCCTCGGGCATGCCCGGCTCGGGGCGGAACTCGAACAGGCCGGGCTCGAGCCGGACCAGATGCGCCCCCTCGTGCAGCCAGGCCGCGAGCGCGCCCTGGCCGGCCTCGCGCAACAGCTGGACGATGCCCTCGAGCGTGGTCGGGCCGGGCGTCGACGCCGCGTCCTCGGCCGCCGGCAGCCCCTCGCGCCGAACCGGCCGGGGCGCTGGCGCGGCTGGCGCTGCGCTCGGTGCCGCGGGATCGAGGGCCGTGGGCCGGACCGGGGTGGGTGCCGTGGGTCGGGCCGGGGCGCGTGGTGCCGGCACCGCGGCGGTCCCGCCCTCGCGCAACAGCCGGGCGAGCTCGCCCGGCGGCGGCAGCTCGGCCACGCAGGCCAGGCGCAAGAGCACCATCTCCGCGGCCGCCGGTGCGGAGGGTGCCGTCCGCACCTCCTCGAGACCCTTCAAGAGGATCTGCCAGGCGCGGGAGAGCCGCGGCAGGTCCTCGCGACCCAGAAGTGCCCGCAGGCGCTCGACCTGCGGTGCGTCGAGCGGCGCGCCGAGCGCCGCGGGCTCGACGCCGGCGGCGAGCCGGCTCGCGAGATGGACGAGGTGGAGGAGATCCTGGAGCACCATGCGCGGCTCGGCGCCGAGCGCGTGCAATTCGCCGAAGCGGTCGAGCACGAGCCCGGTCTCGCCGGAAAGTGCCGCCTCGAGCAGGTCCAGGACCCGGCCGCGATCGGAAAGCCCCAGCATCTCGCGCACGATCGCGGCCTCGACCCGGCCCTCGCCGGTGGCGATCGCCTGATCGAGGAGCGAGAGCGCGTCGCGCACCGAGCCCTCGGCCGCGGCCGCCAAGAGCTCGAGCGCCGCCGGTTCGGCAAGGATCCCCTCCTTGCTGCAGACCGCGGCCAGATGCGCCACGAGCCGCGCGGGCTCGACCCGGCGCAGCTCGAAGCGCTGGCAGCGCGAGAGGACGGTGAGCGGCACCTTCCTGAGCTCGGTCGTGGCGAAGACGAACTTGGCGTGCGGCGGCGGTTCTTCCACGGTCTTGAGAAGGGCGTTCCAGGCCTTCTCCGAGAGCATGTGGACCTCGTCGAGGATGTAGACCTTGTAGCGCGAGGCCAGCGGTGCGAGCTGGATCCCCTGGACGAGGTCGAGCACGTCGGCCTTTCCGGTCTGCGAGGCGGCGTCCATTTCGATGACGTCGAGCGAGCGGTCCTCGGCGATCGCCACACAGGAGGGACAGAGGCCGCAGGGCTCGGGGGTGGGGCCGCCGCGGCCGTCCGCGCCCGTGCAGTTGAGGCCCCTGGCGAGGATCCGCGCGGTCGTCGTCTTGCCGACCCCGCGGATGCCCGAGAGCAGGAAGGCGTGCGCGATCCGGCCGGTGCGGAAGGCGTTGCTCACGGTCCGCACCAGCACGTCCTGGCCGATCAGCTCGGACAGGCGCTGCGGGCGATAGGCGCGGGCGAGCACGCGATAGCCGCGCTCTGGGCCCTCGCCGCTCGTCGCTCTGGGCGCTCCTTCTTCGGGGGGCAACGGGAACCGGACCGGATGGGCTTGGGGCGGAAGGCTGACGAACGACCCGACACGAAACTCGTTACGGCTGCTTCCTTCCGGACCTGACCGGGTTGGCGAGGGTGCCGTCCGCCGCCAGCCTTCCTGCAGCGCTATATCGACCGCCGCTGCGGCTTGCGCAAGATGCGGGGGGCGGCGATGGTCGCGCCGCCGCGGCCGGCGGGCCCGCGGAGGGGAGGCTCTCGTGGCGATCACCAACCCGCCGCCGCACGTCTACACCACCACGGGCCTCGATCGGGCCGTCGCCCGCAGGCGCGATAGCGCCTGGCTCGCCGCCCGCCGGCACGATCCGACGAGCCTCGTCGTGGCCCTCGCGGATCTGAAGATCCTGGTCGCCGACCAGCCGGCAGGGCCCGATCCGTTCCCGCTCGATGCCGCCGCCCTCGGTGGGGCGGTGCCCGAGCCCGCGATCTTCTTGGGCCTGTGGAACGAGCGCGCGGTCTTCGCCCTCGACCTCGGGAGCGAAGAGCCGGGCCTGCCCCTGCGCGCGGTCGAGCTGCGCGCCTTGGCCCCGGTCCTGAGCGCCGCCGAGGCCGGCCTCCTGGCCTATGCGCGTGCGCTCGTCCACTGGCATCGCATGCAGCGCTTCTGTGGCCGCTGCGGCGGCACCCTCGAGCTGCGCGATGCCGGCCACGCCAAGCGCTGCCCGGCCTGCGCTGTCGAGTTCTTCCCGCGCACCGATCCGGCCGTGATCGTGCTCGTGACCGCGGGCGATCGCTGCGTGCTGGGCCGCGCCGCCCGCTTCCCGCCCGGCATGTATTCCACGCTCGCGGGCTTCGTCGAACCCGGCGAATCGCTCGAAGCGGCGGTCCGCCGCGAGGTCGAAGAAGAAGTCGGCCTCGAGGTCGAGGCCCTCGTCTACCGCTCCTCGCAGCCCTGGCCCTTCCCGCAGAGCCTGATGCTGGGCTTTCGCGCCCGAGCCCGCTTCGCGCCCTTGCGGGTCGACGCCGAGGAGCTCGAGGATGCGCGCTGGTTCGAGCGCGCCGAGCTCGCCGATGAAGCGCGCCGGCCCGTGCGCCTGCCCGGGGCCGACAGCATCGCCCGCTTCTTGATCGAGGAGTGGCTGTTCGAGCCGGACCCTTGAGCCCGCGCCGCCGCGATCGGGCCGGGCTCAGAGCGGCGGGTCCTCGAGGCCGTGCGCGCGGGCCGCGGCGAGGCGGGCGAAGCGGAGCAGGAGCGATCGCCGGCGCGCCGGCGGCAATGGCCGCAAGCGCCCCTCGCGCACGACCACGCCCTCGAACCGATCGGCCAGGATCACCCCCTCCTCCGCTGGCAGCCGGTCGAGCGGGAAGCCGGGTCCGACCGCGAAGAAGAACCGATCGGCGAACGGCAGATAGGCGGGCCATTTGCAATCGGTGCGGAAGTCCGAAAGGCCGCTCTTGATCTCGACCGCCCAGAAGCCGCCGTCGGCCGCGAGCGCCAAGAGATCGAGCCGCCGCCCGGTCGGCAGCGTGACCTCGGCCAAGGGCTGCAGACCGAGGGCCACGAGCATGCGCATCGTGCCGCGGCGGATGTCGGCCGCCTGAAGCGGTCCGGTCGGATCGAAGGGCGGGGCGGGAAGGGGCTCGGGCACAACGATTTCTTTACCCGCGGCGGGCAAACTCGGCCAGCGGACGGGGCGGGGCCCCGAGCGTCCGGGGCAGCGGCGAGCGTCGGCGGGGTGCTGGATGGTCCAGGGCTCGGCGGACACGGAAGGGATCGGCAGCCGGCGGCGCGAGGCCCTGCTCGCGCGCACGAGGCCGGCGATCGGGTCGGAGCAGCGGCTCTCCTCGGCCGATGTCGAGCGCCTCGCGCGCGACAACTCTCCGGTCGAGCGAGCGCGGATCGCGGCCAAGGTCGGGGCGAGCCTGGGATCGCTCGCGCAGCCGGGCGAGCGGGCGGTGGTCGAATCGGTGTTGCGGCTCCTGGTCGAGGACGTCGCGGCCGAGGTCCGCAAGGCGCTGGCCGAGGCGGTCGCGGCCAGCGAGGACGTGCCGGGCTGGGTGGTCCGCAAGCTCGCCCGCGACGAGATCGCGGTGGCCGAGCCGGTGCTGCGGCAGAGCCCGCTCCTGACCGACGAGGAACTGATCGCGATCGTCAAGACCAACGCCATGCAGTACGCGCTCGCGGTCGCGGCCAGGACCGGGCTCTCCGAGGCGGTCTGCGACGCGCTCGTGGCGCGCGGCGAGGCCCCCGTCGCGGCCGAGCTCCTGGCCAACCCGAGCGCCCGGCTGTCGCGGGCCGCGCTCGAGCGCGTGCTCGAGGAGCACGGCCGCGATCGGCGCGTCCAGGACCGGCTGGTCCGCCGGCCCGAGCTGCCCTTCGAGCTGGTCGAGCGGCTGGTCCGGCTGGTCGGCGAACGGCTCGAGTGGGAGCTGGTCGAGACCCATCGCCTGCCCCGCGAGAAGGCCCAGGCCATCGTGCGCGCGGCGCGCGAGCGCTCGACGATCGACCTGGTCGCCCGCGACCACGGCAACCGGGCCCGCGAGCAGGCGCTGGCCGCCCGCTGGCGGGCGGGCGAGCTCGGCCACGAGGTGCTGCTCGCGATGCTGCGCGAGGGCGACGTCGCCGGCTTCGAGATCGGCGTGGCCCTGCACGCGGGCGAGACGCTGGGGCGGGTACGGGCGATGCTCTACGACCCCGATCGCCGTCGGCTCGCTGCCATCTGCCTGCGCGCGGGCTTCCCGCTCACCCATTATCTGCTCGTTCGGATGGCGCTCGAGCTGGCCGAGGCCGCGGTCGAGGGCCGCCCGCCGCGCTCCGCCTACGGGCCCGACACGCTGCGCTTCCTCGAGGAGCAGTATCGCCGCCTCGCCGCGGACCCCGAGAAGGTGGCGCTGCTCTGCGCCGTCTGAGCGGCCGCACGGCCGGCCGCGGAGGCCGCGACGCTCGCGGGCCGCCCACCGCGCTCGCACGGACGCTCCAGTGACGGGCTGACCACAGCCCCTTGCGCCCCCTGTCCACCGCGCTCGCACGGACCGCCCGTGGGGAGCGGGGCTCTCGACCGTGCCGCCCGGTGTCCACCCGCGCTCGCACGGACGGTCCTGCCACGTCCCGACTGAAGTCACTTCTGAGCGCCTTTCCGCGGCGCTCGCGCTACGGTCCCGAGCCGCTGCGCTTGATCGCGCAGCACGACCGCCGGCTCGCTCGGGATCCCGAAAAGGTCGCCCGGCTCGGCACCCTCCGAGCGGCGCGCACGGCCAGGCGCGGCGACGGCGACGGTCGAGGCGCTCGCAACGGTCGCGGGCTGTCCACCGGCGGTCCACAGGCCCGACCGATCGCTCCACAGCTGCGCGCGTGGGCGGCCTTCCCGGCGCCCTCGGGGCGCTGCTAGGCTTTCCGCCATGGCCGAGACGCGCACCCTTCTACGGCCGAGCTTCGAGACCATGGAGCCGGCCTTCCGCACCCAGCCCTACAACCTCGAGGCCGAGCAAGCGGTGCTCGGGGCCGTCCTCGTCAACAACGAGGCCTATCATCGGGTCGAGGACTTCCTCGCGGCCGAGGATTTCTACGAGCCGATCCACCAGAAGATCTTCGCTACCTGCGCGCAGTGGATCGCGGATGGCCGAATCGCCGATCACAAGACCCTGTTTCACCTGTTCGACACCGACCCGGCGCTCAAGGATCTCGACGGCGCGCGCTATCTGGCCCGGCTCGCGGCCGCCGCCGAGACCGTGGTCGACGTCGTCCACTACGGCCGCGTGGTCCACGATCTGGCACTCAAGCGCCGGCTGATCCGGGTCGGCGAGGACATCGTCAATCGGGCCTACGACCGCGAGCAGCCGACGAGCGGGCGCGAGCAGATCGAGCAGGCCGAGCACGAGCTCTTCGCGCTCGCCGAGACCGGCCGCACGGGCGGTGCCTTCCGGCCGTTCCCGACCGTGCTCGCGGCCGCCGTCCGCCACATCGAGAGTGCTTGGCACAAGGCCGGACGGGTCACGGGCGTGCCGACCCGGCTCGAGGGGCTCGATCAGAAGTTGGGCGGCTTGCAGCCCTCCGATCTGATCATCCTCGCCGGCCGGCCGAGCATGGGCAAGACCGCCCTCGGCGTGACGATCGCCGCCAACGCCGCCGCCACCGCGCGGCCGGAGGAGGAGCGCGTCCCCGGCCGCCCGCCCGGCTATGTCGTGGGCCTCTTCTCGCTCGAGATGTCGGCCGAGCAGCTCGCCACCCGGCTGCTCTCGGCCGAATCCCAGATCCCCTCCGACGAGCTGCGGCGCGGCCAGCTCGGTGCCGAGGACTGGCCGCGCCTGGTGCGCGCGAGCCAGCATCTGGCCGGGCTCGGCCTCTACATCGACGACACCCCGGCCTTGACGGTGGCGGGCCTGCGGACCCGCGCGCGGCGCCTCAAGCGCACGGTCGGGCTCGACCTCGTCGTGGTCGACTATCTCCAGCTCCTGCGCGGCAGCGGCCAGTACGGCCCGGGCAATCGCGTCCAGGAAGTCTCCGAGATCACCCAAGGTCTGAAAGCACTCGCTAAAGAGCTCAACGTACCCGTCTTGGCACTCTCGCAGCTCTCGCGCGCCGTCGAGAGCCGCGACGACAAGCGGCCGATGCTTTCCGATCTGCGCGAATCGGGCTCGATCGAGCAGGATGCGGATGTGGTGATGTTCGTCTTCCGCGAGGAATACTATCTTTCTCGGGCGGTGCCGACCCAGCGCGAGAACGAGACCACCGAGAAATTCCAGCAGCGCTACCAAGAATGGGTCCAGCGCTGCGAGAAGGTCCACAACAAGGCCGAGATCATCATCGCCAAGCAGCGCAACGGCCCGATCGGCAACGTCTTCCTCCAGTTCGACGCGGCCTACGGTCGGTTCCGCAACCTCGAGGCGAGCAGCTATCCGGAAGGCTATTATTGAGCGCGCCGGCGCCGCTGCTCCGCCCGCGTCTCGACATCGACTTGGCCGCGATCGCCGCCAATTGGCGCGAGCTCGCTCGCCGCGCCGCTCCGGCCGATTGTGCGGCCGTGGTCAAGGCGGACGCCTACGGGCTCGGGCTCGCGCCGGTGGCCCGGGCGCTGGCCGCCGCCGGCTGCACGACCTTCTTCGTCGCCCGCCCCGAGGAGGGCGTCGCGCTGCGTGCGATCCTGAAGGAAGCGCGGATCCTGGTCCTCGACGGCCTCGCCGGCCGCCCGCCGGCCGCGTTCCTCGAAGCGGGGCTCGAGCCGGTCGTGGGCTCGCTCGCCGAGCTGCGCGCCTGGCGCGCAGCGCGCGCTCGTGCCGGCCTCGGCGAGGAGATCGTGCTCCTGATCGACACGGGCCTCACCCGGCTCGGCCTCGACCCGGCCGAGCTCGAGGCCCATCCCATGAACCGGCGCCAGCTCGAGCGCTTCCGTGCCGCGCTCGCGCTCCTGCCGCGGGCCAGGGCGAGCCTCGCGGCCTCCTCCGGCATCTTCCTGGGCGAGGCGTTCCGCTTCGATCTGGTCCGCCCGGGTGCCGCCCTCTACGGCGTCGCCCCGACCCCGGGCCGCGGCAACCCGATGCGGCCCGTCCTGCGGCTCACCGCACCCGTGCTGCGGGTCCACGAAGTAGGCGAGCCCGGGGCCGTGGGCTACGGGGCGAGCTTTTCGACCCGCGCCGGCATGCGGATCGCGGTCTTGCCGGTCGGCTACGCCGACGGCTATCCGCGCGCCGCGGGCGGCCGGGCACGGGCCCTGGTCGCGGGCTGCGAGGTGCCGGTCGTGGGCCGCGTGTCGATGGATCTTCTGACCCTCGAGGTGAGCGCGCTGCCGGCCGAGCGGGTCGGGCCCGGGACGCCGGTCGAGCTCCTGGGCGAGCGCTTCGGGGTCGACGATCTCGCCGAGGCGGCCGGGACCATCGGCTACGAGATCCTGACCCGGCTCGGCCGACGCTTCGAGCGCCGCTATCTGGGCGGGCAGGAGGGGTGAACCCGCTCGCTGCGATCGGGCGGGCGACGCTCGCCCTGCTCGGCACCACAGGCGCGGTCGTGGCCTTCGCGCTGCAGGCCGTGCTGGCCGGCTTCGGCGGGCGGATCTACTGGCGCCAGCTCGGCCGCCAGATCCTCGAGATGGGCTATTTCTCGCTGCCGGTGGTGGGCCTCACCGCGATCTTCACCGGCATGGTCCTGGCGCTGCAGAGCTATACGGGCTTCTCCCGCTTCGAGGCCCAGAACGCCATCCCGACCATCGTCGTGCTCTCGATGACCCGCGAGCTCGGGCCGGTCCTGGCCGGGCTCATGGTCGCCGGCCGGGTGGGGGCGGCGATCGCGGCCGAGCTCGGCACCATGCGGGTGACCGAACAGATCGACGCCTTGACCACGCTCGCGACCGACCCGTTGCGCTACCTCGTCTTTCCGCGTCTCTTGGCGGGCACGCTCATGCTGCCGCTGCTCGTGATCGTGGCCGATATCATCGGCGTCATGGGCGGCTGGCTGGTCTCGGTCTACAAGCTGGGCTTCGGCCCGATCGAATACATCAACCGAACGTTCGAGTTCCTCGAGACCCAAGACGTCGTCTCGGGCCTGGTCAAGGCCGCGGTGTTCGGCTTCATCGTGACCTTGATGGGCTGTTACCAGGGCTATCGTTCGAAGGGCGGGGCCCAAGGTGTCGGCATGGCGACCACGCGTGCGGTGGTCTCTGCCTCGATTTTGATCCTGATCGCCAATTATTTCGTGACCGAACTCTTCTTCGCCCGCTGAGCCGCCGCCCGTGCCCGAGACCGCCCCGAACACGACCGCAGCCCCGGCCCCCGCCGCCACGCTCGCGCCGGCCAAGATCGAGGTGCGCGGGCTTTCGAAGCGGTTCGGGACCAATCGGGTCCTCGAAGGCCTCGATCTCGACGTCCCCGCCGGCCGCTCCTTGGTCGTCATCGGCGGCTCGGGGACCGGCAAGTCGGTGCTGATCAAGAGCATCCTCGGCATCGTCAAACCCGATGCCGGCTCGATCCGGGTCGACGGCACCGAGCTCGTCGGTGCCCCGCGCCGGACCCTCGACGAGGCCCGCAAGAAGTTCGGCATGCTGTTCCAGGGTGCGGCCTTGTTCGACAGCCTGCCGGTCTGGGAGAACGTCGCGTTCGGCCTCTTGGCGCGCCGCCTGGTCGACCGCCGAACCGCGCGCGAGCGGGCGATCGCCACGCTCGCCAAGGTCGGGCTCGGCCCCGAGGCGGCCGATCTCTACCCGGCCGAGCTCTCGGGCGGGATGCAGAAGCGGGTCGGCCTCGCCCGGGCGATCGCGGCCGAGCCCGAGATCCTGTTCTTCGACGAGCCCACGACCGGGCTCGACCCGATCATGGCCGACGTCATCAACGAGCTCGTGCGCCGGCTCGTGCGCGAGCTCGGGGCGACCGCGCTGTCGATCACCCACGACATGGCGAGCGTGCGCAAGATCGCCGATCGCGTGGCGATGCTCTACGGCGGCAAGATCATCTGGGAGGGGCCGGTCGAGCGGCTCGACGACAGCGGCAACCCCTTCGTCGACCAGTTCGTCCACGGCCGGGCCGAGGGCCCGATCCGGGTCGGCATCCAGCGGATCGGCTGAGAGCGGGCAGGGCCGCCCGGTCCGCGCGAGCGCGCGTGCGGCGGTCAATGCACGGCGAGCTCGCGGATCTCGACCACGCCCGGGAGGTGGGCGAGATCGGGCCTCCTGGCATAGGGCAGCGTCCAGGAGGGCGGGAGCGCCAGGATCACCTCCTCCGCTTCGGCCGGCAGGACGAGTCGGACCCGCGCGCCCCTCTCGTTCTCGGCGAGCAGCGCCCGCAGCTCGAGCAGCGGCGCGGTGCTCGCGAGGCGGACCTCGACGATCCCCTGGGGCTGGTTGGCGAGCCGATCGGCGAGCGGCTCGAGCCGGTTGGCCGTGATCCGCAGCGCCCCCTCCTCGAGCCGGGCATCGGCCTCGATCAGGACCGGGCTGTGGGCGTCCAACAGTTCGCGCGAGGAGGCCAGGACCTCGGCGAACAGGGTCACCTCGAACTGGCCGGAGGGATCGGAGAACTGGGCGAAGGCGTAGCGGCCGCGCTCGCCCGCCCGCTCCTGGCGCGCGATCGGCACGCCCGCCAGGAGCACGCGGCCGCGGCCGCCCTCGGGTACGGCCTCGGGCAGCGACGCGGCCGGCACCACCCCGAGCCGGTCGAGGGCGGACTTGAAGGCGTCGAGCGGGTGTGCGGAGAGATAGAAGCCCAGAACCTGGAACTCGCGCTGGAGCCGCTCGAGCACCGGCCAGTCGGGCACCTCGGGCAAGGGCGGGGTAGGGGGCAGGAGCGCGTCGCCGCCGCCGAAGAGCGAGGCCTGGCCCGAGGCGCGCGCCTCGGCCGCGGCCTGCGCCCAGCGCAGGGCCGGCTCGATCGCTTCCAGGAGTCGGCGCCGGTTCGGATCCAAGGAATCGAGCGCCCCGGCCTGGACGAGGGCTTCGAGCAGCCGCTTGTTCAAGACCTTGGTGCCGACCCGATCGACCAGGTCGAAGAGGCTCGCGAACCGGCCGCCGCGTGCCCGCGCCTCGACGAGCGCGCGCATCGCCTGCTCGCCCACGCCCTTGATCGCGGCCAAGGCGAAGCGGACGGCGGGACCTTGGGCCGAGCGCTCGACCGTGAAGAGGGCATCGGAGCGGTCGACGTCGGGGGGCAGGAGCGCGATGCCGCGCTGGAGCATCTCGGCACGGAAGGCCGCGAGCTTCTCCTGGGCCGCGATCTCGGTGGTCATCGCGGAAGCGTAGAACTCGGCCGGGAAGTTGGCCTTGAGCCAGGCCGTGTAGTAGGCCAAGAGTGCATAGGCCACCGCGTGGCTCTTGTTGAAGCCGTAGGAAGCGAACTTGGAAACGGCCTCGAAGATCGTCTCGGCGAGCTCGGGGGCGATGCCGTTCCGGACCGCCCCCTGGACGAAGGTCGAGCGCTGGGCGTCCATCTCGGCCTTGATCTTCTTGCCCATCGCCCGGCGCAAGAGATCGGCTCCACCCAGGGAATAGCCGGCGAGCCGCTTGGCGATTTCCATCACCTGCTCTTGATAGACGATCACCCCGTTGGTCTCGGCGAGGATGGGCTCCAAGAGCGGGTGCAGATAGTCGGGTGCTTCCTCGCCGTGTTTGACCGCGATGTAACGCGGGATATTGGCCATCGGTCCGGGCCGGTAGAGGGCGTTCATCGCGACGATGTCCTCGAACCGGTCGGGCTTGAGCTTCCTGAGCGCGTCGCGCATGCCGCCCGATTCGAGCTGGAACACGCCGAGCGTCTCGCCGCGGCCCAAGAGCGCATAAGTGGCCGGATCGTCGAGCGGAAGATCGCGCAAGGAAAAAGGCCGGCCCATGGCACGGGCGACCATGCGCTCCGCCCGGGCGAGCAGCGTCAAGGTCGACAGGCCCAAGAAGTCGAACTTGACGAGCCCGGCCTTCTCGACGTCTTTCATGTTGAACTGGGTCGCCGGCATCGACGCCCGCGGGTCGCGGTAGAGCGGCACGAGCTCGACGAGCGGCCGATCGCCGATCACCACCCCGGCCGCGTGCGTGCTCGCATGCCGCGGCAGGCCCTCGAGGGCGAGCGCGATCTCGACCATCTTCGCCACCTGCGGATCCTCGGCCATCGCCTGGCCGAGCCGCGGCTCGAGCTCGAGGGCCTGGGCGAGGCTGATCGGGTTCGCGGGGTTGACGGGGACCAGCTTGCAGATCCGATCGACGAGACCGAAGGGCAAGCCCAAGGCGCGGCCGACGTCGCGCAGTGCGGCACGGGCCTGGAGGGTGCCGAAGGTGATGATCTGGGCGACCCGGTCGGCACCGTAGCGGTCGCGGACATAGGCGATCACCTCGTCGCGCCGTTCTTCGCAGAAGTCGATGTCGAAGTCCGGCATCGAGACGCGCTCGGGGTTCAAGAAGCGCTCGAAGAGAAGGCCGAAGCGCAGGGGATCGAGATCGGTGATCTCGAGCGCCCAGGCGACGAGCGAGCCGGCCCCGCTGCCGCGGCCCGGGCCCACCGGGATGCCCTGCGACTTGGCCCAGCGGATGAAGTCGGAGACGATCAAGAAATAGCCCGGGAACTTCATCTGCACGATGACGTCGCACTCGAAGGCGAGCCGCTCGCGATAGGGCCGAGCCTTGGCCTCGCGGGCGGCGGCGTCGTCCTCGGGCTTCCACACCGCCTGCGCGAGCCGGCGCTCGAGGCCCAGGGCGGCGAGCCGGCGCAACTCGGCCGCCTCGTCGACGGCGAAGGTCGGCAGGATCGGCTTGCGCGCCGGTGCCACGAAGGCGCAGCGCCGGGCGACCACGAGGGTGTTGTCGCAGGCCTCGGGCAGATCGGCGAAGAGCGCGCGCATCTCGGCCGCGCTCTTGAAGCGGTGCTCGAGGGTGGCGCGCGGCCGGTCCTCCTCGTGCACCGTGCGGCCGGCCGCGATCGCGAGCAGCACGGCGTGGGCCGCGTGATCCTCGGCCTTCATGAAGCGGACGTCGTTGGTCGCGACGAGCGGCAGGCCCTTGGCGTAGGCGAGCTCGACGAGCGCGTCCTCGATCCGCTCCTCCTCGGGCAGACCGTGGCGTTGGAGTTCGACGTAGAGCCGGTCGCCGAAGGCCGCCGCGAGCCGATCGAGCAGCCGCGCGGCCTGATCGAGCTCGCCCCGGGCGAGTGCGGCTGCGAGCGGACCCTCGGGGCCGCCGGTGAGCGCCACGAGCCCCTCCGCCCGATCGGCCAGCTGCTCGAGCCGGATCTCGACCCGGCCGTCGGTGCCCTCGAGATGCGCCGCGGAGACGAGCGCCATGAGGTTGCGCCAGCCGGTCGCGTCCTTGACGAGCAGGACGATCGGCTCGGGCGCGAGGGCGAGCGAGCGACCGGCCTGGCGCGCCACGGACTCGGGCGGGGCGAGGGGCAGGGCACAGCCCAGGATCGGCTGGACGCCCGCCTTCTTGGCCGCCTCGCCGAATTGCATGGCGCCGAACAGGTTGGCGCTGTCGGTCACGGCTACGGCCGGCATCCCCTCCTCGCGGCAGCGGCCGAGGAGGTCCTTGTAGCGGACCGTGCTCTCGAGCAGCGAGAAGGCCGAGCGGACGCGCAGATGGACGAAGTCGGCGTGCGGCATGGGCGGGTTCGCGGCGGCTCCTCGGTTCTGCAATAGTGGCCGAGCGGCGAGCAGGTGCAACCGCCGGCTGCGCGCTGTCCACAACGTCCCGCACCGAACCCGGCAGGGGCGAGCCCGTGCCGCGATCGGCGCGGGCGGCTCGCGCGCCCGCGGTCCGCCGCCAGGGCGGCATCCTGTCGGTCAAGGCGGCGGCACGGGCGTCAACAATGGCCGGCCGGCGAAGTGTGCTGCGAGATTGTCGACCACGAGCTGGGCCATCTTGTCGCGCGTCTCGAAGGTGGCGGAAGCGGCGTGCGGCGAGAGGACGACGTTGTCGAGCGCCCGCAGCCGCTCCGGGACCCTGGGCTCGTCGGCGAAGACGTCGAGCCCGGCGCCCTTGATCCGCTTCTGCTCGAGGGCCTCGATCAGCGCCGGCTCGTCGACCACCGAGCCGCGGGCGACGTTGACCAGGAATCCTTCGGGACCGAGCGCGTCGAGCACGGCTGTGTTCACGATGCCGCGGGTGGCGGCCCCGCCCGGGCAGGAGAGGACGAGGACCTCGACGTCGCGGGCGAGGGCCACGAGATCCGGATAGTGGCGATAGGGCACGCCCGGCTGGACGGTACGGCCGTGATAGCCGGCCACCACCATGCCGATCGCCTCGAGCCTCCGGGCGATCGCCTTGCCGATCCGGCCGAGCCCGAGGATGCCGACCGCGCGGCCGCGCGGGCTCGTCGTCACGGGCATCGGCCCCTCCCGCTCCCAGCGCCCCGAACGGACCCAGTCGTCGGCCCGGACCGCTTCGCGCATCGCCATCAACAAGAGCATGAGCGCCGTGTCGGCGACGTCCTCGGTGAGGACGTCGGGGGTGTTGGTGACGGCGATGCCGCGCTCGGCGCAGGCGACCCGGTCGATCGCATCGACGCCCACCCCGTAGCAGGCGACGATCTCGAGCTTCGGGCAGGCGGCGATCATCGCCCGGTCGGGCCCGACCTCGCCCGAGGCCACGATCGCGCGCACCCGTGGGCCGACCTCGGCCAGCATCGCCGCCTTGTCCGGCGCCTTGTAGAGATGGTGCAGGCGGTAGCGCTCCTCGAGGATCGCCATCTGCTTGGGCCGATTGGGCCAGAGCACGAGCACCTCGGGCTTGTCGGACGACATCGCAAGGCCTCCGCGCGGGCACGGCCGCGAGGCTAGCGCCGGCGGGCCCGCCGGCAAGGGCGAGCGGGTGCTCGCGCCCCTTGGGCATCGCGCGCGCAAGCCGGCCTGTCTCGGTGCTCCGCGGGCGGCCACCCGGCTCGCGGTCGGCCCGTGCAGCGTCAACGGGCTCTTAACCCTTCTCGGCTAAGCTCGGCGGCGAAAGGACAGCGAAAGGTGTCGTCTCGGTGGCTCGAGGGCTCGCGACTCTTCGTTCGGCGATCCGCTGCGTCGCGCGGTGGCTCGGGGCTCGGGCCCGGTCGCTCCTCGCCCGCGGCGTGGCGCGGCTTTTTCGAGCGAGCCCTTCAGGCGGCGCGGCGATCGGGTGGTCGGGGCGTGGCGATGCCGCGCGCGGGCTCGGCCTCGCGCGGATCGGCCTC
>JANWZN010000259.1 GCA_025054575.1 Geminicoccaceae bacterium | reverse complement strand
GAGGCTGTCGGCATCGAGCGGCAGCATGAGCTCGTAGGCCTGTCCCCAGCGGGCGCAGAAGTCGCGCAGATTCCCGGCCTTGAAGCCGGTGTTGCGCGCCCGGCGGCGATAGGTGATCCGCTCGGGAGCGGGGCTCGCCGCCCGCCAGCGCGCGACCTCCTCTTCTTCGAGCGCGGCGATCGCCGGGTCGGACGTGTCGGAGAGCACGAAGAAATCGAAGGCTCTGCCCTCGCCCGTGGCGGCGAGGCTCGCCTCGATCACCCGCAAGCGGCGAAAGGCGCGGGCCGGATCCTCGTTCCTGAGGAACATCAAGACCGCGCAGCGCAGGCGCAACGGCTCCTCGCGATCGCCCGCGGCGGCGAAGGGCGCGACGCGCGCGAGGCCGTCGCGTACCCCGTGCAAGAGCCAAAAGCCGATCACGGCGTTCCAGAAGCCGAGCACGCTCCAGGGCAGGCCCACGACGAAGCAGAGGAGGATGCCGAGATCGACCGCGCTCCACCCCCCGGCCCCCAGCACGAGCGCCGCGAGCCAGGCCATCGCCGCATAGGCCAACAGGTTGAGCGCGAGCACGACGAGCCGGCGGCGGCGCAGCTCGGCCAGGCTGTCGAGCCCGGCGGGCGTGCGATCGGCCGAGAAGCCCGCCTCGGCGAGCCCGAGTTCCTGTGGCGCGACGCTCATGCGGGGACGTGTCCGGTGGGATCGACCGGCGGCGGAGATAGCGCGCCCGCCGGCGCCCGGCCAGGGCGCGCCGGCGTCAGCCCGTGCGGCCGAACAGCATCCGCTGCATCACCCCGTCGCGGCGGACGAAGGCGTGGTAGAGCGCCCCCGCCACGTGCAGGATCACGAGGCCGGCCAGGGTCTGGGAGAAGAGCCCGTGCGCGCCGAGCAGGAGCTCGGAGAGCGGCTCGTTCCGCGGCAGGATCGGCGGCAGCTCGAACAGGCCCCAGACGACGATCGGGGCGCCGAAGGCCGACGTCCCGGCCCAGCCCAGGATCGGCACCAGGAAGAACAGGACGTAGAGCAGGTGATGGACCGCCACCGAGAGCGTCCGTTGCCAGGCCGGCAGCGAGGGATGCGGCGGCGGCGCGCCGAGCGTGCGCCGCAGCACGAGCCGCAGAACCGCGAGGGCCAAGACCGTGACCCCGATCGAGCGATGGGTGTGGTAGAGCGTGTCCTGCAACGGCCCGGGCTCGAGATCGCCCATCCGCCAGCCGATCGGGATCGTCGCGAGGATCAAGATCGCCATCGCCCAATGAAGGACGATCAGCGCCGCCGGATAGCGCTCGACGGTCGCGCCCACCCTAGCCGTTGCCAAGGCCGTTCCTCCCCTGCCCGCTCGGGGCGGAGTTTGGTGCCTGCCGGCCGTTCTTGACAGTCCCCGCCGCAGCCGGCTCCTCACCTCCGTCCGCTCCGGGAGCTCGCCGATCCACCGTCCCGCCCCGTTCCGCGAGCAGGCCCCGGCCCTCGCCGGTCTGGTGCTGGGCTGGCTGCTCTACGCCTGGCCGTGGCTCTCGGGCGCGGTCACCATCCCTTGGGATGCCAAGTCCCAGTTCTGGCCGCATTTCTACTTTCTGGCCCGCTGCCTGGCGATGGGCGAGAGCCCGTTCTGGATGCCCGAGCTCTTCGCCGGGACGGCGCACGTGGCCGACCCGCAGTCGTTCCTGTTCTCGCCCTATTTCCTCGCAGCCGCCCGGCTCGTGCCGGAGCCGAGCTTTCGGGCGTTCGACGCGCTCGTGCTGGGCCTGCCGCTTCTGGGCGGGGCGGGGGTGCTCCTCTGGTCCACGGCCCGCGGCGTGCACCCGCTGGCCGGGCTCTCGGCCGGGCTCGTCTTCCTGGCCGGCGGCTCGGTCGCCTGGCGGCTGCAGCACGTGGGCCAGCTCCACTCGCTGGCCGTGCTGCCCTGGCTCCTCTGGGCCCTCGACCGAACGATTCTCGGCGGCTCGTGGAGAGCGGCCGTCGCGAGCGGAGTCTCGGCCGCCCTCCTGCTCGCCGGCCGCGACCAGGTGGCGTTGTTGGGGGCCTATCTGGCGGCGGGCTTCGTGCTGTGGCGCTGGCTCGAAGGCCCGGACCGACGCGGGACGATCCGCCGCTCGCTCGGCCCGCTCGTGCTCGCGGGCCTGCTAGCGGCCCTGCTCGCCGCCCCGCCGCTCCTCTTGACCGCGCTCGAGGCCGCCCGCTCGAACCGGCCGGAGATCGACCTCGAAGGGGCCGGGCGCGGCTCGCTCCACCCCGCCCTGCTCCTCACCCTGCTCACCCCGCACCTGTTCGGCTCGGGCGGGCCCATGGAGGCGTTCTGGGGTCCGCCCTCCTTCGCCTGGCCGGACACGGGGCTCTTCATTGCCCAGAACGTGGGCGTGCTCTATCCGGGCGCGCCGGCCGTTCTCGTGCTCGCCACGGTCGGGTCGAGGCTCGCGCGCTCGCCCGACGGGTGGTTCCTGCTGGCAGCCGCGGGGCTCGTGCTCCTCTACGCCCTCGGCTGGTACACGCCCCTCTTCGCGCTCGCCTGGCAGGTCCTGCCCGGCGTCGATCTCTACCGCCGCCCGGCCGACGCGACCTTTCTCCTGGTCCTGTTGCTGGCCCTGCTCGCCGGTCGCGCGCTCGATCGGCTCCTGCGCGAACCGCCGCCCCGAGCGTTCCTGCGGGCCGCGACGGCAGCCCTGGCCGGCCTCGGCCTCGCGGCCGCGCTGGCGCT
>JANWZN010000258.1 GCA_025054575.1 Geminicoccaceae bacterium | reverse complement strand
CGTGCCGGCAAAGCGGGCCGGTCGGCCCGGCGCATCGCGCGCGACCGGTGCCTGGCGGCGGTCGCTGGCGCGGACGCTGGGAGGGCGGAACGCATGCGGCCGTCCGTGTCGCGCGGGCGCCGACCGCCCGGCGTTGCGCGCCCGCGCCGACCTCAGGCCGTGAGGGCGAGCCCGGCTTTCTCCGAAGCTGCACCGAGCGGTGGCCGCGGCCGCTCGGGCTCGGCGGTACCGCCCGAGGCGATCGCGGCCCAGCTCGCGCGCATCTGGCCGAGCAGGCGGATCAGCTCGGCGCAGATCGCCGGATCGTTGGTGACGTCGATCCGCGTCAGGCGATGCAACACGTAGCCGTAGAACAGATCGAGCGATCGCGCGACCTCGCCGCCGCGCTCGAAGTCGAGGCAGGCGTGCAGCGCGTTGACGATGTCCCAGGCCTTGCGGACGTTGCGGTGCCGCCGCTCGATGGCGCCCGCCGCGATGGCGCTCTCGGCTTCGCGGACGAAGCGGATGGCGCCGTCGTAGAGCATGACGAGCTGCTGCGCCGGGGCGATCGTCTCGGCGGCCCCGCGATAGGCGGCCGCGGCTCTCTGCAGGGTGTGGGCGTTCATCTCGGATCCGTTTCCTCAGCGACCGGCGGTCCAGGCGTCTGTTTGCGCCCGGAGCTGGGCCAGCATGGTGTTGGCGAGGCCGAGGGCCGATTCCATGCGCGTGAGTTTCTCGACGAGCTCGTTGCGGGCGCGTTGGGCGCGCTCCTCGATCAGGGCGATCTGCTCGCGCCAGGCCCGGTTGACGCCGCCCAACTCCTCGCTCGCGCGCGCGAGCGATCCCGCGCCGGGCCGCAGCGCCTCCTCGAGCGCGTTGAAGACGCGGTCGGCGACGCCCTGGCTCGCCGTGACCGTGATCGTGGTGCTGCCGCTGCCGATCCAGGCGAGCTCGAGACCGTCGAAGCCCGAGCCGGCTGGACCCACGATCCGGCGGCCGCGGATCTCGGCCGCGACGCCGCCGATCCTGGCCGCTTCCGGCGTGCCGTCGGCATCGGCGTCGGTGATCTCGACGGCGAAGCTCGTCTGCGCGAGGCTGTTCGAGCGGGCCATGACCGCGAGCTCGGGGGAGCTCGTGGTGGCGCGGAACTCGAACAGCGAGCGGACCTGGTCGAGGTTGGTCAACAGCGCGCGGTCGAGCTTCGCTTCCTCGAGCCCGAGCCGACCGCCTTCGCCGATCGTGATGCCGATCGCGCGCAAGGTCGAGGCCGCACCCGGAGCCAGCCCGAGGGCACCCGAGCCGATCTCCTGCGCGAGCGTGCGGGCGATCGTGCGCAACGTCCGGTCGCCGAACAGCACCGCGTCGGCAGCGACCTTGCCCTCGCCGTCCACGCGCGAATGTTTGGCGAGGAAATCGCGCAGCGCGTTGTAGGCCTCGACGAAGCGGCCGACCTGCTCCTTGACCGCCTGGATGTCGGGCTCGACGGCGAGGGTGACGGTGGTGGAGGGCTCCGCCTTGTAGAGATCGAGCACCACGCCGCGAAGCGCGTCGTCGATGCGGTTGCCGGCTCGCTCGACGACGATGCCGTCGATCCGCACGCGCGCCGTCTGCGCTGCGACGAGCTCGCTCGTCTGCATGAGCGGCAGGACCGGATCGTCGCCGACATCGGCGAGCTCGATCGCGCGGCCGGTCTCGCGCGCGCTCAGCACCAGCCGGACCTCGCCCGGGCCGACCCGCACCAGGTTGGCCCCGACCCCGGACCGTGCCGCCCGGGCGTTGATCGCATCGGCGAGACCGGCGAGCGTGGTCGTCCCGCTCACCGCGATCTCGACCTTCTCGCCGCCGGCGAGCCCGACCTCGAGACGGCCGGAAAAGCCGGCACCACCGTTCCAGGCGTCGGCCAGGCTCTGACCGCTGGCACTCGCCGCCTGTGCCTGCAGCTTGTGTGCGGTCGCGGTTCGCTCGACGACGAGCTCGACGCTGCCGACGGCGGCACTCGCGTCGGCGGTGGCACCCAGGATGCTCGTCGCCGCTACGCTACCGCTGCCGGCGAGGAAGACACGCTTGCTCTCGAACAGGTTCTCGCTTCGGCCGAGGATCCCGGGCGGGTTGCGCAGCCCGTTGGCCGCGCTGCGCAGCTCCTGCAAGAGCCCCTTGAGCTCGTCCAGGGCCGCGAGCTTGGCCTCGTTCTTGCCGATCCGCGCCTCGAGGCGGACGGCGGGCGCCCGCTTGGCCTCGTAGGCCGCACGCGCGAGGGCCTCCGTGTCGAGCTTCGAGCTCGTCCCGGTGAGTCGTGGGGTGCCGCCCGCGAGGCTGAGATTGCCGAAGCCGAGGCTCTCGACCATGGTGGCCCTCCGCCTGCGCTCACGCCTCGACCGCGACGAACGGGCCGAGGGCGGCCCGCGCGCTCGCGAAGAACCGCAGCAGCGCGTCGGGCGGGCTCTGGATCAACACCTCGCCGCTCCGCCGGTCGGCGACCCGGTAGACGTATCGACCGCTCGCCTCGTCGCGGAAGCCCTCGACCTCGATCTCGCGGTCGCCGAACAGGGCGCTCGCGGCGGCCTCGATCGCGCGCTCCACGGGCTGCACCGGCTCGACCGCCGCGGCCGTGACCCGCGGTGCGGCGGGCTGCGCCGGCGGCTCGCCCGCCCGCGCGGGCGAGCGCACGGGGGCGGGTAGGGCCGGAAGGTTGAACGTCGCGTCGGACACCATCGTGGCTCACTCCCGGGTCGCCCCGAGCCCGGCGGCCCCCCGCCCGACCGCCCGCGGCCCCACCCCA
>JANWZN010000257.1 GCA_025054575.1 Geminicoccaceae bacterium | reverse complement strand
CAAGAGCGCGAGCCGCGCCGCCTCGGGTTCGGAAAGGGGCAGGACGAGCCTTTCGCCGGCGCGCAGGCTCGCGAGCTTGGCCCCCTCCTTGCCCAGGCGTTTGAGGACCCGGCTCTCGATCAGCGCGAGCTTGGCGCCGCCGAGCCCGGCGAGCCGCGAGGGGGTGGTCACGTGCGGCGTCGCGGGGGCGGGGAGCTGGTAGACCTCGAGCGCGAGGTCGCCCGCGCCCCGCTTCGTCGCCCGCAGCTCGAAGAGCGGCCCGCCCTCGGCGAGCGGGGCAAGGGGAAGGGCCGCCTGCCGGTTCAAGGGGCGCCTCCTGCGCTCGCGCGGACCTGCGCCGCCGCGGCGCCGGCCCTGGCGAGCCGCTCGCCGAGCTCCTCGGCCGCGGTGCCGGCAAGAGCGAGGCCGCCTTCGAAGAGGAGGTGGATCGTGCAGGCGACATCGTGCTCTCGACCCTTGCTGCGTGCCACCTCGATCTGCGGCCGCAAGAAGTCGCGCACCGGCTTCTCCTCCTCGCTCGGCCCGTCGAACGCGAGTTCCAACCGGCTGGTTCCCGGGCTCTCGATGGCGACCTCGTAGCGGATGCGCTTGGCCGCCTTCGGAACCAGGCCCGCGAGGCCCGCGAGGGTGAAGGCGTCCGCGGGATCGAAGGGCCGGAGCTCGAGCCAGGCGAGGGCTTTCCAGCCGCGGCCACGGGCCTGCTCGAAGACGCGGGCGAGGGCTTCGCGCAACGGCGCCTCGGCCTCCACCGTCTCGGGCTCGGGCGGAGGCGGCGGCCCGCCCCCGTCCTCTGGGAGTTTTCTCGGCCCCGATCCGCCCGTCGAGCCGTCGGGCGGAGGCGGAGGCGGCGGGGGCGGCGCCGGCCGCGGCCAGATGCCCTGGTCGCGGGCGTAGGCCGCGGTGAACAGCTCGCTCTCCTCGTCGATCGCGATCGTCCCCGGCGCCGGCAGGCCCTTGGCCCAGATCAGATCGCCCCGACGATAGACGAACTCGCCCTGCTCGACGCCCTTGCGCAGGAGCTTCAAGAACACGTCCTCGCCCACGAGCATCGGCAGCGACGGATCGTCGAAGAATTCCTGGCGCAGCTTGCCGGTCGTGATCGCACCCTTTCGCAAGGGGGTGCGGTCGCGCACATAGGCCGGGCTGTCGGGCTCGTCCTCCGGCAGCCGGAGCTTGCCGAGCTCGCGCAGCCGCTCGACGATCATCCGCTGTCCGTCGCCGGGCTTCGCCGCCGCCGCGGGATGTTCGAGCACGGTGTGGGCGAGATCCTCCTCGGCGCCTTCCATGCGCACGCGCGAGGGATAGAAGATGTGGCGGTAGGCTTTCTGGACCGCGATCGCGGTCTCGGCCTCGATTCTGGTCTTGTTCTCTTCGACCTGCTTGCGCTGGTATTCGGGCAGCTGCTGCGCCCAGGTCGGACCGGAGATCGATTCCAGCGCCAGCCGCCGGCGGACGAGCGTGCGAATCGTCTCGACCTCCTGCTCTTCGGCCACGAGGAAGAGGAGGTGATTGCGAGCGCGGCGGAAGTCGCCCGAGGAGCCGCGCTGGCGGAAAATCTTGAGCACGAGTTCGGGGATCTTCGGCACCAGCCGGTCGACGGTGGCCGCCTCGTGGCCGATCAGGACGAGGCGGGGACGGCGGTTGCTCGTCTCGTCGGGCACGTCGAACGGCCCGGCCGGGAACGGCACGAACTCGAGGGTCCGGCCGTCGAAGATCTCGCGGATGCGGCCGTTGAGGCGGTCGCGCAAGCTCCCGGCGTCGACCCGGTCCTCCTCGCGCCGGAGGATCTGGGTGAGATTGGGCTCGGTGCGGAAGCGGTAGGGTGCGCCCGGTCGGTCGTCGAGGAACGACGATTCGTGCACGAAGAGCTGGCGCGCTTGTTCGACGAACTCGAAGTCGAGCGAGGGTGAGAGCACGGCGAAACGCAGCTCCGGCGGCGCGATGCCGGCCCGGTCTTCGGGATAAGCGAGGGAGTGGAGGAAGATCGTGCGCGCCACGTAGCTGGCATAGGGAGCCATGCCGGCGAATTGTCGGCGGTCGAGCTCGCGCGCGAGGCCGGGGCCGGCCTGTTTGCCGTCGTCCGTGGTCGGTCCGGCCTCGCCCGTGGCGATGTCCGCTGTGAGCGGCGGGACCATGTCGGGGCGCTCGAGGCGGATCGTGAGCTCGTCGCGCAGGGGCTGGAAGCCGAGATCGAGATGGTGGGTGTGGATGGCATGGGCGTCGTGCGGTCGCTCCAGCCACAGGCGGTGGATCGTCCGGCCGAGCAGCCGCAGCATGCCGCGGATCCGCTGGAACTTGCCGAGACTCGCGAGCTTCTCGGTTAGGACGGCGACGAGATCGGGGTGGAACGGCCAGCTCGCGCGCAAGGCCTCCGCGGCCTCGCCCGAGCGGCAGCCGGGCGGCAGATGGTCGGCGAAGCGCTTCCAGAGCTCGCCGTAAGCGGCGACGATCGGGCCGGCCGCCGCCTCGTCGATCCGCTCGAACAGCCGGCGCTTGAGGACCGCCACCGTCTCGTCCTCGCGGGTGGGATTGAGGATGGTCGCATTGCGCGCGGCGATGCTCGCGAGTTCTTCCATGACCCGCGCGACTTCCTCGTGCTCGGCGGCGTAGGCGTCGGTGGCGGCGAGATCCTTGCCGACGGCCAGGGTGAAGACCAGGGCACAGCGCGGCGTGGTCGCCACCAGCTTCAAGAGCGCCGACAAGAATGCCGAGAGCTGCTCGCCCGCGCTCTTCGCCCCGGTCGAGAGGGGCTTCGTCTTGCG
>JANWZN010000256.1 GCA_025054575.1 Geminicoccaceae bacterium | reverse complement strand
CAGGCGGCGGAGCGGGCGTCGGCGGAGCTCGCGGCGCGGGTCGAAGGGCTCGCCACGCGCGCCGCCGCGCTCGACGCCGAGCGACAGCGGCGCGGCGAACGTGCCGCCCGTCTGGCTGCCCGGGAACGCGAGCTCGGCGAGCGGCTCGCGCGCGAGGACCCGCCGCCCTCGCCCGCGGCCGAGGACGACGAACGGCTCGCGGTGTTGCGGACGGAAGCCGAGGCGGCCGAGACCGCCTACCGGGCGGCGGCAGCGGAGGTGGACCGGCTCGCCGCCGCGGTCGACGAGGCCGAGCGGAGCGGGCTCGAAGCCGAGGCGGTGCTCGCCGCGGCAGCCGAGCGGGCGACCCTCGCCCGGGCCGAGGAGGCGGCTGCCCGGTCGCGGCTGGAAGCGGCGCGGGCCGCGGTGATCGACCGGTTGCGCCAGCCGCCGGAGGCGCTCCCACCCGACACCGTGGCCGAACCGCTGCGCGCGCTCGAGGTCGACGCCTTGGAGCGGCGGCTGGCGCGGCTCGTGGCGAGCCGCGATCGGCTGGGGCCGGTCAATCTCCGCGCCGAGCAGGAGCTCGCCGAGCTCGAGCGCGAGCTCGAGCGAACCCGGGCGGAGGAGGCCGAGATCCGCAGCGCGATCGAGCGGCTCGAGCGGGCGATCGCGACGGTCAATCGGGAAGCGCGCGAGCGCTTGCTCGCCGTCTACGAATCGGTCGAGGGTCACTTCCGGCGGCTGTTCACCCGCCTCTTCGGCGGCGGACGTGCGCATCTGCACTTGACCGACCTCGCCGATCCGCTCGCGGCCGGGCTCGAGCTCGAGGCGCAGCCGCCGGGCAAACGCCTCGCCCACGTCTCGCTCCTCTCGGGCGGCGAGAAGAGCCTGACCGGGCTCGCGCTGGTCTTCGCCTTCTTCCTCGCTCGACCGAGCCCCTTGTGCGTGCTGGACGAGGTCGACGCACCGTTGGACGATGCCAATGTCGACCGCTTCACCGAGCTCATGAGCGAGATCGCGCGCACCGCGGGCACGCGCTTTCTGGTGGTGACGCACCACCCGCTGACGATGGCGCGGATGGACCGGCTCTACGGGGTGACGATGGCGGAACGGGGCGTTTCGCGCCTGATCTCGGTCGAGCTGGGCGAGGCGGTCGAGCTGCGCGCTAGGGCATAGTGCCGCAAGCATCGGCCCCGGCTTGACGGTGCGCGCGACAGCTTCCTAGGTTCCGCGCGCCCGGAGCCGGCCGCCCTCGGGCGGCGCGGTCGCATGGGCCGAGGATCGATGGCGCGCGAGGACGAGCCGCCGGGGTTCGACGAGTTCGACGCCCGTCTGCGGCGGTTGCGCGAGGCTCGCGCCGAGCCGTCGCCGAAGGGCGAGAAGGCGCGGAGCGGGCCGTCCTGGGGCGGCGGGCTCCAAGCCGGGATCGAGCTTCTGGGCGGCTTGGCGGGGGGTCTGCTGCTGGGTTGGGCGCTCGATGCCTGGCTCGCGACCTCGCCCGTGTTCCTCGTCGTGGGCTTCGTGCTCGGCGCGGCTGCCGGGATGCTCAACGCCTGGCGCTGGATGAAGCGTTTCGAGCAGAGGATGCGAGACGAACCGGACCGCGGCGCTTGAGCGCCGGCGCGGCGAGCGGAGGGAGCGAGGGGTGGCGGATCCGCTGCACCAGTTCGAGATCCAGAAGCTCGTGCCGATCCAGATCGGCACGCTCGACCTCTCCTTCACCAACTCTTCTTTGTGGATGATGATCGCGGTCGGCGCCGCCTACTGGCTCTTGGTCGCCGGCACGCGGCAGCACGCGCTCGTCCCCGGCCGTCTGCAGTCGGTCGTCGAACTGGCGTACGAGTTCGTGGCCGGTCTGGTCCGCGACAACGCCGGCAAGGAAGGGCTGCGCTACTTCCCGCTGGTGTTCACTCTCTTCCTCTTCATCTTGATGGGCAACATGCTCGGCATGTTGCCGCTGCCGTTCGGCTTCACCTTCACCTCGCACATCATCGTGACGTTCACGCTCGCGATGGGCGTCTTCGTCGGCGTCACCGTACTCGGCTTCATGATCCACGGCACCCACTTCCTGCACTTCTTCGTGCCGCAGGGGGCGCCCAAGATCATGCTGCCGCTCTTGGTGCCGATCGAGATCTTGTCCTATTGCGTGCGGCCGATCAGCCTGTCCGTCCGGCTCTTCTGCAACATGATGGCCGGCCACACGATGATGAAGGTGTTCGCCGGCTTCATCGTCACGCTCTTCTCCTACTGGGCGGTGCCGGCGGTGGCGCCGTTGGCGGTCACGGTGGCCCTGACCGGCTTCGAGTTCGCCGTGGCCTTCCTCCAGGCCTACATCTTCACGGTACTGACCTGCATCTATCTGCACGACGCGATCCACATGCATTGAGGCCGTAGGTTCGCCAGGCCCTTGGACGCGTCGGGCGGTGGCCCCGGGCGCGCTGCGCCCATCAACCAAGCGTGAGGGATCGATGGAGCTCGCTGCTGCCAAGATGATCGGCGCCGGCCTGGCGACGATCGCACTGTTCGGTGTCGGTATCGGCATCGGCAACATCTTCGCCACCCTGATCGCCACGGTCGGCCGCAACCCGTCCGTCCAGCAGCGGGTGTTCCCCTTCGCGATCATCGGCTTCGCGCTGGTCGAGGCGGTGGCGCTGTTCGCGCTCCTGATCGCCTTCTTGATCCTCTTCACCTGAGGCCCCGACCATCGTTAGCTGAGGCCGTGGCGCGGGCGGGGGCCCCCGCGGCGGCCCCCCCCCCCCCCACGGGGCGGGAAACCCCCGAGGCGGAGCGGGCCGCGGGGGGGGGGGGGGGGAGCGAAACCCCCCCCCCCCGCGGGGGG
>JANWZN010000255.1 GCA_025054575.1 Geminicoccaceae bacterium | reverse complement strand
CACGATCACGACATCGGGCCGCGGCACCGGCCCGCCCTCGGGCAGCGCCGAGAAGCCGCGGATCGCGGCTGCGATCTGCTCGGCCGCCCCCTCGCCCTGGACCAGCACGGGCCAGAGGATCACGCGCACCGGGCAGCGCTCGGCGATCCGGTGCAGGATGTCGCGGATCACGGCCCCGGTGGGCGAGGTCACCACCCCCACCACCCTGGGCAGGAACGGCAGCGCGCGCTTGCGCGCCGGATCGAACAGGCCTTCGGCTGCGAGCTCGCGCTTGCGCTCCTCGAGCAGCGCCATGAGCGCGCCGATCCCGGCCGGCTCCATCCGCTCGACCACGAGCTGGTATCGCGAACGCCCGGGGTAGGTCGTGAGCCGGCCGGTGCAGATCACCTCGAGGCCGTCGGCCGGCTCGAAGGAGAGCCGCGGCAGGCTCGACCGCCAGGCGACACAGTCGAGCAGCGCCTTTTCGTCCTTGATGGCGAAGTAGAGATGGCCCGAGGCGGCGCGCTTGAAGCCCGTGAGCTCGCCGCGCACGCGCACGAGCCCGAAGCTCGTCTCGACCACGCGCTTGAGCTCGAAGGCGAGCTCGGAGACCGAATATTCCGGAACGTTGCCGACCTCGACCGGCTCGCCCAGGGGCCCGCTCACGGCCGCCACGCCCGAGCCAGCGCGCGGCCGTGCCCCGCCCGAGGCAGCGCCGCGCTCAGAGGAGCCCGTCCTCGACCAGGCACTCGGCGATCTGGACCGCGTTCAAGGCCGCCCCCTTGCGGAGATTGTCCGCCACCACCCAGAGGTTGAGGCCGTGCGGCACGGTCGGGTCCTCGCGGATGCGCGAGACGAACACGGCATATTCGCCGGCCGCCTCGACCGGGGTGATGTAGCCGCCCGCCTCGCGACGGTCGACCACGACCACCCCCGGCGCCTCGTCCAAGAGCTCGCGCGCTTCCTCCGCCGACAGCGGGGTCTCGAGCTCGACGTTGACCGCCTCGCTGTGACCCACGAACACCGGCACCCGCACGCAGGTGGCGGTCACCAGGATCTTGGGATCGAGGATCTTCTTGGTCTCGACCACCATCTTCCACTCTTCCTTGGTCGAGCCGTCGTCCATGAAGACGTCGATCTGTGGGATCAGGTTGAAGACGATCGTCTTCGGGAAGTTCACCGGCTCCTTTCGCTCGTTCATGTAGATCGCTTTGGTGTGGTCGAAGAGCTCGTCCATCGCCTCTTTGCCGGCACCCGAGACCGACTGGTAGGTCGCCACCACCACCCGCTTGATCCGGGCCCGATCGTGAATCGGCTTCAACGCCACGACCATCTGGATCGTCGAGCAGTTCGGATTGGCGATGATGTTCTTCTTGTGAAAGTCCTTGAGCGCGTGCCGGTTGACCTCGGGGACGACGAGCGGGACGTCCGGGTCCATCCGGAAATGCGAGGTGTTGTCGATCACCACACAGCCCGCCGCCGCCGCCCGCGGCGCGTGCACGGCCGAGACCTTGGCGCCGGGCGAGAACAGCGCGATGTCGAAGCCGCGGAAGTCGAACCGCTCGAGATCCTCGACATCGAGCGTACGGTTCTCGCCGAAGCTCACCTGCTTGCCGATCGACCGCTCGGAGGCGAGCGCCACCACCTCGTCGACCGGGAACTCCCGCTCGGCCAGGATCTGCAGCATCTCGTTGCCGACCGCACCCGTGGCACCGACCACCGCCACCTTGTAGCCCATGTCCCCTACCCCGCGCGAACGCCGCGCCACGCCTTAAGCCAGCCGCTGCGCCCGCGAAAGGGTCGCCTGCGGCGCAGCGGCCGGTGATTCCCGTCACCCCGGCCCGACCGTTCCGTGCTAGCCTCCTTCCCTCTCGCGAAGGAGGCCCCGCCCTTGCCGAAGCACCTCGTTCCCGCCCTCGCCACCGTCCTCGCGATCGCGGCCCTGATGGCCCTGGCCGGAGGATCGCGCGACCCGCCTTCGGCCCCGCCGGCCGCGAGCTGGACCTGCGTCACCGACCGCGGCTATTGCACCACGCCGCCCGCCCCGCGGCTCGAGCCCTGCAGCTGCGCCGACCTCCTGCACGGGCTCCTGCCCGGCCGGGTCACGAGCCGCCCGCTTCCGCTTTCCCTCCTGCCGGCCCGCCCGGCTGCTGCCGGCGACGATCCGGACGAGACCTCGCTCCTCGCACCCTGAGGCCGGGCCTCAGACCAGCAGGCCCATCGGGTCCTCGATCAGCGCCTTGAAGGCCTGCAAGAACTCGGCGCCGAGCGCGCCGTCGACCACCCGGTGGTCGGTCGAGAGCGTCACCGTCATGAGGGTGCGGACGACGATCTGGTCCTCGCGCACCACGGGTCGCTTCTCGCCCGCGCCCACGGCCAGGATGCAGGCCTGCGGCGGGTTGATGATCGCCGCGAACTCGCGGATCCCGTACATGCCGAGGTTGGAGATCGTGAAGCCGCCGCCCTGGAACTCCTCGGGCTTGAGCTTGCCCACCTTGGCGCGCGCGGCGAGCTCCTTCATCTCGGCCGAGATCACCGAGAGGGTCTTCTGATTCGCCTTGCGCACGATGGGCGTGATCAGCCCGCCCTCGATCGCGACCGCGACCGCGATGTCGACGTCCTTGTAGCGGAGGATCTTGTCGCCCGCGAAGCTCGCGTTGCAGGCCGGCACCTTCTCGAGCGCGAGGGCCACCGCCTTGATCACGAAATCGTTGACGCTGAGCTTGTAGTCGACCCCGGGCCGGGCGTTGAGCTTGGCGCGCAGATCCAACAGCGCATCGAGCTCGACATCGACCGTGAGATAGAAATGCGGGATCGTCTGCTTCGCCTCGAGCAGGCGGCGCGCGATCGTCTTTCGCATGTTGTCGA
>JANWZN010000254.1 GCA_025054575.1 Geminicoccaceae bacterium | reverse complement strand
CACGAGCCGGCCGATCGAGCGGTTCGCCCCGAGACCCGCGCCGAAGATCTGGCCGAGATTGTCGACGTCCGCCTTGAGCACGGCCAGAAGCGGCCGGCCGATCCAGCGATCGCCGTCGGGCTCGCGGGCGTCGGCGGCGATGTGCGCCATGGTCTTGATCGCCCCGATCTCGACCGGCTCCTCGGCCTCCTCGCTGCGCTCGCGCTCCTCGAGGCCGCGATATTTGCGCGGGGCGTCGTCGAGGTCCCGCTCGTCGAACAGAGGCACGTAATTGGCGATCGGGCGGGTGGCGACCGGCCAGGCGACCTCCCCGATCCCCCAGGGCCGCCAGCCGGACACGACGTTCGCTTTAGGCTCGAAGGCGCGCTCGTCGTCCACCACGGCGCGCAGCCGCACTTGGCCGAAGAGCTCGAGCGTGCGCTCGTCCTCCGCTCGGTCGAGCCAGAGGAGCTGCTGGAGTTTCGGCAGCCGGCGGCCGAGGCGGTACTCGTGGTGGCAGGCCCAACAGCGGGCGACGCCGTCCTCCTTGTGCTCGTCTTTGCGGGGGCGGACGCCGCAGGCCGGGCAGTGACCGTCCGCGCCCTGCTCGTAATCCTGCCTCAGGACCGGGCCGTTCTTGCGCAGGAACGCGGCCAGGGGGCGCTCCTTGGCGGCCTCGGTGGCGGCGCGCAGCCGCTCGAGCGTCTCCACGATGCGATCGCGCAGGAACGCTTCGGGTGCGAGCGGCTCGGTGAGGCCGAGGTTCAAGGCGAGCTCGCCCGCCCAGCGGGTGGCCATCCACTCGTCGATCTCTTCCCGGATCGCCTCGATCGTTTGCTCGATGTCCGAACGCTCGGGCAGGAGCATGGTGAGCTGGCCGCCCGCGCGCATGAGCACCACGTAGGGCGGCAGCTCGAGCCGGCGGCGGATCAGGAGGCCCGCGGCCTCCACCAGCTGGCCCATCAGGAAGGAGCGGGCGCGCAGGATGCGGTTCACACCCTTCACCTGCTCGCTGCCGAGGCGGAAGAGGGCGTTCTGGATACCGGAGAGGTCGCCGCGCAGCAGGCGGAACTTGGGCCGGCTACGGTCCTTGATCGCGGCCGGGTCGCAAAGCTCGTCTCGGGACGCGTGGTGGGCGTGGAGGCAGGCGGCGAAGGCTGCCACCGCGAGGCTGTGGTCGAGGAGCGAGACGTCCGGCTCGTCCTTGGTGGACGAGGGCACGCCCCACCAGTAGCGCTCGGCCAGGCCGATCACGCCCTCGTGGAAGATCGAGGCGGTCTGGCGGACCTCGCGGCAGAGCGCGACCCAGTCGCGGCGGAAGGCCTCGGTCGTCGCCGCGTAGTCGCCGGGCAGCTCGCGCTCGTGTTTGTCCGCGGCGGCCACGATCGTCTCGGGATCGGCCGGCCGCGGGCGATGGAAGCGGTTCCCCTCCTTCTCCGGCTCCGCCGGGTCCCCGAGCCGGACAGCCGAGAGGATCGAGCGCAAGGGCCTGCGGCGATAGAAGTCGCGCGTGCGCTGGTCGTCGTCGCGCTCGGCAGCGGCGTCCTTGGCCTTGCGGTCCATGCCCGAGGCGAGGCGGTCGGCCTCGGCCACGATCCAGCCCCAGACCGGGCCGCTCTCGGGCTTGTGGTGCCAGACCGCGGCGTCGCGCACGTTCCGCCGCGAGAGGCCGGCCGGGAGGATCAGCCCCTGTTCCTCGAGGTCGTGGAAGAGGAGCTCGGTGAAGAGCACGTGCTTGTGGGTGTAGTACTCGCCCGCCTGGGCCTTCGGGCAGAGCGTGCCCTCGAGGTTGCGGACCGGCCCGGGCAGGGCGTCGATGGTGCCCAGCCCGCGCTGGAGGAGTTTGCCGGCGTCGTGGAGAAAGGCGCCGAGTGCCACTTCGTCGATCGTCGGGAGATCCTTCCGCGCGTCGCTCATTTGCGCATCTCACTTCCCTGTCTTCCAGGACAGTCGGATCGCCTCGGGCGGCGTGGCGAGGCGGTAGACGGTCGCCGAACGGCCCCCCGACCGCTCCACGCGATAATACTCCGCTGCGGGGCCGAGCGCGGCCTCCACAAGCTTGTTGAGCCGGCTCACCCGCTCGCCGAGCCATTCGCCTTTGGGATCGTCTTCGTAAGGCTTGCGTTCTTCCTCGTCGCTCGCTGTCCTCGCCGGCCGACGTTCCCTCAGGGCGCCGTAGAGTTCCTCGAAGCGTCGTAAGCCGTCCGGGTTTCGTTTCTCGACCCAGGCCGCATCGCCGAACTCGACACGGCGCTCCGCCATCCATGCCCAGAACGCGAGCTCGACCGGCGGGCAGTCGATCGTTCGGCCGTGCGCTCGGACCTCGCGGCGCTCGAGATCGATCGCGAGCTCGGGCGGACGGAACCGCTCTTGGAGGCTCTCCACCGTCTCCCGAAAGCTCGCGCGACCTTCCAAGAGCGCGCGCGGCAGACCCTCGCGCAGCCGCACGAAGGGGATTTCGGCGAGGACGAGGCCGCAACGATCGGTCGAAAGCGGCTTCTGGTCGGGGGTCCGGCTGAAGACCACGCGCGGCTCGGGCGGCGGGTAGAAAAAGTCGGAGAGTTGCTCGAAGGCCGGGTCGACGAGCACGTGAGACAGCCGGTCCTGCGGCCGGCCCAACAGGGAGAGCGCGTATCCCGCGAGAAAACCCATGGTCTTTCTTCCACCGGCGATCGAGAGATGGATCGCGCTCGCGGGATCGGCTGTGAGTTTCCTCACAACGTCGACGAGCAGATCCGCGAGGGCGGTGTTCGCTTCGAGCGAAGAGATGTCGGACAGCGGTGCACCCGTCGCATCGCTGACCACGTGCACCGTGGTCCGCTCCGCCAGACCCTCGAGGCCGCGGCCGGGATAATCGGCGGCGAGCGCATCGAG
>JANWZN010000253.1 GCA_025054575.1 Geminicoccaceae bacterium | reverse complement strand
TCGTCGGGACGCGGCAGGGGGACCCATGAAGCGAGGGAGGATCGCTGCCGTCGCGCTCGCCTGCGCGCTGGCACTCGGGCGGCCGGCCGATTCGGTGGCCGGCTCGGCGGTGAACGAGCTCGATCTTTGGGCCTTGGCGCTCAACATCTACCACGAAGCCGGCGCGGGGCGGCAGGCGATGCTGGCGGTCGGCTGGCTGACCCTCAACCGGCGCGCGGACCCGGCCTTCCCCGACACCGTCTACGAGGTGGTGTTCGATGCCAACGGCGTCGGCTGCGCCTTCGACTGGACCTGCGACGAGAAGGACGACCGGCCGCGCGACGCGCGTCGCTTCGCGCTGGCACTCGAGGTGGCGAAGGAGCTCCTGTCGAGCGCGCCGCCGCCCGATCCGACCGGCGGTGCCCTCTTCATGCACGCGGCCTCGCGCACACCTCCCGCCTACACGAAGAAGCTTCGCCGGGCCGCCGTGATCGGGCAGAACGTCTTCTATCGACGGACCTGAGGCGGCGCATGCAGGGGCCGGGCGCCCGCGCCGCTCGCGGCCGTTCGGGGAGGCTCCTCGGCCCAGGAAGGAGAGGCGATGCGCAGCTGGCAGATCATCCGCTGGGGCGACCCGCTCGAGCCCCGCGACTATCCCGACCCCGTGCCCGAGGGCCGGCAGGTCGTGCTGCGGGTGCTCGCTTCCGGGATCTGCCATTCCGACCTGCATCTCTGGCAGGGCTATTTCGATCTCGGCGGCGGCGAGCGGCTCGACATCACCACCCGCGGGCTGAAGCTGCCCTTCACCCTGGGCCACGAGGTGCTGGGCGAGGTGGTGGCGGTGGGCCCGCAGGTGCACGAGGTGCGGCCCGGGGACCGGCGGATCGTCTATCCCTGGATCGGCTGCGGGGCGTGCGCCGACTGCGCGCGCGGCGAGGAGCTCTTGTGCACCAAGCCGCGGGTGGTCGGGACCTGGCGCGACGGCGGCTACAGCACGCACGTGCTCGTGCCGGACGCACGCTATCTCGTCGAGTACGACGGGCTCGATCCGGCCGTCGCCTGCACCTATGCCTGCTCGGGGGTGACGGCGCTCTCGGCGCTCAAGAAGACCGGCCTCGTCCGCGACGACCAGACGCTCTTGCTCGTGGGCTGCGGCGGGGTCGGGCTGCAGGCCCTGCAGATGGCCCGCGCGGTGGTGCCCGGCCGGATCGTGGTGGCCGAGCCCGATGCCAAGAAGCGCGAGGCGGCGGTGGCGGCCGGCGCCGATCACGTCGTCGACAACACCGACGCCAAGGCCGCGATCCAAGCGATCAAGGAGGTCTCGGGCGGGGGTGCGGACGCCGCGATCGACTTCGTCGGCCGACCCGAGACCGCCCGCTTCGCGATCGATTCGCTGCGGCCCAAGGGCGGCACGCTCGTCGTGGTCGGGCTTTACGGCGACAAGCTCGTCTATCCCTTGCCGCTGTTCCCGCTGCGCGTCTTGACCGTGCGCGGCTCTTACGTCGGCACGCTGCAGGACCTCCAAGAGGTCGTCCGCTACGCCCGCGCGGGGCGCTTGAAGCCCTTGCCGGTCACGAGCGTGCCGCTCGAGCAGGTCAACCGGGCGATGGCCGATCTGGCGGCCGGCCGGGTCACCGGGCGGATCGTGCTGGCACCCTGACCTTCTGGCCCGGAGCCGCCGGCTCGGCCACCACCGCCTCGTAGAGCTCCTCCTCCTGGGCGCAGTGCAGCTCGAGGATCGCTTCGAGCGCGTAGAGGGTGCGGCGCAGTTCGGGCAGGTCCTCGGGCAGCGGCCCCGCCGGCGGCAGCTCGTCCGCGAGCCGGGCGAGCCGGCGCACCAGATGCGCGATCTCGCGATGGGTCCGGCTGATCGGCGCCATCGGATCGCGCCCGCCCAGCATCCGGGCGATCTCGGGATGGAGGCGCTCCTCGTCCTCGCGCTCGTGGACGAGCACCTGCTCCTCGAGCGCGTGGACGAGTTGGGCGAGCTCCGCGCGCAGGATCGGCCCGTCGCCGGTGCCGAGCCGGTCGGCCAGCGCGCGGGCCCGCTCGATCACCGGGCGCAAGGCGCGATGATCGGCCGCCAGCGCCGCGACCCGCTCGGCCGGCAGCCCGGGCCGCTCGCGCGACAGCCCGCGATCGCCCGTGAGCGCGCGCAAGGCGTTGAGGATCACCGCGACGTCGATCGCCTCCTGGAAGAGGGCTCCGGCCACGGGCGGCAGATGGCCCATGGCGGCCGCGATCATGCCGAGACCCGAGAGCGCCATGCCGGCTGCGATCGACTGCAGCGCGATGCCGCGCGCCCGCTGCGCGATGCGGATCGCGTCGACCAGGCGGTCGAGCCGGTCGACCAGGAGCACGACATCGGCCGCCTCGGCCGCGGCCGCGGCACCGCGCGCGCCCATCGCCACCCCGACATGGGCGGCGGCGAGCGCCGGGGCGTCGTTGATGCCGTCGCCCACCATCACGGTCGTGGCCTCGGCCCGCTCGGCGCGGACCGCGTCGACCTTGTCGGCCGGGCTGCGCTCGGCCAGCACCGTGTCGATCCCGAGCGCGGTACCGATCGCCTCGGCGACGTCGGCGCGATCGCCGCTCAGCATGACCGTGCGCTGCAGGCCCACGCCGCGCAGCGCGCGCAACGCCCGCGGTGTTTCGCGGCGGATCTCGTCGGCCAGGAGCAGGGCCCCGGCGAGGCCGCCGTCGACCGCCACGAACACGGGCGTGGCGCCGTCGCGCTCGGCCCGGCGGATCACCCGCTGGGCCCAGGCGGCATGCAGATCGCGGCCGTCGGCGTGCTCGAGCCGGCCGAGGCGGACGGTCCGCCCGCCGACCCGGCCCGCGATCCCCTCGCCCGGGGCCTCGCGGACCTCGCTCGGCAGCTCGAGGGGAAGGCCGCGGCCGCGCGCCGCCTCCACGATC
>JANWZN010000252.1 GCA_025054575.1 Geminicoccaceae bacterium | reverse complement strand
GTGCGCGGATATACGCATTCGTCTCGAGTTCACGGCGTTCGCAGCGCCCGCGTGGGTGTCGCTGGACGCGGTGGACTGGCTCGCGCGGCACTGGGCGACCTCCGCGGGTGGCGGCTCGACCGGCGGTGGCGAGACCCCGCCGCCGTCGCAGTGGCCGGCGGGGTGGGGGGCCCGGCGCGCGGGCCGGCGGGCGGATCCTCGATACGGCGCTCGCCCGCCGCCCCGCGCCCGAGCCCGGGGCGCGCCGGGCGGGGCTCAGCGCTCCTCGGAGGGCTCGCGGTCGTGCGGGCCGGCGGCCGCGGTGGCGCGGGCGATGAGCTCGAGTTGGCGTTGCATCGCCTCGAGCTTGGCCTCGAGTTCGCGCATCTTCTCGGCCGCGGGCTCCGGCCGCGGCGGCTCGGCGGGCGGCGGTGCGGTCGGTTCGGCCGCGGCCGGCTGGCCCTCGCCTTGCGGCGGGAAGGGGTTGAACATCGAGGCGGCACGCTGGAACATCGCGATGTTCTGGCGCGCCAGATCCTCGAACGGGCCCACCGGGAAGAACCGGCCGAAGGTCTGCTCGACATAGGCCCGGATCTGGTCCTGGTGCCGGGCGAAGTTCTCCATGCTCATCTCGAGGTAGCGCGGCAGGAAGGCATGGAGCTGGTCGTCGTAGAAGCCGATCAATTGGCGCAAGAAGCCGATCGGCAAGAGATTCCGGCCCTTGGCATCTTCCTCGAGGATGATCTGGGTCAGGACCGAGCGGGTGATCTCTTCCCCGCTCTTGGCGTCGTAGACGACGAAGTCCTGGCCGGCGCGCACCATCTGGGCGAGTTCCTCGAGGGTCACGTAGGAGCTGGTCGCGGTGTTGTAGAGCCGCCGATTGGCGTATTTCTTGACCACCGCGACCGGCTTGCCGCCCGCGTCCTCCTCGCCCGTGCGCGCCTTGGCCATGCTCGCCTTCTCCGGTCGATCCTCGGCCCCCGGGGCTCAGGCCGCCGCCTCGCCTTCGCCCTCGGCCGGGGCGGGCGGCGGCAGCTTGCCGGCCTGGATGTCGGCCTCCTCGCTCGAGCGGGCGACGTTGACCGTGACGGTGACCTCGACCTCCGGGTGCAGGGCCACGATGACCGAGTGCAGGCCGAGCGTCTTGATCGGCTGATCGAGCCGGATCTGCTGGCGGTCGAGCTTGATGCCGGCGGCGGTGAAGGCCTCGGCGACGTCGCGGGCGGTGACCGAGCCGTAGAGCTGGCCGCCCTCGGCCGCCTGGCGCAGCACGGTGACGCTCTGGCCGTCGACCTTGACCGCGATCGCCTGCGCCTCCTGCTTGCGCTCGAGGTTGCGCGCCTCGAGCTCGTGGCGGCGCTTGGCGAACTCGGCCAGCGCCGCTTCCGTGGCGCGCAGCGCCTTGCCGCGCGGGATCAGGAAGTTGCGGGCGAAGCCCGGCTTGACGTTGACGACGTCGCCCATCTGGCCGAGCTTCGGCACCCGCTCGAGAAGGATGACCTGCATCGCGCACTACCTCCGAATCACACCAACCGCCGGCGCAGGCCCGCGAGCTCCTCGATCAGCCCCAAGGCCACGATCACGAGCACGAGCGGCCAGCTGAACAGCACCAGAACGAGATAGAAGCCGACCAAGGGCGCGGTACCAAGGCGCCGCCGCGCCACGAGGGTGTGGACCACCGCGAGGCCGGCCAGGAACAGGAGCGCCGCCGACAAGGCCAGCACGATGGCGGCCAGATAGGCGAGCGTTCCCGAACCCAGCTGGACGAGCAACAAGGCGGCGACGGCGGCCGGCACGCACGCCCGCGGCAGCTCGAGCTCGGCCAGTCGCGGCGAGGGCCGCAGCGCCCGGCCGGAGCGGCTCGCCAACGCCTGGGCCAAGGCCGCGTTCGACCAGATCATGCCGAGCCAGGAGAGCGCCACGAGCCCCGGGATCCAGGGCCGCCAGCGATCGAGGAAGGCCTCGAGGCCGGGGGCGGCACCCGGGGCGGCGAGCTCGGCCGCCAGATGCGCTGCGAGCACGCGCAAGAGCCCGTCGACGCCGGCCCCCGCCCATTCGAGCCAAAGGAGGCCCGAAAGGCTCGCGGCGCCGACATAGAGCGCGCTGTCGCGGGCCAAGAGGCCCAGAGGATACCATACCCTGGCCCCGCTCGCATCGGTCCGCCACAGAAGTGCCTGGCGGCTCACGAGCACGGCCGGGCCGAGCTGGACGACGAGCAGCACGAGTGCCGCCACGAGCCCCGAGGCCAACAGTACGACGAGCAGCGCGCCGGCCGAGGCGAGCCCGGCCGAGAGCGGTCCCATCGTCAGGCCGCACAGGAGGAGGGGCAGCTGGACGAAATAGCCGGCGAGCGGCAGCAGCCCCCCGCCCTCGATCGTCGAGAGGAAGAGGAGGCCGCTCGCGACCCCGGCCAAGGCCGTGATCGCCACGGCACGCCCGCCCATCGCCCGCTCCAACGGCGGCTCAGCGCGCCACGTAGGGCAAGAGCGCGAGTTCGCGCGCGCGCTTGATGGCGAGCGCCAGGGCCCGCTGCTCTTTCGCGGTCACCGCCGTGATCCGCCGGGGGACGATCTTGCCGCGCTCGGAGACGAACCGCTGCAGGAGCTTGACGTCCTTGTAGTCGATCTTCGGCGCTTCGGGATGGGCGAAGGGGCTCGCCTTCTTGCGCCGGAAGAACGGCCGGCGGATGGTGATGGTCGGCGGCTCGGCCGACCGCCGGCGCTCGCCGGCCTCGATTTCGTCGTGCATGCTCTACCGATCCCCGCTGTCGTCGATGCCCACCGGGAGGTGGCTCCGGTCCCCGAGGCCCGCCCGCGCGGTCCGCCGCACGGCCGGGCCCGGGCGTCTCAGGCCCGCTCGGCCGTCGGCTCGCGCTCGGCCCTGGGCTCGCGCTCGCCGCGGAGGTCGCGCGCGCGGCGCGAGCGCGAGGGGCGGCGCG
>JANWZN010000251.1 GCA_025054575.1 Geminicoccaceae bacterium | reverse complement strand
TTGGAGGAGGCGCGCAGGAGCGCGTCCAAGGGCGTGATCAAGACGCCGACCTCGCCGCGTGCCGCAACCGTGCCGAGTTCGACCCCGAACGCCTCCGTCCCGTCCGGCGCCGAGCCGTAGAGCGCATCGCTCGGCGGGAAGGGCAGGGCCACGTGGCTCAGCGAGTGCAGCTCGCGCGGCCAGGCGATCGCGAGCGGCCGGACCTCCTCCTCGGTCGCACCCGGCTCGGCGATCCGGGCGATCGCGCGCGGATCCTCGGGGCCGGTGCTGGTCACCACGATCGACCGCCAAGGGCGCGGGGGCGGCGGCAACAGCCGATCGAGCGCGCGGCGTGCGGCCGGATTGAGGAGCGGGCCGAGCTTGCCCGCGCGGTTGACGTCGATCAGCACGAGCTCGTGGCCGCCTTCCGGCAACAGGCCGTAGAGCCCCTCGACGATCGCCCGCGCGCTCACCGTGAAGTCGACCGCCGATTGCACGGTGAGCACGGGCGGCAGCGCGGCGAGCCGCCCATCCGTGGCGAGCCGCCGCAACCGGGTCTGGAGGATCCGCGTCAAGCGGTGCGACTGGACCGCGCCGTTGACCGGAAAGCTGTTGTATTTGAACGGGTTGAACTCGGGCAGCACGGCCAGCCAGGCAGCCTCGGCGAAGGCCGGCAGAAGCGCCGGCCAGCCCGCGATCCCGGCGAAGCGGGCGAACTCCGTGATCCCGACCATGGGCGTCAACAGGATCAAGCGGTCGGGTGCGGGCAGGTCGGGATCGTCGAGCGCATCGAGCGCGTGGTGCAGGGCGAGCGCCCCGCCGTTCGAGAAACCCACGAGATGCAGCGGCCGCTCGGGCCCGATCCGGGCGCGGGCGGCGCGCACCGCGAGGCGGGTGGCGGCGACCCAGTCCTCCACCGTGGCGGCGGTGAGCGCACCGGGCACCGTGCCGTGTCCGGGCAGGCGCAGGCCGAACGCGAGCCAGCCGCGCTCGCGATAGAGCCGGGCGACGTGGCGCAGGCTGTAGGGCGCATCGGTCAGGCCGTGCAACAGGACGACCGCACCCACGGGCGTGCCCTCGGGCTCGAGCAGGTAGGAGCGATTCCAGTCCTGCGCGAAGCGACCGGGCCAGATCGGGCTCGAGCGCCGGTACCGATCGAGCGGCGGCGGCCCGTCGCCCTCGCCGTCGCGCACCACCTCGCGCTCGACCTCGGCCATGACCCGCGCTTCGGCCTCGAGCCAGCCCCGCCAGTCGAGCGCGTCGAGCGCGGCCGCATCGGGCTCGGAGGGCACGAAGGTGTGCCAGCGTTCGAGCGGCGGCATGAGGCGCGCGTACCAGGCGCGGGCCGCGAGAAAGCCGGCGAGTGCCACGAGCAGGAGGAGGGCGAGCCGAACGGTCCAACGGACGAGCGCGCTACCCATGGCCCGGCGTGGCTCCTGCTGCCTCGATCCGACGTCGGTCCGGGCGCGCGCTCGGTCCGCCCGCCCCGGGCGAGCTCAGATCGCGCGCGAGAGCGCGGTGTTGGGCAGCTCGACCGAGACCGCGAGCATCGACATGTCGGCCTCGCGCTCGACCTCGATCTTGATCTTGCGCTCGTCGATCGGGACGTATTTGCGGATGACCTCGAGGATCTCGCGCTGCATCAGCGGCAAGAAATCGGGCTGGCCGCGGGTGAGCGGTCGCTCGACCGCGAGGATCACCTGGAGGCGCTGCTTGGCGGTGTCGGCACTGCCCTGGCGGAGCTTGGGACCGCGGAAGAAAGCGAACAGGTCCTTCAGACTCACGCCGTCCTCCGCAAGAGCCAGTTGACGAAGCTCTTCTTGGGCGGCGTGGTGAACCGGAGCTCGACCGTTTCGCCGAGCAGCCGCCGGACCGCATCCATATAGGCTTGCGCGGCGACCGACTTGGGCTCGAGCACGACCGGCATGCCGAGGTTCGAGCATTGCAGGACCGCGTCGTCCTGCGGGATCACGCCCAGAACCGGGATCGCCAGGATCTCGAGCACGTCCTCGAGCTTGAGCATCTCGCCCTTGGCGACCCGGTCGAGGTCGTAGCGGGTCAAGAGCAGATGCTGCTTCATCGGGCCTTCGCCGGTCTCGGCCCGTCGCGATTTGGAATTGAGGATGCCCAGGATCCGATCGCTGTCGCGGACCGAGCTGACCTCGGGGTTGGTCACGACGATCGCTTCGTCGGCGAAGTAGAGCGCCATGTAGGCGCCCTTCTCGATCCCGGCCGGACTGTCGCAGATGACGTAATCGAAATCCTGACGGAGCTCCTCGATGACCTTCTCGACCCCTTCCCGGGTGAGCGCGTCCTTGTCGCGGGTCTGCGAGGTCGGCAGGATGTAGAGACCCTCGATCCGCTTGTCCTTGATCAGCGCTTGGTTGAGGCGGATCCCGTCGTTGATGACGTTGATGAAGTCGAAGACGACCCTGCGCTCGACACCCATGATCAGGTCGAGATTGCGCAGGCCGACATCGAAATCGATGACGCAGACCTTCTTGCCTTTCATGGCGAGGCCGGCGGCGATCGCCGCGGCACTCGTGGTCTTGCCGACCCCTCCCTTGCCCGACGTGACGACGATGACCTGCGACAAGAGTTCCTCCCGGGGGCGATCGCGACGCGGCCGGGCCGCGTCAGGGAACCGGTGCCATGACCAGCCGCTCGCCGTCGCTCCACACCCGCACCCGCCGACCGACGAGACGCGCGTCGATGTCCTCGGCCACGAGGTAGACGCCGGCGATCGACAACAGCTCGGCCTCGAGCTGATCGCAGAAGATCATCGCTTTCTCGTCGCCGTCGCAACCGGCGAAGGCGCGGCCGCGCAGGGCGCCGTAGACGTGGATGTGGCCGGCGGCGACCAGTTCGGCGCCGTGCCCGACCGGGGCGAGCACGGTGAGGTCGCCGTCCGGGCAGCTCACCTGTTGACCGCCGCGCACCGGCT
>JANWZN010000250.1 GCA_025054575.1 Geminicoccaceae bacterium | reverse complement strand
AGGGGCGGTAGATGCCGGCTCGCTCGTGCGGGCGGTCCGTGCCGCACGGACGGCGCCGGCGGGTGCGCTGGCGGCCTCGCCCGCGGCCTTGGTCTTGGCGCGCGCTCCGCTCGCGCGGCCTCCCGGCCGCGCCTTGCCGGTGCCGCCCTTGGCGGCCTTGGCGGCGAGCAGGGCTACGGTCTCCTCGAGCGTGAGCGTCTCGGGGCTCGTACCCTTGGGCAGGGTGGCGTTGATCCGGCCGTGCTTGACATAGGGCCCGTAGCGGCCGGTGTGGACGGTGACCGGGGCCCCGTCCTCGGGATGCGGGCCGAGCTCGCGCAACGGTGCCGCCCCGGGACCGCGGCCGCGGCTGCGCTCCTCGCGGCTCGCCAAGAGATCGATCGCGCGGTTGATGCCGATCTCCAGCACGTCCTCGCCGGGCGGTAGGGTGACGAAGGCGCGGCCGCGCTGGACGTAGGGGCCGTAGCGACCGATCCCGGCCAGCACGGGCTCGCCGGTGGTGGGATCGCGGCCGAGCTCGCGCGGCAAGGACAAAAGGGCCAGCGCGCGCTCGAGGTCGACCGAGGCGGGATCGGTGCCGGGCGGCAGCGAGCAGCGCTTGACGGTCTCGCCCGAGCCGCGCTCGACATAGGGCCCGAAGCGGCCGGCTTTGAGCCGGACCTCCTCGCGGCTCTCGGGATCGACACCCAGGACCTTGTCGAGCTTGGGCTCGCTCTCGGCGGCCTCGGCGTCGAGTTTGCGGGTGTAGCGGCATTCGGGATAGTTCGAGCAGCCGACGAAGGCGCCGAAGCGGCCGAGCTTCAAGGACAACCGGCCGGCCCCGCAGGCGGGACAGGCGCGCGGGTCGCTGCCGTCGGCTCTGGGCGGAAAGAGCTTGGGCGCGAGCGCCTCGTTGAGGGCATCGAGGACCTCGGCCACGCGGCGCTGCTTGACCTCCTCCACCGAGCTCTGGAACGGCTCCCAGAACGCCCGCAAGACCGAGCGCCAGTCGATCTCGCCGGCGGCGATCTCGTCGAGCTTGGCCTCGAGCTCGGCGGTGAAGCCGGGCTGCACCCAGCGGTCGAAGAAGCTCACGAGAAAGCCGTTGACCAGGCGCCCGCGATCGGTCGGGACGAAGCGGCCCTTCTCGACCCGGACATACTCGCGGTCCTTCAAGACCGAGAGGATGCTCGCATAGGTGCTGGGCCGGCCGATGCCGAGCTCCTCGAGCTTCTTGACGAGCGAGGCTTCGGTGTAGCGCGGCGGCGGCTCGGTGAAGTGCTGGGACGGCGTCACCTTCTCTTGTGCGAGCCGGTCGCCCGGGGCGAGGGGCGGCAGCCGGCGCTGTTCCTCCTCCTCGTCCTCCTCCTCCGACGGGCGGTCGTCGCGCCCCTCTTGATAGACCTTGAGAAAACCGTCGAAGGCCACGGTCTGGCCCGTGGCGCGCAGACCCACGGCACCGTCCGGGCTCTCGATCTCGGCAACCACCCGATCGAGCAGCGCCGCCGCCATCTGCGAGGCGATCGTGCGGCGCCAGACGAGCTCGTAGAGCCGGCGCTGATCCTCGTCCAAGAAGCGGGCGACGGCCTCGGGCGTGCGCGCGAGATCGGTCGGCCGGATCGCTTCGTGCGCTTCCTGGGCGTTCTTGGCGCGGGTCTTGTAGCGGCGCGGGGCATCCGGGAGGTAGCGCGGGCCGAACCGCTCCTGGATCGCGCGCCGCGCCATGGCGATCGCTTCGTTGGAGAGCGAGACGCTGTCGGTGCGCATGTAGGTGATGAGGCCCACCGTCTCGCCGTCGAGATCCACACCTTCGAACAGGCGCTGCGCGACCTTCATCGTGCGCTCGGCGGAAAAGCCCAGCTTCCGCGCCGCTTCTTGCTGCAGGGTCGAGGTCGAAAAGGGCGGGGCCGGGCTGCGGCTCACCTGCTTCTTCTCGACCGAGACGACGGAAAGCGGGCGGCTGCGGATCGTCTCGACCGCGGCCGTTGCGGCCTTCTCGTCGGCGAGGTCGAACTTGCCGAGCTTCTTGCCGTCGAGGCTCGACAGCCGCGCGGTGAAGGTCTCGCCGCGCGGGGTGCGCAACAGCGCCTCGACCGTCCAGTATTCGCGCGGGACAAAGGCCTCGATCTCGGCCTCGCGCTCGCAGACCAGGCGCAGCGCCACCGACTGCACGCGGCCGGCCGATCGGGCACCTTGCAGCTTGCGCCAGAGCACGGGCGAAAGCGTGAAGCCCACGAGATAGTCGAGCGCGCGGCGGGCCTGGTAGGCGTCGATCAGATGCTCGTCGAGGCTGCGCGGATGGCGCATCGCCTCGAGCACGGCGGGCTTGGTGATCTCGTGGAAGGCGACCCGCTTGACGTCGACGCCTTTGGTGGCCCCGCGCTCGTCCAACAAGCTCTTGAGGTGCCAGGAGATGGCCTCGCCCTCGCGGTCCGGGTCGGTGGCCAGCCAGAGCCGGCGCGCACCCTTGACGGCGCGGGCGATCTCCTCGACCCGCTTCTTCTTCTCGGGCAGGGGCTCGTAGACGATCTCGAAATCCTTGTCCGGGACGACCGAGCCGTCCTTTTCCGGCAGGTCGCGGACGTGCCCGTAGGAAGGCAGGACCGTGTAGCCCTCGCCCAGATATTTGGCGATCGACTTGGCCTTGGTCGGCGATTCGACGACGACGACGTCCATGGACCAGCCGGCTGTTACGTAATGCGCTGCCGTGACCAGGGGCTCATCCGGGCTTGCGCGCGACGCGATTGCCCGGATGGCGCTCGATGCGGCCCGCGAGCTCGAGCTCGAGGACGGCGTCGTGAACCACGGCCGCGCTCACTTGGCATTCGCGGACCAGATCGTCAATCGCCACCGGCTCCGGCCCGAGCCCGGCCCAGACCCGCTCGGCCACCCGCTCGAGGCCGGCCGGGCCGGCGGGCGGGCTCGACTCCGCCGCGGGCCGCGCTGGCCCGGCCTCGGCTC
>JANWZN010000024.1 GCA_025054575.1 Geminicoccaceae bacterium | reverse complement strand
GTGCGTCGAGCTCGTAGAACGCCGCTTCCGCGATCCGCATCCCGATCTCGGCCGCGAGCGAGCCCGAGCGCCAACCCTCGTCGACGATCACGGCCCGCCGCGTGCGCCGCACCGAGGCCAGGATCGTCTCCTCGTCCAAGGGCCGCAGCACCCGCAGATCGACGACCTCGGCCTCGATGCCCTCGCGCGCGAGCGCCTCGGCCGCTTCGAGCGTCTTGAAGAGGGAGCCACCGTAAGTGACGAGCGTCACGTCGCGCCCGGGCCTTCGAATCGCGGCCCGCTCGATGTCGACCGAGCTCACCGCGGGGTCGAGCACGCCTTCCATGTTGTAGAGCATGACGTGCTCGAAGATCAGCACCGGGTTCGGGTCGAGGAGTGCGGGAGCCAGCATGTAGCGCGCATCCTCGAGCGTGGCCGGGGCCAGGATCTTCAAGCCCGGGATGTGCGCGTACCAGCCCTCCAGGCTGTGGCTGTGCTGCGCGGCGAGCTGGCGGCCGCCGCCCGTGGCCATCCGGATCACGAGCGGGATCGCGAACTGGCCGCCCGACATGTGCGGGATGGTGGCGGCGTTGTTGAGGATCTGGTCGAGCGCCAACATCGAGAAATTGACCGTCATGATCTCGACGATGGGCCGCATGCCGGCGATCGCGGCCCCGATCCCGGCCCCCACGAACGCACTCTCCGAAAGCGGCGTGTCGCGGATCCGCTCGGGCCCGAACTCCTCGAGCAGCCCTTTGCTCACCGCATAGCAGCCGCCGTAGCGGCCGACGTCCTCGCCCATGAGAAAGACCCGCGGGTCGGCCAGAAGGGCCGCTCGGATCGCCTGGCGGCAACATTCGCGATAGGTCGTGGTCGTAGGCGCGTTCACGGGCGCGCCCCCGCCGCGGCGAACAAACGCTCTTGCGGCACCTCGTCCATGAGCACGAAGCGCTCGAGTTCCTCGACCGGCTCGAGCGTCCCGGCCTCGGCGAAGGCCACGGCATCCGCGATCTCGCGGTCGATCTCGGCCTCGATCGCCGCTCGCTCGCCCGCGTGCAGGAGGCTCACCTCGCTCATCCAGCCCGCGAGCCGCTCGATCGGATCGCGCGCCCGCCAGGCCTCGACCTCCTCCTTCGTGCGGTAGAGCTGGGCGTCGAACATCGAATGCGCGCGGAAGCGGTAGGTCCGGCACTCGAGGAAGACCGGGCCCTCGCCGGCGCGGATCCGCTCGACCGCGCGCGCCGCCGCCGCCTCGACCGCGACCACGTCCATCCCGTCGACCGCCTCCGAAGCCATCCGATAACAAGCCGCCTTCTTGGCGATGTCGGTCTCGGCCTCGGCGATCGCGAGCGGTGTCCCCATCGCATAGAGATTGTTCTCGCAGACGAACAGCACCGGCAGCCGCCAGAGCTGGGCCAAGTTCAGGCACTCGTGGAACTCGCCCTCGTCCACGGCACCTTCGCCGAAAAAGCAGGCGGTGAGCGCGGCGCGGCCCTGCATCTTGTCGGCGAGTGCCGTGCCCACGGAAAGCGGCAGGCCGCCGCCCACGATCGCGTTGCCGCCCAGAAACCGGGTCGCGGCGTCGAAGATGTGCATGGAGCCGCCGCGGCCGCGGCAGCAGCCCTCGAGCTTGCCCAGCATCTCGGCCATCAAGGGCCGCATCGGGATGCCGCGGGCGAGCGCCTGGCCGTGCTCGCGATAGGTCGCCACCACCCAGTCCTCGGGGCGCAGCACGGCCATCACACCGACCGAGACCGCCTCCTCGCCGTCGTAGAGATGGAGGAAGCCGCGGATCTTCTGCGCCTGGTAGAGCTCGACGCATTTGGCCTCGAAGCGGCGGATGCGGAGCATCTGCCGCAAGAGCTCCAACAGACGCTGGCGGTCGAGCCGGAGCTTGGGGTTCACGCGCGCGCTCCCGCGGGCAGGCGGCTCAAGGTGCAGCGCCCGCGGCCGGCCGCTCGTCGCTCTCGAGGGTCGAGAGATCGCCCTCGGGCAGACCGAGCTCGCGCGCCTTCAACAGCCGCCGCATGATCTTGCCCGAGCGGGTGCGCGGCAGCGTGTCGCGAAAGTCGATCTCCTTGGGGGCGACCGCGGGCCCCAGGCGCTTTCTGGCATGGCCCAGAAGCTCGCGGCGCAGCTCTTCGGAGGCCGCGAAGCCGGGTTTGAGGGCCACGAAGGCTTTGACCACCTCGCCCACGATCGGATCGGGCTTGCCGATGGCCGCGGCCTCGGCCACGGCCGGGTGCTCCATCAAGGCGCTCTCGACCTCGAACGGCCCGATCAGGTGCCCGGCCGACTTGATCACGTCGTCGGCGCGGCCCACGAACCAGAAATAGCCCTCCTCGTCTCTCTTCGCGAGATCGCCCGTGAGATACCACTCCCCGGCGAAGCATTTGCGATAGCGTTCCTCTTCGCCGAGATAGCCCCGGAACATCGAGGGCCAGCCGCGTTTGAGCGCGAGCTCGCCCTCGACCATCGGCTCCTCGATCACCGCCACCGTGCCGTCCGGCTCGCGGCGGACGATCGCCGCCTCGATTCCCGGCAGCGGCCGGCCCATCGAGCCGGGCTTGACGTCCATGGCGGCGAAGTTCGCGATCATGATGCCGCCCGTTTCGGTCTGCCACCAATTGTCGTGGAACGGTCGGCCGAAGGCTTCGACCCCGAACAAGACACCCTCGGGGTTCAAGGGCTCGCCCACCGAAGCCATGAAGCGCAGATGCGAGAGATCGTAGCCGCGCACGGCCTCGACCCCGAGCTTCATCATCATCCGGATCGCCGTGGGGGCGGTGTACCAGACCGTGACCTTCTCGGACGCCAGGATCCCGTACCAGGTCTGGGCGTCGAATTCGGCCTCGACCACGAGGTTGGTGACCCCGTGGACGAGAGGCGCGATCACCCCGTAGCTCGTGCCGGTGACCCAGCCCGGATCGGCCGTGCACCAGAAGATGTCGTCCTCGTGCAGATCGAGCGCGTAGAGGCCGGTCACGTAATGGGTCAGCACGGCACCGTGGACGTGCATCGCCCCCTTGGGCCGGCCGGTCGTCCCGCTCGTGAAGTGCAACAGCGCCAGGGCCTCGGGGTCGGTCGGCGGCAGCGCGAAGTCGGGCGAGGCTCCGGGCACGAGCTCGGCCCAGCGAACCGTCCCGGCCACGGGCTCGGCTTCGCCCGCCCGCTCGACCAGGATGACGTGGCGCAAGCTCGGCAGGCTCGCGCGGATGCCCTCGACCTTGCGCCGGTAGAGCTCGGGCGTGGTGACGAGCACCGCACCCCGGCCCATCCCGATCCGGGTCGCGATCGGCTCGGGCCCGAAGGCCGAGAACAGGGGCGAGACCACGGCCTCGGCCGAAAGCGCCCCGAGCATCGCCACATAGAGCTCGGGGATCCGGCCCAGGAGCAGGAAGACACGCTCGCCCGCGCCCACGCCGAGACCCCGCAGCGCCGAGGCGAACCGCCGAGCCTCGGTCGAGAGCTGGGCGTAGGAGAACTCCCGTCGGCTGCCGTCCTTGCCGATCCAGCGCAGCGCGGTTCGCTCGGCGCGCGGGCCCGAGGCGTGGCGGTGCACCGCCTCGTGGGCGATGTTGAGCCCGCCCCCGGGCAGGCCCGAGAGCCCCGAGCGCGCCGCCTCCCAGGAGAAGCCCTGGCGCGTCGCCTCGTAATCGGCCAGGTGCGGCCGCGGCACGAGGCTCGCCGGATCCTTGCGCAGGCGCGGCCAAGCCCCGAGCGCGGTCACGGGATCGTCACGCAGAGCCGTCACGCCGAGCCTCCCCTTCCCCGGTCGCCGCCATCATGGATAGAGTGAATGGGCGGCGCCGGACAAGCGGCAGCGGGCGCGGCGCGGGGAACGGGGGGCGAGCGCATGCAGGTCCGAGACGTCATGACGACCAGGGTGATCACGGTGCGGCCCGACACACCGGCCGGCGAGATCGCACGGATCCTGGTCGAGAACCGGATCAGCGGTGTCCCGGTCGTCGACGAGGAGAACCGGGTGCTCGGCATCGTGAGCGAGGGCGATCTCATCCGCCGCCTCGAGGACACCGACGACGGCAGACGCCGGAGCTGGTGGCTCGAGCTCCTGGCGAGCCCCGAGCGCCGGGCCGAGGACTATGTCCGCGCGCACGGCCGGCTCGCCCGCGACATCATGACCGACATCGTCACCACGATCGACGAGGGGGCGACCCTGGGCGAGGCCGCCCGGCTGCTCGAGGAGAAGCACGTCAAGCGGCTGCCGGTGGTGCGCGAGGGCAAGCTCGTGGGCATCGTGAGCCGGGCCGATCTGTTGCGCGCCTTGGCCCTCGCCCCGCCGCAGGAGGCCAAGCTCGACGACCGGGCGATCCGCGAGCAGCTCGTGGCCGAGCTCGACAAGGCCGGGCTCGGCTACCAGCCCTATGTCAACATCGTGGTGAGCGACGGCGTCGTGCATCTCTGGGGCTTCGTCGGCTCCGCCAAGGAGGCCGAGGCCATGGTGCTGGCCGCCCGCAACGTCCCGGGCGTGGTCTCGGTCGACAGCCATCTCGCGGTGCGCCCGGCGATCGGCGCCGTCTAGCGCGCGCCGCCCGGCCCGCGGCGCGAGGATCGGAGGGGCGATCGATGATCGAGCGCAGCCTCGCTCCGGGCGAGATCCTGTTCGCCGAGGGCGAGCCCGCGGAGCTCGTGGGCCGGATCGAGAGCGGCCTGCTCGAGGTCGTCAAACGCACCGGCGGCGAGGAGATCGTGCTGGCTCGGCTCGGGCCCGGCGAGCACGTGGGCGAGATGGGCGTGCTCGAGGGCCGCCCGCGCGCGGCCACGGTCCGCGCGCTCGAACCCGCCCGCGTCCGGCTCGCGAGCCGCGAGGCGTTCCTCGAACAGCTCGCGGCCGATCCGGGCCTCGCCCATCGCTTGCTCGTGAGCTTGAGCGAGCGGCTGCACCGTGCCGACCTGGCGCTGGCCGGGGCGGTGCCGGGCCCGAGCCCGACCCCGGTCGCCGCTGCCGGTGTTCGAGCCAGCGGCGAGCCGCCGGCCCTGCGCTTGCTGCCCGGCTCGCCCGCGCTCGCGGCCGTGCTGCCGGCAGAGGGGATCGCGATCGAGCATCTGCCCTTTTCGGTCGGCCGCCGCCCGGCCGAGGGCGAGGCGCCGCCGCGCCGCCCGGTCGATCTCCTGCTGGAAGATACCGAGCCCTACCGGCTGTCGCGCCTTCACTTCCATCTCGAGCGCGCGCGTGACGGCGTGGCGGTGGTCGACGCCACGAGCACGCTCGGCACGCTCGTGGACGAGGTGCCCTTGGGCGAGCCGTTCGCCGCCTCGCGGGTCGTCCTCGGCAAGGGCGAGCATCGGATCGTGGCGGGCGGCATGGGCTCGCCCTTCGTTTTCCGGCTGATCGTCGGCTGACCCGCGCGGCTGCCGGGTCGGTCGCGGCAGCCGCCCGTGGCCGCCGCGCGATCGCGATTGACGGGCGGGTCCGCTTGCTCCATCGCTCAGGGTCGGGGCCGGGCAGCGTCCGCGCCGCCCGGCTGCCGCCCCCTCGACCACGAACGGGAGGAGACGGCCCGATGCGCACGGCCCTGGCTGTGCTCGCGGTTCTCGCGAGCGCGCTGCTGATCGACCCGGCACCCGCGCGCGCCGCCGGCGAGGTCCGCATCTACAACTGGTCGGACTATATCGACCCGGCGATCCTCGAAGAGTTCACCGCCAGGACCGGCATCAAGGTCGTCTACGACACCTACGACAACAACGAGATCCTGGAGACCAAGCTCCTCGCCGGCAAGACCGGCTACGACATCGTCGTGCCGACCGCCACCTTCCTCGCTCGGCAGATCCAGGCCGGCGTCTTCCAGCCACTGGATCGGAGCAAGCTCCCCAACTGGAAGAACCTCGACGAGGACCTGCACGCCCGGGTCGCCAAGTTCGATCCCGACAACCGCCACGCCTTCATCTACATGTGGGGCACCTCGGGGATCGCCTACAACGTCGACAAGGTGAAGCGGGCGCTCGGCACCGACACGATCGACAGCTGGAGCGTGCTGTTCGACCCGCAATATACGAGCAAGCTGCGCAACTGCGGCATCTACATGCTCGATGCCGCCGACGACGTGTTCGCCACCGTCCTGCGCTGGCTGGGCGAAGACCCCGACAGCAAGGATACGAAGGCCCTCGAGAAAGCCGCCGAGCAACTCAAGAAGGTCCGGCCGCACATCCGCAAGTTCCACAGCTCCGAAACGATCAACGCCATGGCCGGCGGCGACATCTGCATCGCCATGATGTATTCGGGCGATGCCGGCATCGCCCGCACGCGCGCCGCCGAGGCCGCGCGCAAGCAAGAGATCCGCTACGTCGTCCCGAAGGAGGGGGCGCTGCTCTGGTTCGACATGATGGCGATCCCGAAGGACGCGCCCAACCCCGACAACGCGCACGCCTTCATGAACTTTATCATGGAGCCCGAAATCATCGCCAAGGCCTCGAACTTCGTGACCTACCCGAACGGCAATCGCGAAGGCATGAAGCTCGTCGATCCCGAGGTCGCCTCCGACCCCAACCTGTTCCCGACCCCCGAGATCAAGGCCAAGCTCTTCGTCATCACCCCCCACGACCAGCGCAGCCAGCGTGTCCTGACCCGCCTCTGGACCAGCGTCACCAAGGGTCGCTGAAGGGTGGCGACGGCGCGGCCGGTCCGCGAGGCGCGCCCGCGGATCGAGCCCTGGCAGGATCCGGACGCCCGCCCGTTCGTCCGGATCCAGGGCGTGACCAAGACCTTCGGCGAGGTCTACGCGGTCGACAACGTCACGCTCGACATCTACCAGGGCGAGTTCTTCGCCCTTCTGGGCCCCTCGGGCTGCGGCAAGAGCACGCTGTTGCGGATCCTGGCCGGGCTCGAGCGGCCCACTTCGGGCCGGATCCTGATCGACGGGCAGGACATGACGGCCGTGCCGCCCTGGCGGCGGCCGGTCAACATGATGTTCCAGTCCTACGCGCTCTTCCCGCACCTCTCGGTGCGCAAGAACATCGCCTTCGGCCTCGAGCAGGAGCGATTGCCGCGCGCCGAGATCGCCGAGCGGGTCGCCGAGATGGTCCGCCTGGTCCGCCTCGAGGGCCTCGAAGACCGCAAGCCCGACCAGCTCTCGGGCGGCCAGAAGCAGCGCGTGGCGCTGGCGCGCGCGCTCGTCAAACGGCCCAAGGTGCTGCTGCTCGACGAGCCCCTGGGGGCGCTCGACAAGAAGTTGCGCGACCAGACCCAGCTCGAGCTCGTCAACATCCAGGACCGGCTCGGCCTCACCTTCGTCATCGTCACCCACGATCAAGAGGAGGCGATGACGGTGGGCTCGCGCATGGCGATCATGCGCGAGGGCCACATCGCCCAGATCGGCACCCCGAGCGAGATCTACGAATACCCGACCTCGCGCTTCGTCGCCGAATTCGTGGGCGAGGTGAACATCATCGAGGCGCGCTTTGCGAGCGTGAACGGCTCGACCATGCGCTTGCGCGCGCCCGCTCTCGGCATCGACGTGCTCACCGACCGGCCGGTGCCGGCCCTGCCCGGCGAGCCGCTCTGGGTCGCGGTGCGCCCCGAGAAGATGTCGATCGCCAAGACGCCGCCGCCCGAGCACGCCTTCAACTGCGTCGCGGGCGAGGTCTTCGACATCGAATATCTGGGCGACGTCTCGGTCTACCACGTCCGGCTCGACAACGGCGCGATGTTGCGCGCGACCGAAGCCAACAAATTGCGGCTGATCGAGCGACCGATCACGTGGGAAGACAGGGTCTGGCTCTTCTGGGGGCCGGACGCGAGCGTGGTCCTCAAGACGTGAAGGGCGCGCCCGACCGGGAAGGGGCGGGGGTCGGTCGGCTCCTGTTGATCGCCCTGCCGTTCACCTGGCTCGCCGTCTTCTTCCTGTTGCCCTTTCTGATCGTCCTCAAGCTCTCCTTCAGCGAGAGCGCGCTCGCCCAGCCGCCTTACCTGCCGATCGTCGAATGGGTCGAGGAAGCGGGCGAGCTCTATCTCACCGTCCGCCTGCGGGTGCAGAACTATCTCACGCTGCTCTCCGACGGGCTCTATCTCGCAGCCTTCGCGAGCTCGCTGCGGATCGCCGCCACTGCCACCGTCTTGGCACTCCTCGTGGCCTTCCCGATCGCGCTCGGCATGGCCCGCTGCCGGCCGCAGGTCCGCCCGTTCCTTCTCCTGGCCGTCATGCTGCCCTTTTGGACCTCCTTTCTGATCCGGGTCTACGCCTGGATGGGCATCCTCAAAGACGACGGCTTCTTGAACGCGTTGTTGCTCTGGCTCGGCCTGATCGACCGCCCGCTCGTCGTCCTCAACACCGAAACGGCCGTGCTGATCGGCATCGTCTACTCATATCTGCCCTTCATGATCCTGCCGATCTTCGCCAACCTCGAAAAGCACGATCCCGCGCTGCTCGAGGCCGCGGTCGATCTGGGGTGCCGGCCGTGGAAGGCGTTCTGGCGGATCACCGTGCCCTTGGCGCGGCCCGGCATCCTGGCCGGTTGCTTTCTCGTCTTCATCCCGGCCGTGGGCGAGTTCGTCATCCCCGATCTCTTGGGCGGCGCGGATACGCTCATGATCGGCCGCACCCTCTGGCTCGAATTCTTCACCAACCGCGACTGGCCCCTGGCCTCCGCGGTCGCGATCTCGATGCTGCTCGTCCTCGTCGTCCCGATCGTCCTCTTCCAGCGCCACCAGGCGCTCGAGCGGCTGCGCTGAAGACCGATGCGCCGCGGTCCCGGCCCCTTCGACCTCGCCGCCCTCACGCTCGGCTTCGCCTTTCTCTACCTGCCGATCGTCCTGCTCGTCGTCTTCTCCTTCAACGCTTCCAAGCTGGTCACGGTCTGGGGCGGCTTCTCCTTGCGCTGGTACGAGGCGGTGTTCGCCAACCAGCAGCTCCTCGATGCCGCCTGGATCAGCATCCGCCTGGCCTTCGTCACCGCCACCACGGCGCTCGTGCTCGGCACCATGGCCGGCCTCGTCCTGGTCCGGATCCAGCGCTTCCCGGGCAAGGCTCTGTTCACGGGCATGGTCGTGGCACCCTTGGTCATGCCCGAGGTCGTCACCGGCCTCTCCCTCCTCCTCCTCTTCGTGAGCCTCGACGTGCCGCGCGGCTTCTGGACCGTGACGATCGCGCACACGACCTTCGCCATCTGCTACGTCGCGGTCGTCGTCCAGGCCCGGCTGTTGACCTTCGACCGCTCGCTCGAGGAAGCGGCCATGGATCTGGGGGCACCGCCCGCCCGCACCTTCTTCCTCGTGACCTTGCCCTTGATCGCCCCCTCGCTCGCCGGCGGCTGGCTCCTGGCCTTCGCCCTCTCGCTCGACGATCTCGTGATCGCCTCCTTCACCACCGGGCCCGGGGCGACCACGCTGCCCATGCGGATCTACAGCCAGGCCCGGCTCGGCGTCACACCCGAGATCAACGCGGTCTGCACCATCCTCGTGAGCCTCGTGACGATCGTCGTGCTCGTCATCAGCGTGATCCAGAAGCGCCGGCTCGCGCGCGAGCATGCCGGCCGCAGCCGAGCCGGAGCGCGCACGTGAACGAAGCCACCCTCGACATCGCGCTGATGCCCGGCGACGGCATCGGCCCCGAGGTGATGGAGGCGGCCCTCCTCGTCCTCGAGACCGTCCAGCGCCGGCTCGGCGGCTTCCACCTCGCCTTCACCCCGCTCGAGGCCGGGGCCGAGGCCTATCGGCGCAGCGGGGTCGCCATGAGCGAGGCGGTCTTCGCCCGTGCCGCTGCGGCCGACGCCATCCTCTTCGGGGCCATGGGGCTGCCCGATGTCCGCCTGCCGGACGGTCGCGAGATCGCCCCGCAGCTGGATCTGCGCGAACGGCTCGGCCTCTTCGCCGGCATCCGCCCGGCCCGCCTCCTCCCGGGCGTGGCCTCCCCGCTCGCCGACCCGCGCGCCCGGCTGATCGACCTCGTGATCCTGCGCGAGCAGACCGAGGGGCTGTTCGCCGAGCGCGGCCGCGGGCTCGTCTCGGCCGAGCGGGCCGAGGACCGGCTCGTCGTCACCCGCGCGGCGAGCGAGCGGCTGTTCGATGCGGCCTTCGCCCTCGCCCGCGAGCGCAAGGCCCGCCGCGGCCGCGCCCGCGTCGATCTCGTCGACAAGGCCAACGTCTTGGGCTCGATGGCCTTCTTCCGCTCGATCTTCCTCGAGCGGGCGGCCCGCTGTCCCGACATCGAGGCCGGCTGTCGCTATGTCGACGCGACCGCGCTCGACCTGGTCCGCCGCCCCTGGGATCTCGACGTGCTGGTCACCGAGAATCTGATGGGCGACATCCTCTCCGACCTCGGCGCCGGCCTCGTGGGCGGCATGGGCTTCGCGCCCACAGCCGATCTCGGCGAGGGCAAGGGGCTCTTCCAGCCCGCCCACGGCAGCGCCCCCGACATCGCCGGCCAAGGCATCGCCAACCCGACGGCCATGATCCTCTCCGCCGCCATGATGCTCGACTGGCTCGGCACGCGCCGCGGACTCGAGTCCTGCCGGACGGCCGCCCGGCTGGTCGAGGCGGCGGTCGAGCGGGTCTTCGCCCATGGCCGCATCCGCCCGGTGGAGCAGGGCGGCAGCGACGGCACGCGCGCGATCGCCGAGGCGGTCGCCGCGGCCGTGGGCGAGCTCGAGCCGTCTTCCCTCAGGTGAGGACGATCGTCCCGGCGGCGACCAGGCTGTTGACGTCGAGGCCGATGTCGCCGCGCACCGTGACCGCCGGCGTGAAGCTGTTGCCGCCGCCGTCCGTGTCGACCTCGACCTGGACCACCCCGCCCGAGCCCGAGAGGCGGACGTGGTTGGCGGGCGTCCCGTCGAAGCTCGTGATCAGCTCGGAGAGGTCGAGCACGTCGCCCTCGCGCGTGCGGAAGTCGCGGATCGTGTCGACCCCGCCCGCGAGCGAGTCGATCACGAACCGGTCGGCCCCGCGCCCGCCCAACAGCGTATCCGCCCCGCCACCGCCGGCGAGCACGTCGTTGCCGCCGCGGCCGTCGAGCGTGTTGGCGCCGCTATTGCCTTCGAGCCGCTCGGCACCGTTCGAGCCGGTGGCATCGAGCGCGGCCGTGCCGGTGAGCCGCAGCACCTCGACGTTCTGCGGGATCGTGAAGCTCGTGCTCGCCTCGACCGTGTCGGTGCCGCCGCCGCGCGCCTCGCTCACGCGGTCGCGAGCGTTGTCGACGAGATAGGTGTCGTTCCCCGCTCCGCCGCTCATCCGATCCACACCCGTCCCGCCGTCGAGCCGGTCGTCGCCGTCGCCGCCTTCGAGCGTGTCGTTGCCGGCATTGCCGTTGAGCTCGTCCTCGCCCGCGAAGCCCGCGAGCCGGTCGTTGCCGGTGCCGCCGTTGAGGACGTCCTCGTCGCCGTAGACCGCATCGAGGAAGTCCTTGACCCGGTTGCGGACGACGAAGCGCTGCAGGTCGGCCGCCGGCACGTCGAGCTCGGTCAGGGTGTAGAGCAGCACCCCGCGATTGCGCTCGGCGATCCCGGTCACGGTGCCGGCGACGAACTCGCCTTGCGGGTTCTGCACGAAGCCCGTGCCGGTGATGGTGAAGACCGAGGGGCCGCGCGTGGCCACGACTTCGGTCGGCGTCACCGACGTGATCTCCGTGCGCCTCAGACCCCGCAAGGGCTCGCGCGCGTTGTCGAACGCCCCGCTCAGCACATCGAGCCGTGCCATCCCCCTCGCTCCCCCCGACCGGTCGGTTCCTCGGCGGGCGCGAACCTAGGCCGGAGCCGCCCGCGCCGCGAGTCCCTGCGTCACTCCCGCACCACGAGCTTGACCTTCTCGCCCGGCCGCACCGGGCGCCGCGCCGTATCGTTCAACACGGCGAACCAGGCGGCCCCGTTCGGGATCGCCATCCGCGCGGCGAGGCTCGCCTCGGTCTCGCCGGGGCGCACGGTGTGGATGCGGATCCGATAGGGCCGCGCCTCGGCCCGGTCGGCGGCATCGAGCCGGCGCAGGCTGCGCACCGTCGCCTCGTAGGCCGCGAGGTCGGCCGCCGACAGCCCGCCCTCGCGCAACAACACGAACCGATAGAACTGCCGCGGCCGGCCGCTCTCGACCACCGCGAACATCGCCGCCGCGGGCTTGTTGCGGAAATTGACCCGGCCGAGGCCCAGCGCACCGCGTCGGCCGTCTTCGGTGGTGATCGCGCGGACCCGCTCGAGTCGCTGCCTCGCGACCCACTCGCCCTGCAGATAGCCCACGGGGTCGACGCTGCGCTGCGCCTCGCCCAGGTCGAACTGCAGGTAGCGGCCGTCGCTCGTGCGGCCGAGCACCGCGTTCGGGCGGTTGATCAGCGTGAAGCCGGGCGGTGCTTCGAAGCGGATGTCGAGCTCGGGGTGGAGGAAGCGGGTGCCGCGCACGAAGCCCTGCGCCGGGCTCTCGCCGAAGCTCATCCCGTCGATCGCCGAGAGGAACCGCTCGCGCTCGCGCGCCCCGCCCTCCTTGCTCGCCGCCGCGGCCGCCGCCTCCTGGATCCGCTCCTTGGTGCGCGGATGGCTCCGGAGCCAGTCCGGCACCGTGTCCTTCTGCCCCTCGAGGCGTGCCCGCAGCCGGCCCTCGGCCTCGAGCGCGTCGAGGAAGCTCGCCATCGCCATGGGATCGTAGCCGGCACGGGCGAGATAGCGGACGCCGAGCCGATCGGCCTCGAGCTCCTGCTCGCGCGAGAAGCCCTGGACATAGGCCACGGCCAGGGTGCCGCCCAGCTGCTGGCCGAGCTCGGCACCCGCCTCGCCCGCGAGCAGCCCGCCCGCGATCGTCGCCGCGAGCGCCCCGAGCTGGGCGAGCATCGCCCGGTCGTAGCGCTGCGCGGTGTGCCGCGCGGTGACGTGGCCGATCTCGTGGCCGAGCACGCCCGCGAGCTCGGCCTCGTCGTCGGCCAACGCCAGGAGCCCGCGGGTGACGTAGACGTAGCCGCCCGGGAGCGCGAAGGCGTTGACCATGTCGCTGTCGAGGAGCGTGAAGGTGAAGGGCTGCTGGGCGAGTTCCGAGACCGCCTTCACCTTCTGCCCGATCTCTTGGACATATTCCCGCGCCCGCGCCTCCTTGGCCTCGCCGCCGAACTCGGCCAGGACCTTGGGGTGTTCCTGCCGGCCGATCCGGATCTCGTCCTGCGGGCTCATCGAGGTGTATTGCAGCTCGCCCGTGGCCGGGTTGCGCACCTGCGTGCAGGCACCGGCCAGCAGCAGGCCCGCGAGCGCCAGGGCCGAAAGCGCGGTCCGAGCGGTCATCCGAGCACCTCGATCGAGAGCGGATCCTCGGTCTCGATCATGGGACCACGGGCGGCGAAGAGCCAGCCGCGGACCCGCAGCCTGCGCCCCTCGAGCCGATCGGGGCGCAGCCCGGCCTTGCGGAAGGCGGAAAGCGCCCCGGTCGGGATCCGCACCGACAGATCACCCCGCCGGTCCGGCCCCAGATCGAGATAGAGGAAGCGCTCGCCGCGGCCGATGCGCGCGACCGTGCCGACCGCGACCACGAAGCGCACGGGCTCGGCCGCGATGCCGCGCGCCTCCTGCTCGGCGAGCGAGGGCAGAGCCCAGAGACCACGGCCGGCCGCCCTGGCCCGGCCTTCGGCTTCGAGGAGCGCGCGGCCGATCGTGAGCGGCAGCCCGTCGGCCCAGGCCCAGGCGAGCCCCTCCTCGACCAGCACGGCCGCAACGAGCCGGCCCTCGGCGCTGCGTGCTACGACCTCGACCCGCTCGTAGCGGTCGACGCCCACCACCTCGAGCGCGAGCCCGCCCGCCTCGACCAGCGAAGCGAGCCGCCTTCGCACGGGCTCGACGAAGGAGAGGGCGGGAGGTGCGGGCGAGAGATCGCCCGGCACCACATAGCCCAACAGGCGGGCGATGCGGCCGTCCTCGAGCCGCAGTCGGTCCGGCCCCTCGACCGCCGCGACGGCGAGCGCATCGGCTCGTGCGGCGCGCGCGTGCAGCGGGAGGAGGGCCGCCGCGGCGAGCGGAGCTGCCGCCTCGAGCAGCTGCCGCCGCGCCCACATCCTCGCCCGGTCCATGGCGCCGCCCCGCTCCTTTGCGCTCGTCGCCTCCGGCCCCTATAGTGCCACGGCGTGCGCCCGTAGCTCAGCAGGATAGAGCACGGGATTCCTAATCCCGGGGTCACAGGTTCGAATCCTGTCGGGCGCACCAGAGGCTCGGGGCCGCGCCCCGCGCGCCCCCGACCTCCTCGCTACCGAGGGCCGCTTCCGCCTCCCGTCACCTGCCGAGAATGGCGCTGGCGACCGCCGCGGCGAAGCCCTCCTCGACGTCTCGGATGTCCGTCAACCCGCCGTAGAGCCCGCCCCAGGCGAAGGTCTTGCTCACGATCTTGCGCGCGAGCTCGCGGCCGCTCGCCCGGTCGACGAGGGCGAGCTCGCCGTCGATGTGGATCTGGCCGAGCCCGGCCAGCATCATCCGCGCGAACGCGCTGCCGCGTTCGTAGCGGGTGATCGCGAGCTCGGCGCCGAGCAGACCGGGTTCGGCCGCACCGGCCCCCGCCTGCGGCTCGCTGGGCCGCACGGCTCCCACGACGATGCTAGGCGACACCCGCACGTCGAACGATTCGAACCGGCCCGGCGCCTGCTCGTGGAGCTTGGTCAGGATCAGCCGGGAAATCCGCTGTAGATCGTCCTCGGTGAGCGCCACCGCGGGCGAGGCCGAGGTCGCGAGCACGAGCTTACGATAACCTGCGAGCTCGACCGTCGCCGGCTCGGGCCCGAGCGGCCGGACGCTGCCGGCCGTCTCGGCGCAGGCGGCGAGCAGCAGCGAGAGCGCGAGGATCCCGAGCATGCTCGGGTGTCGCGAGGTGCGCCGCATCGACAAATCTCCCCCCGAAAAATCCAGCTCGAACGCGGTGCAACACACCCTGGCCGCGGCGGTCGAGGGCGATGTTGTCGCGCCCCTTTCCGCGCTCGCTCACCAACCCGCCGACGGGTCGCCTTCCGCCGCCGCGCGCCGCGTGCTAGCGCGCTTGGGGCGGGGGTTCGGAGGTCGGGTGGACGAGGCCTTTTGCTATCGCGACGGCGAGCTCTGCTGCGAGGAGATCGCCCTTTCGGCCCTCGCCCGCCGGCTCGGCACCCCGCTCTACGTCTACAGCGCGAATGCGATCCGCGCGCGCTATCGGGCGCTCGCCCGTGCCTTCGGGCCGCACCCGCCGCTCGTCTGCTACGCCTTGAAGGCCAACCACAATCTCGCCGTCATCCGCACCCTCGCAGCCCTCGGCGCCGGCGCCGACACCGTCTCCGCGGGCGAGATCCTGCGCGCCCGCCGGGCGGGCGTGCCGGCCAGCAAGATCGTCTTCGCGGGCGTCGCCAAGACCGACCAGGAGATCCGCCTCGCCCTCGAGGAAGGGATCCTGCAGCTCAACGTCGAGAGTGCGGAAGAACTCGAGCGGATCGCCGCGATCGCCTCGAGCACGGGCCGCACCGCGCCGATCGCGCTGCGCGTCAATCCCGACGTCGCCGCCGCCACCCACGAGAAGATCGCGACCGGCCGCCGCCACGACAAGTTCGGCATCGACCTCGCCGATGCCCCCGCGCTCTACGAGAAGGCCGCCTCGCTGCCCGGGGTCGAGCCCGTGGGCGTGCATCTCCACATCGGCTCGCAGATCCTCGATCTCGCCCCCTTCGAGCGGGCCTATGCCCGGGCGGTCGAGCTGGTCCGCGGCCTGCGCGCGCGCGGCCTGCCGATCCGCCGGCTCGATCTGGGCGGCGGGCTCGGCGTGCGCTACGGCGAGGAGGGGCCTGCGGACGTGCGCGCCTTCGCCGAGCTCGTCCGCCGGGCGACCGCCGGGCTCGAGCTCGAGCTCGTCCTCGAGCCCGGCCGCTTCCTCGTGGCCGAGGCCGGGGTGCTCGTGGCGTCGGTGATCTATCTCAAAGAAACCGGCAGCCGCCGCTTCCTCGTGCTCGATGCCGGGATGAACGCGCTCGTCCGGCCGGCCATGTACGGTGCCCGCCACGCGATCGCGCCCTTGCGCGCGCCGCGCCCGGAGGACGAGCTCCTCGAGATGGACGTGGTCGGGCCGATCTGTGAATCTTCCGACATCTTCGGTCGCGACTACCGACTGCCGCGACTGCGACCCGGCGATCTTCTGGCGTTCCGTACCGCCGGCGCTTATGGCATGGTGATGGCATCGGACTACAACTCGCGGCCGTCGCCCGCGGAGGTGCTGGTCGACGGTGCGCGCTGGGCGGTGATCCGCCGGCGCCGCGAGCCCGAAGAGCAGATGGCGAACGAGGAGATCCCGGCCTGGCTCGAGGAGCCCGGGCGGTAGCGCGAAAACGGGAGACGAGCATGAACGACGACCCGAGGAGCCGGCCCGACTTCCGCCTGCGGCTCGCGCTCGCTCGGCTGGTCGTCGCGATCGAGCGGATCTGGCCCGCGATCTGGCCCGCTGTCGCGGTGGTGGTGCTGTTCGCGACGGTGAGCCTGCTCGATCTCTGGCAGCGGCTGCCCGCCCTTTTGCACGTTTTGGGCCTCGTCGCCTTCGCGCTGGGCCTGGGCCTCGCCCTCTGGCGCGCCCGCCGCGTGCTGCGGCTGCCGGGCGAGGAAGAGGGGCTCGCCCGGCTCGAGACCGACAGCGCGATCCCGCACCGGGCGCTGCGCTCGCTCGACGATCGCCTCCCCGAGGACGTCGCCGACCCCGCCACCCGCGCGCTCTGGCAGGCGCATCGGGCGCGGCTCGCCCGGCTCGTCGGCAAGCTCGAGCTGCACCCGCCGCGCTCGGCTCTGCCCGAGCGCGATCCCTGGGCGCTGCGCGCCGCCCTCCTGCTGCTCCTGGTCGTGGCGCTCGTCGACGCCCGCGGCGAATACGGCGCGCGCCTGCTCGCCGCCTTCAGCCCCGCCACGGCCGAGGCCGTGCCGCCGCCCGTGGTGACAGCCGGCCTCTGGATCACGCCGCCCGCCTATACCCGCAAGGCGCCCCTTGGAGCCGAGCAGACCGCGCGCGAGACCCGCCTCGTCGTACCGGCCGGCAGCGAGGTCCTGGGCCAGCTCCACCATCTCCCGCCCGGTGCCGAGCCGACCGCGGCACGGCTCGTCCTGCCGGGGAGCGAAGAGCCCGTGGCCTTCGCCGATCTCGGGGCCGGCAGTGCCGAAGCGCGCGGCCGGCTCGATGCCAGCGGCCGGCTCGCGATCCTGGCGCCGAGCGGCGAGGAGATCGCCGCCTGGTCGCTCGAGGTGATCCCCGACGCGGCACCGAAGGTGGCCTTCGTGGAAGAGCCCAAGGTCACCCATCGCGGCGTGCTGCGGATCGCCTTCGAAGCCGAGGACGATTACGGCGTGGGCGAGATCGGCATCGAGCTCGCCACGACGACGCTGCTCGACGAATCCGAGCGGCTGCCGCTCGCCAAGGTCCAGCCCCGGCCCGGCAAGCTCGCCTCGGCCGCCTACAGCGACCTCTTGGCCCACCCCTTCGCCGGGCTCGAGGTCGAGATGCGGCTCGTGGCGATCGATTCGATCGGCCAGGAGGGGCGCAGCGGCCCGTTGCGCTTCGTCCTGCCCGAGCGGCAGTTCAAGAACCCGCTCGCCCGTGCGGTGATCGAGCAGCGCAAAGCACTCGTCGCCCGCCCCGGCGAGCGCGAGCAGATCGCCGGCCGCCTCGCCGCGCTCGCCGAGACCCGGCCGGCCATGGCGATCGGCGTCACCGTACCGTTGAGCCTGCGGGTCGCGGCGATCCGCACCCGCGACGCCGAGACCAAGGAGCTGCGCCGGGCGGCGGCCGATCTCTTGTGGGAGATCGCGCTCTTCATCGAGGAGGGGGCGCTCTCGCAGGCCGAGCGCGAGCTGCGGGCCCTGCAGCAGCGGCTCGAGCAGGCGCTCGCGGAGCAGGCGAGCGACCGCGAGCTCGAGCAGCTCATGGCCGAGCTGCAAGAAGCCCTCGACCGCTTCCTCGAGGAGCTCGCCCGCCAGGCCCTGGCCGAGATGCAGGACCCGCAGGCGCAGCAGCAGCCGCAGCCGATGCAGCCCGTCGATCCCTCGCAACTGGTCGACCGCCAGGATCTCCAGCGGATGCTGGATCGGGCCCGCGAGCTGATGCGCTCGGGCCAGCGCGAGGCCGCCAAGCAGATGCTGCAGCAGCTGCGCGAGATGCTCGAGAACCTCCAGGTCGCGCGCGGCCAACAGCAGCGCTCGCCCGAGCAGAAGGCGCTGTCGGACCTGCAGAAGATGATCGAGCTGCAGCGCAACCTGTTGGACCGCAGCCACCGCATGCAGCAGGGCGCCCTCGGCGACGAGCAGCGCCAGCAACAGCAGATGCAAGGTCAGCAGGGCCGCCAGGGCCAGCAGGGCCAACAGGGCCAGCGCGGGCAGCGCCAGCCGGGCCAACGCGGCCAGCAGGGTCAGCGCGGGCAGCAGCCCGGCCAGGGTCAGCCCATGGAGGGTGGCGAGGCCGAGAACGCGCTGCCCGATTCGCCCGGTCGCGCCGCCGCCGAGCAGGAGGGCCTGCGCCGGGCGCTGGGCGAGCTCATGCGGCGGATGGGCGAGCAGGGCATGCCGATCCCGCGCGAACTCGGCCAGGCCGAGCTCGCCATGCGCGGCGCCCGCGACGCGCTCGGCCAGGGCGAGCCCGGCCGCGCCGCGCCCGACCAGGCCCAGGCCCTCGATCTCTTGCAGCAGGGCGGCCAGGCCATGCTCGAGCAGATGCAGCAGCAGATGGGCCAGGATCAGGGCCCGGGCCCGGGCCGCGAGCCCTTGGCGCAGGGCCGCCGCGGCCGCGACCCCCTGGGTCGCTCGCAGTTCAACGACGGCGGCTGGGATCCGCGCGGCGAGCTCGTGCCCGAAGAGGCCGATCTCGGCCGCGCCCGCGAGGTCCTGGAGGAGCTCTATCGGCGCTCGGGCGAGCGCCATCGGCCGCCGCTCGAGCTCGACTACTACAAGCGCCTGCTCGATCGGTTCTGAGCCAGAGGAGCTCGGGACCCGGCCGCGCGGTGCAGGCCCTTCCGCCGGTCGAGGAGCGCGCCTCGCCCAACCGGGACGCCCGGCCGGAAGGCGCGCCGATCGACACGATCGTCCTGCACTATACCGGCATGGCGAGCGGCGCCGCGGCCCTCGCGCGGCTGTGCGATCCGGCAGCGGAAGTGAGCGCGCACTACCTGATCGAACGCGACGGCCGGATCCTGCGCCTCGTGCCCGAAGACGAGCGCGCCTGGCACGCCGGGCGCAGCTATTGGGCCGGGGCCGAGCGGCTCAACGACCGCTCGATCGGCATCGAGCTCGTCAATCCCGGCCACGCCCACGGCCTCGCCCCCTTTCCCGAGCCGCAGCTCGCAGCCCTGATGGCACTCTTGCGGGCGATCCTCGCCCGCTGGCCGATCCCGCCCGCGCGCCTGCTCGGCCACAGTGACGTCGCCTACGAGCGCAAGCTCGATCCGGGCGAGCGCTTTCCTTGGGAGCGGCTCGCCCGCGCGGGCTTGGCACTCTGGCCGGGGCGCGCCAGGGCGCGCCCGCCCGACCCGGCCGAAGCCGAGCGCGCCCTGGTCGCGATCGGCTACCGCCCGCCCGGCGATGCCGGCAGCCGCCAGCGGGCGCTGGCCGCCTTCCAGCGCCGGTTCCGGCCCTGGCGGGTCGACGGCCGGCTCGACGCCGAGACAATGGGCCTGCTCGAGGAGGTCGCGGTCTTGTCGAACGGCGGCCGCGGCAGCATCTGAAAGGGGCGGCGCGAGGCGGCCGGATGGCCGCTCCCGAGCATGCTCGGGGGAGGAAAGTCCGGGCTCCACGGGAACACGGTGCCGGGTAATACCCGGCGGGGGCGACCCCAGGGAGAGTGCCACAGAGAACAGACCGCCCGCCGGGACGAGCGATCGTCTGCGGGTGAGGGTGAAACGGTGCGGTAAGAGCGCACCGCGCCCCCGGCGACGGGGGCGGCACGGCAAACCCCACCGGGAGCAAGACCGAGTAGGGGCGACAGCGTCGGCTGCGGCCGGCGCGCGGCCGGTTCCCGGCCGGTCGCCCGGGTGGGTCGCGCGAGGCGCCCGGCGACGGGCGTCCCAGAGGAATGGCCATCGCCCGGGCCCAGGCCCGGGGCACAGAACCCGGCTTACAGGCCGCCTCGCGCCGCTGCCTCGGGGGCCGCCCGGGCGTCGCACGACGGAAGCGGCGGTTGCGCATCACCGCGCGAGCGCGGCGTTTTTCCCGCACTTGTCCACAGAATCGTTCGACGAGCGATCGTCTCGCCTTGACAGTCACTTGCGCGCGTCGGTGCAGGCGGCTTGACCCTCGATGCCGGCTTCGTTACCTTGAGCTGAAGATCGTGCACCCGATACGTTCACCTCTTGCCCGGGAAGTAATCGGGTCACGTTCGGATCGAACTCGAAAGTCCCGAGGTCGGCGTGAGCGAGCGCGCGAAGTTCGAACTTCGCCGGTTCTCAACCGAGGGCCGATTCATCCGCTTGACCTTTCCCGCAGTTGTTGCAATCCTCTCCGCCGCGACTCGGGCGCATCCTGCTCGCTCGTCGAGGGCTGCGGCCGAGACGTGCCCTGAAGACTTGATCGGACCTGCGTCGCCAAGGGCCCGGCCGGGCACACCCCGCGTTCGACGTTGCTCGGCCGGGCCGTCTCGCGTGATTCGCGGGTGAGCCCTGTGGATAACCTGTTTTCCACCGACACGCGGCACCTCCCGGTCCTCCTCGAGGAGGTCGTGACGGCACTCGCCCCGCGGGCCGGTGCTACCCTGGTCGACGCCACCTTCGGCGGCGGCGGCTACGCCCGTGCGCTGCTCGCCCGGCCGATCGCCCGGCTCGTCGCGATCGACCGCGATCCCGCCGCCGTCGCCCGGGCCAGGGCGCTCGCCGCGAGCGAGCCGCGCCTTCTCGTCCTCGAGGGCCGCTTCGGCGATCTCGAGCGGCTCTTGGCCGAGGCGGGGATCGCGCGGGTCGACGGCATCGTGGCCGATCTCGGCCTCTCCTCCGACCAGCTCGAGGATCCTTCCCGCGGCTTCTCCTTCCAGGCCGACGGTCCTCTCGACATGCGCATGGACGGGGTCGGCCCGACCGCGGCCGATCTCTTGGCCCGGCTCGACGAGCGGGCCTTGGCCGACCTCTTCGCGCGCCTGGGCGACGAGCCCGATGCCCGGCGGATCGCGCGCGCGATCGTGAAGCGGCGGGCGCGGGCGCCGCTTGTGCGCACGGGCGAGCTCCGAGCCCTCGTGGCCGCGGTCAAGGGCCCGCGCGCCGCGCGCGCGCACCACGATCCCGCCACGCGCGTCTTCCAGGCGCTGCGCATGGCCGTCAACGACGAACAGGGCGAGCTCGAGCGGCTCTTGGCGGCCTCGGTGCGGGTGCTGGCCCCGGGCGGCCGGCTCGCGATCGTCTCCTTCCACTCGGGCGAGGATCGGCTGGTCAAGCACTGGGTCGAGAGCGACGGCGGCCGTCGCGTCGCGCGCTCGCGCCATCGGCCGGCGCCCGCGCGCGAGCCGGCGCCGCGGCTGGTGTGGCAGGAGCGCGGGATCGTCCGGCCCTCCGCCGAGGAGCTCGCCCGCAACCCGCGCGCCCGCTCGGCCCGGCTGCGGGTCGCGATCCGCACCGAGGCGCCGGCGGAGGAGGAGAGCGAGGGCGCGGGCCGGTTGCGGAGGGCGGCGTGAGCCTCAAACCCGCCCTGGCACTCGCGGCAGCCGCGCTCGTCACCGCGACCGCGGTCTTCCAGCTCAAGTTCGTGGTCCGCGAGCGCGAGCGCGAACTCCAGGCCGTCCGCCGGGCGATCGAGGAGGAGCGCTGGCGGATCCGCACGCTCGCTGCCGACTGGGCCTGGCGCACCCGGCCGGAGCGGATCACCGGCCATGCCGGCCGGCTCGGCCTCGTTCCCGCTCGGGTCGACCGCTTCGTGCGGGTCGAGGATCTGCCCGATGCCACCCATCTCGAGTTCGCCGGCCGCGCCTTGACCGTCGATCTCGGCGACGGCACGGCGATCGAGCTGCGCTTCAAGCCGGCGTCCGCGCCGCTTCTCGGGGCCGGGCGGCGGTGATCGGCGACCGCCTCGACCTGGCACTGGCCGCCCCCGATCCGGCGCTGCGGCGCGGCCGCTTCCGGCTCAAGCTCGTGGCCGGGCTGTTCGCGCTCCTGTTCGCGGGCCTGGGCTTCCGCCTCCTCCACCTCGCCCCGGACGAGCCCGCGGTCGAAGTCGCGGCCCCGGCGCGCGTACCAGAGGAGCCCGCCCGCCGCCGCCCCGATCTGGTCGACCGCCGCGGCGAGCTCTTGGCGACCGATCTGCGGGTCCCCTCGCTCGCCGCCGATCCGACGCTCGTGGCCGATCCGAAGCGGACCGCCGAGCGGCTCGCCCGGATCGTCCCCGGACTCGACGCCGAATCGCTCGAGCGCCGGCTCGCCCAGGCCAAGGCGGCCGGCCGCCGCTTCGCCTGGGTCGACCACCGGGTGACCCCGCAGGTCCAGCGCGCGGTGCTCGAGGCCGGCCTGCCCGGGATCCTGGTCCGCCACGCCGAGCACCGGGTCTACCCCAAAGGTGCTTCCGCGGGTCATCTCTTGGGCTTCGTCGACGTCGACAACAAAGGCCTCGCCGGCTTCGAGCACGCCCTCGATCACGGGCGCGCGAGCGGCCTGCGCGGGCTCGGCCGGGTCGCCTTGAGCATCGATCTGCGCATCCAGGAGGTCGTGCGCGACGAGCTCGCGCGCGCCGCTCGCGAATTCCGCCCGATCGGCGCCTGCGGCCTCGTGCTCGACATCCGCACGGGCGAGCTCCTGGCGCTCGTGAGCCTGCCCGACTTCGATCCCAACCTCGCCGCTCGCGCCCGCGCCGAGCAGCGCAAGAACCGCTGCACCGGCGGCACCTACGAGTTGGGCTCGGTCTTCAAGGTCCTCTCGCTCGCAGCCGCGCTGGACAGCGGCAAGGTCCGCCCCCTCCAGCGCTTCGAGATCCCGCCCGCGCTCAAGATCGGCCGCCACCGCATCCGCGACGTCCATCGCGCCCGCCGGCCCTACAGTGTGGCCGAGATCTTCTCCCACTCCTCCAACATCGGCACGGCGCTCGCGGTGTTCGCAGCCGGCGGCGCCGAGCCCTTGAAGAGCATGCTCGGCCGCCTCGGCCTCTTCGAGCGCGCGCCGATCGAGCTGCTCGAGGTCGCCCGCCCGCAGCTGCAGCGGAACTGGCCCGACGTCGTCACCGCCACCGTCTCCTTCGGCCACGGCATCGCCGTCTCGCCGCTCCGCTTCGCCGAGGCCGTGGCCTCGCTCGCGGGCGACGGCACGCTCGTCCGCGCCACGCTCCTGAAATACCCCGAGGGCAGCGCGCCGGCCCCGGGCCCGCGGATCGCCAGTCGACGCACGGTCGAGGAGCTGCGCTGGATGATGTGGCTCACGGTCGCCGACGGCACCGCCAAGAAAGCCGCCGTGCCCGGCTATCTCGTGGGCGGCAAGACCGGCACCGCCGACAAGGCCGGTCGCGGCGGCTATCGCAAAGGTGCCGTGCTCGCCTCCTTCGTGGGCGTCTTCCCGCTCGACGATCCGCGCTATCTCGTGCTCGTCGTCGTCGACGAGCCGAAAGCGAGCGCGGCCTCCGGCGGCACCCGCTACGGCGGCCAGGTGGCGGCCCCGGTCGTGGCCGCGATCACCGCCCGCATCGGCCCGCTTCTGGGCGTGCGTCCCTCCGACCCCGCGGTCGAGGCGCGCTATCGCGAACGGCTCCAGGCCTTGAAGGCCACGGCCGCGCTCGCTTCGGAGACCCGCCTTGCGGCTCTCGACGCTCGCCCCTGAGACCGCCCGCCTCGTGGGCGCGGACCGCGCGGTGAGCGGGCTCGCCCTCGATTCGCGCCGGGTGCGGCCGGGCGATCTGTTCGCGGCCCTGCCCGGCAGCCGCACCGACGGGCTCGCCTTCGTCGACGCGGCCCTCGCCGCCGGGGCGGTGGCGATCCTGGGCGACGCGCGCCTGCTCGAGCGCGCCTGGCCCGTGCCGGTGCTGGTGGCGGCCGACCCCAGGGCGGCGCTCGCCCGGATCGCGGCCCGCTTCTTCGGCGATCAGCCGGCCGTCGTCGTTGGGGTCACCGGGACCAGCGGCAAGAGCTCGGTCGTGGGCTTCACCCGCCAGCTCTGGCAGCGGCTCGGCCACCGGGCGGCGAGCCTCGGCACGCTCGGGCTCGTCGGGCCCGAGGGCAGCCGGCCCGGGGCGCTCACAACCCCGGACCCGATCGAGCTGCACCGCACGCTCGCCGAACTCGCCCGCGAGCGCGTCGACCGGGTCGCGATGGAGGTCTCGAGCCACGCCCTCGACCAGCGCCGGGTCGAGGGTGTCCGCTTCGCGGCCGCCGCCTTCACCAACCTCTCCCGCGACCATCTCGACTATCACGGCACGATGGAGGCCTATCGCGCGGCCAAGCTGCGGCTCTTCGCCGAGCTCTTGCCGCAAGGGGCCACGGCCGTGGTCGACGCCGACCTCCCCGAGGCCGAGGCGATCGCGTCGATCGCGCGCGAGCGCGGGCTCGTACTCCTCGACTACGGGACGCGCGCGCGCCGCTTCCGGCTCGTGGCCCAGACCCCGCACGCATGGGGCCAGCGCCTCCAGCTCGCGCTCGACGGCCGCGAGGTCGTCGTCGAGAGCCGCCTCGTGGGCGCCTTCCAGGCCCGAAACCTGTTGGCGGCCCTGGCCCTGGTCGTCGCCACGGGCGAATCGCCCGAGGCCGCGGCCGCGCATCTGGCCGTCCTCGAGGGGGCACCCGGGCGGATGCAGCACGTGGCCGACCATCCCCGCGGGGCCGCCGTCTATGTCGACTACGCCCACAAGCCCGAGGCGCTGCGGGCCGCACTCGACGCGCTTCGGCCGCACTGCGCCGGCCGGCTCCATGTCGTGTTCGGCTGCGGCGGCGATCGCGACGCCGGCAAGCGCCCGCTCATGGGCGCGATCGCAGCCGAGTGCGCGGATGCCGTGATCGTCACCGACGACAATCCGAGGAGCGAGGATCCGGCCCTGATCCGCCGCGCGATCCTCGAGGCCTGCCCGGGCGCGGTCGAGATCGGCGATCGCCGGGCCGCGATCGAAGCCGCCCTCGCGGGCCTCGGGCCGGGCGACGTGCTGTTGATCGCCGGCAAGGGCCACGAGACCTACCAGCTCGTGGGCGATGCCGTGCTGCCCTTCGACGATGCGGCGGTGGTCCGCGAACTCCTCGGAGCTCGCTCGTGAGCGCGCCTTTGTGGACCGCCCGCGATGCCGCCCGCGCGACCGGCGGCGAGGCCCGCGGCGATTGGGCGGCGAGCGGGGTGTCGATCGACAGCCGGACCACGGCCGAAGGCGATCTGTTCGTGGCGCTCCGCGGCCCGCGGCAGGACGGCCACGCCTTCGTGGCCGCGGCCTTGGCCGCGGGTGCCGCCGCCGCCATGGTCGACCACGAGCCCCCGGGGCTCGCAGCCGACGCCCCGCTTCTGCGGGTGCGCGACACGCAAGACGGGCTCGCGGCCCTCGGCCGGGCCGGGCGGGCGCGCTCGGCCGCCCGCGTCGTCGCGGTCACGGGCTCGGTCGGCAAGACCGGGACCAAAGAGGCGCTGCGCCACCTGCTCGATCGCCAGGGAGGCTGCCACGCCAGTGTCGCGAGCCACAACAACCACTGGGGCGTGCCCTTGACCCTGGCCCGCCTGCCGCCTGCCGTGCCCTGGGCGGTGGTCGAGATCGGCATGAACCATGCGGGCGAGATCCGCGCCCTCGTGCCGATGGTCCGACCGCGGGTCGCGGTGATCACCGCGATCGCACCCGCCCACATCGGCAATTTCGCGGACGGGATCGACGGCATCGCGCGCGCCAAGGCCGAGATCCTCGAAGGCCTCGAGCCCGGCGGCACCGCGGTCTTGCCGGCCGACAGCCCGCAGCTGCCGATCTTGCTGGAAGCAGCCCGCCGCGCCGAGGTCGGCACGATCCTCACCTTCGGCGCCGCGGCCTCGGCCGATTGGCGTCTGCTCGAGGCCCGCCTCGCCCCCGAACGCAGCGAGGTCGAGGCCCTCTGCCGCGGCCGGCGGCTGCGCTTCGCGATCGGCGCCGCGGGCCGGCACTGGGCCGCCAACGCGCTCGCGGTGCTGGCCGCGGTCGAGGCGCTGGGCGGCGATGTCGAGCGCGCCGCGGCCGATCTTTCGGATTTCGCCCCGCCTTCGGGGCGCGGCCGCCAGCGCCGGCTGCCCGTGCCGGGCGGCTCCGTCCTGCTGCTCGACGAGAGCTACAACGCCAACCCGGCCTCGATGGAAGCCGCGATCGCCTTGTTGGGCCTGCAGCCCGGGCGGCGGCTCGCCGTGCTCGGCGACATGCTCGAGCTGGGCGAGGGCGGCCCCGCGATGCACGCCGCGCTTGCGGCACCGCTCGAGGCGGCCGGGGTGGCACGGGTCTTCACCTGTGGCCCGTTGATGGCGCATCTGGCCGCGCGCCTGCCGGCGGCGCTGCGCGGCGCGCACGCGCCCGATTCCGCAGCACTGGCACCGCTCGTGGTGGAAGCGCTGCGCCCGGGCGACGTCGTTCTGGTCAAGGGATCGTTGGGGAGCCGGATGGCGCGGATCGTCGAGGCGCTCGAGCGGGCGGGGGCGGGCTGAGCATGTTGCTGGAGCTGCTCTATCCGCTGGCACCCACCGTGCCGGGCTTCAACCTCTTCCGCTACATCACCTTCCGCACGGGCGGCGCGGTGATGACCGCGCTCATCCTCTCCTTCCTCCTGGGCCCGGCCCTCATTCGCTGGCTGCGGCGGACGCAGAAGGGCGGCCAACCGATCCGCACCGACGGGCCCGAGAGCCATCTTCTGACCAAGAAGGGCACGCCCACCATGGGTGGGGTGCTGATCCTGATCGCCATGGTGGTCTCGACCCTGCTCTGGGCCGATCCCAAGAACGGCTTCGTCTGGGTCGTGCTGCTCGTGACCCTGGGCTATGGCGGGATCGGCTTCCTCGACGATTACCTCAAGGTGACCCGCCGCTCGAGCGGCGGCCTGCCCGGCCGCTTGAAGCTCCTGGGCCAGGTCGCGATCGGCCTTCTGGCCGCGATCGTGCTCGTCCGGCTGACCCGTCCCGAGCTCGCGACCAGCATCGCCGTGCCGGTCTTGAAGGACGTCTTGATCCCGTTGGGCATGGCCTTTCCGCTGTTCGCCGCCTTCGTCATGGTCGGGGCTTCCAACGCCGTGAACCTGACCGACGGGCTCGACGGCCTCGCGATCGTGCCGGTGATGATCGCCGCCGCCTGCTTCGCGCTGATCGCCTATCTGGCCGGCAACGTCATCTTCTCGAATTATCTCGGCATTCCCTATGTGCCGGGCACGGGCGAGCTCGCCGTCGTCTGCGGGGCGATGATCGGCGCCTCCTTGGGCTTCCTCTGGTTCAACGCACCACCGGCCATGGTCTTCATGGGCGATACCGGCTCGCTCGCCACGGGCGGGGCGCTGGGGGCGATCGCCGTGGCGGTCAAGCACGAACTCGTGCTCGCGATCGTGGGCGGGCTCTTCGTCCTCGAGGCGGTCTCGGTGATCGTCCAGGTCGTCTCCTTCAAGCTCACGGGCAAACGAGTCTTCGCGATGGCGCCGCTCCACCACCACTTCGAGAAGAAAGGATGGAAAGAGCCCACGATCGTCATCCGCTTCTGGATCATCGCCGTGATCCTCGCCCTCGTGGGCCTCTCCACCTTGAAGCTCCGGTGAGCGCAGCCGTGCCCGCCGTCCGCACCGCCCTCGAACGGTTCCGCGATCGTCGCGTGGGCGTCTTGGGCCTCGCCAGGAGCGGCCTCGCCGTGGCCCGGGCGCTGCGCGCGGGCGGCGCCGACGTCGTGGCCTGGGACGACGATCCCGCGGCCCTCCAGCGCGCGCTCGAGCTCGGTGCTTGGCCCGGCTCGGCCGAGGATCTGCCCGAGCTCGCGGCGCTCGTGGTGAGCCCGGGCGTGCCGCTGCATCATCCGAGCCCGCATCCGCTGGTGGCCGCCGCCCGTGCGCTGGGCGTGCCGATCACGGGCGACGTCGAGCTCTTCGCCGCGGTCGCGGGCCCACGGCCGATCGTCGGGGTGACCGGCACCAACGGCAAATCGACGACGACCGCGCTCGTCCACCACCTCCTGCTGGCGGCCGGCCGTCCGGCCCAGCTCGCCGGCAATATCGGCCGCCCCGTCTTCGATCTGGTCCTCGGCCCCGAGGACGAGACCCTCGTCCTCGAGCTGTCCTCCTTCCAGCTCGACCTGGTCGAAACCCTGGCCTGTCGGGTCGCGGTCTGGCTCAACCTCACCCCCGACCATCTCGACCGCCACGGCGGGCTCGAGGGCTATGTGGCCGCCAAGAAGCGGATCTTCGCGCCGCAGCGGCCGGGCGATCGGGCCGTGATCGGGGTCGACGATCCGATCAGCGCAAGCGTGGCGGACGAGCTCGAGCGGGCCAGCCGCACGCCGATCCGGGTCGCGGTCGGCCGGGTGCCCGAGCGCGGGGTGGGCGTGTTGGGCGAGGAGCTCGTCGATGCGCTCGACGGGCAGCCGCGGCCGGTCGCGCGTCTGGAAGGGCTGCGCGCGCTCAAGGGCGTCCACAACCACCAGAACGCCGCCGCGGCCTATGCCGCGGTCCGGGCGCTGGGCCTCGCCCCCGAGGAGGCGGTGCGGGGCTTGGCGAGCTTCGCCGGGCTGCCGCATCGGATGGAGGAGGTCGGGCGCTGCGGTGCCCTCCTCTTCGTCAACGACAGCAAGGCCACCAACCCGGATGCCGCGAGCAAGAGTCTCGTGGCCTTCGAGCGGATCTTCTGGATCGCGGGCGGCAGAGCCGGGCCGGGCGGCTTCGCTTCGCTGCGGCCGCACCTTTCGGCCGTGGTGAAGGCCTTTCTGATCGGCGAGGCGGCCGCCGCGCTCGAGGCCGAGCTCGGCGATCTCGTGCCGGTCGAGCGCTGCGGCAACCTCGAGCGCGCGCTCGATGCCGCGCTCGCCGACGCCGAGGCCCGCGGAGGCGAGGGGGTCGTGCTCATCGCCCCGGCCTGCAAGTCCTTCGACCAGTTCAAGAGCTACGAGGAGCGCGGCGACGTCTTCCGGGCGCTCGTGGCCGAGCGCCTGGCCCGCCGGCGGGAGGCCGTCTCGGCATGAGCAGCGTCTTCCCGCGCACCGACCGCTCGCTCTTGGGCACCTGGTGGTGGACGGTCGACCGCGTCTTGTTGGCCGGCCTCGTGCTCTTGTTGCTCGTGGGTGTGGTGATCGTGTTCGCCGCGAGCCCGCCCGTGGGCATGCTCCGCTTCAAAGACCCCTATTACTTCATCCTCCGCCACCTGGTCTTCGCGATCCCGGCAGCGCTTCTGATCCTCGGCTGCTCGCTGCTCGCGCCCTTGGGCGTGTTGCGCCTCGCCAAGGGCGTGTTCGCGCTCGGTGTCGTGCTGATGGTCCTGGCGCTTCTGTTCGGGCCCGAGATCAACGGCGCGCATCGCTGGCTGCGCGTGGGCGGCGTGCAGCTGCAACCGAGCGAGTTCGTCAAACCGGCCCTCGTCGTGCTCGTGGCCGCGATCGCGGCGAGTCGGCCCTGGCCCGCAGCGACTGCTACGAGCCTCGCTTTGGCCGCGATCGTGATCGGCCTCCTCCTCCTGCAGCCCGATCTCGGTATGGCCGCGATCGTGCTCGCCACGCTCGGCCTCCAGCTCTTCGTGGCGGGGCTGCCCTGGCTCGTCGTCGCGCTCGTGGCCGGGATCGGGATCGGCGGTGCGCTCTTGGCCTACGAGCTGTTCCCGCACGTCTCCTCGCGGGTCGACGCCTATTTCGCCCCGCCTGCGGAGTTCACCCAGATCGAGCGGGCGCTGCGTGCGGTGGCCTCGGGCGGCCTCTTCGGCCGCGGCCCGGGCGAGGGGATCGTCAAATACAACCTGCCCGATGCGCACACCGACTTCGTCTTCGCCGCCACCGCCGAAGAGTTCGGGATCCTGGCCTGCCTCCTGATCGCCGCCTTGGTCGCGGCCATTCTCTTGCGCGGGCTGTGGCGTGCGCACGAGGCGGCCGATCGCTTCTGCCAGATCGCCGCGGTGGGCCTCGCCGCGCAGTTCGGCCTGCAGGCCCTCGTCAACATGGCGGTCAACCTCAACCTCGTGCCGACCAAGGGGATGACCTTGCCCTTCATCTCCTATGGCGGCTCCTCGATGCTGGCGCTCGGGATCGCCACCGGTTGGCTCTTGGCGCTGACCCGCGCCCGCGCCCGGCTGGAGCCCGGGCGATGAGCCGGCCCTTGTTGATCGCCGCGGGCGGCACGGGCGGCCACATGTTCCCGGCCCTCGCGGTCGCAGCCGAGCTGCGCCGGCGCGGCCGCGCGGTGGCCTTGCTGACCGATCCGCGCGGCGCCCGCTTCGCCGGCGGCGAACGCCATTGCACGGTGATCGCCGCGGCCTCGCCCTCGGGCGGGCTCGCCGCGCGCTCGTTGGCGCTTGCGACCCTCGCCCGCGGCCTCGTCCAGAGCCTGGCCGCGGTCCGCCGGCTGCGTCCCGCCGCCGCCGCGGCC
>JANWZN010000249.1 GCA_025054575.1 Geminicoccaceae bacterium | reverse complement strand
CGGGGCCCCGGCGCCGCTCATCGCGCGCGCCGGTCCCGGCCGGTGCTGCAGGCCGCGACGAAGCCCTCGAGGATGGCGGTGTCGCCGGCGCTGATCCGATATTCGGGATGCCACTGGACACCCAGGCAGAAGCTCCGGCGCGGATCCTCGATCGCCTCGATGATGCCGTCGGGGGCGCGCGCGCTCACCACGATCCCGGGCCCCACCGTCTCCGCTGCCTGGTGATGGGCGCTGTTGACCGGCAGCCGCTCGGCACCGGTCAGTCGATGGAGGAGCGTGCCCGGCTCGACCAGCACCTCGTGGCCGGGCTCGGTGCGCGGGTTGGGCTGCTCGTGCGCGAGCGCATCCGGCACCGCATCCGGGATGTGCTGGATCAGGCGGCCGCCGAGCACGACGTTCAAAAGCTGCTGGCCGCCGCAGATGCCGAGCACCGGCCGATCGGCCGCGACCGCCCGCTCGGTGATCGCCCATTCGAAGCGGGTGCGACGTTCCTTGAGCCGGACGGTGGCGTGCCGCGTGCCCGCACCGTAAAGCGCCGGGTCGATGTCGAAGGCGCCGCCCGTGATCACGAGCCCGTCGATCAGGGCCAGATAGTCCTCGACCAGATCGGGCTCGTGCGGGAGCGCGATCGGCACCGCCCCGGCAGCGGCGAGCACGTCGCAGTAATTCTCGCGCAAGGCGTACCAGGGGAGCTTGGCGTAGCCGCCGGGCGGCTCGCTGTCGAGCGTGACGCCGATCACCGGGCGACGGTCGGGACTCGTGCGCATGGCCGCGCAGAGGTAGCGATCGGGGCGGGCGAGGACAAGGCGAGGGGGAGGCCGTGTTCGGCATCGCTGCGATCGAGGCCCGGCTCGGCGTGCCGCTCTTGGACGCCTTGGCCCCGCTCGTCTTCCTGCTCGCCTGGATCGGCTATGCCCGCTGGGCCGATGCCGCCGGCCGGCCGAGCCTGATGGCGCGGATGCACGAATATCGGGTGATGTGGATGCGGCGGATGCTCGCCCGCGACAACCGGATCACCGATCTGCAGGTGGTGCAGGTGCTGGTCCAGAACATCGCCTTCTTCGCGAGTGCTTCGATCTTCCTCATCGGCGGGCTCGCCGCGGTGCTCGGGGCGCGCGAGCAAGCGCTCGCCATCTTGGCGGAGCTGCCGCTCGGTGCGCCCGCCTCGGCGCGGGTGTTCGACGCCAAGGTCTTGTTGATGATCGTCGTCTTCGTCTACGCCTTTTTCAAATACACCTGGACGCTTCGGCAGTTCAATTACGTGGCGGTCTTGATCGGCGCCGCCCCGCCGCCCGAAGAAGCCGGCACCGCCGCCGCCGAGCGGCTGATCGAGCGCGCGGCACGGATGGCGACTCGGGCAGCCGATCATTTCAACAAGGCGATGCGCGCTTATTATTTCGGGCTCGCCGGGCTCGCCTGGTTCGTCCATCCGGGGCTCATGATCGCCGCGGTGATCTGGGTCGTGCTCGTCTCCTGGCGGCGCGAGTTCCGCTCGACGAGCCTCGCCATCCTGGGACCGGTGGGCGAGCCGATCGATTCGCCCGCGGCTCAGGGCTCGGCCCGGCCCTCGCCGTAGATCCCGGCCTCCATCGTCTCGCAGAACGCCACGAGGTTGGCGAAGCCTTGCGCCAAACGCTTGAGCTCGCCTTCGACCGGGACCAGGAGGATGTTGGCGAGGAAGCCGAAGGCCACGGCGTCGATCGTGGTGAGCTGCTCGCCCATGAAGAACGGCCGATCGCCGAGCCGGGCCGAGAGCGCCGCCAGATCCTCGCGGGCCCGCGCCAGGATCTCGTCGCGGTCGTGTCGGCCGAGACCCTGGACCCGCAACATCCGGGCGAAGCGGCGGCGCAGAATGGTGCGGGCCGCGGGCCGCAAGGGTGCCGGCACGCGGGTGAAGAAATCGCGCGCGATCGTCTCCCAGCCCTCGGGATCGATCCAGCGGGCCCAGACCACGACGAAATAGAGGTGCTCTTCGAACAGGCGCTGGAGGATCAGGGCCTCGGCGCGCTGGCGCGCCGACAGTCCGGCGTCCGGGTCGATCCCGCGGGTCGCCTTGAGATGCGCGATGATGGTGCTCGAATCCGCGATCAGCCGACCACCGTCGCGGATGCAGGGCAGCTTGCCCTTGGGCATCCGGTCGGGGCGCAGGCTCTCCTCGATCGTGAACGGGATGTCGGCGAGCCGCAGCCAGGTCTCGAGCTTGAGCGCGAAGGGGCTCGGGTTGCGGCCCCAGACGCGCGGGAACTGGACGAGGACGACCGGCGCCGGCTCCGACCGCCGCCCCGCCTCCTCCGCGATCCGCTCGCTCGTGGCCACCGCCATCCGGCCGATCCGCTCGCGCGCCGCTCGGGCCCGGCGCTTCTCCGATCGACGAGACTAGGTGCTGCCGGCGCGCGCGGCAACCCGGCCGGCCTCGTCCGCGAGCCGACAGGTCTCGAGCCGGATCACGCTGCCGGGCAGGCCGAGCCAGTCGCGCGGTCGGCATGTGAGGACCAGGATCTGCAGCCGCTGCGCCGCCCTGGCGAGGATCGTCTTCATGGTTTCGAAGCGGCCCTCGTCGGCGAAGACGAGCGCGTCGTCGAGCACGAGGCAGGGGGCCTCGCCCTCGCGCTCGAGCAGGAGCTCGGCGAGCGCCAGGCGGACGAGCACGGCGAGCTGCTCGCGGGTGCCGACGCTGAGCTCGGCGAGCGGCTCCTCGACATCGCCGCGGCGCAGATGCGTCGGCACGAGCCGCTCGGGGTCGATCGCGATCGCGGCCTCGGGCAAAAGTCGGCGCAGATAGGGAAGGAGGCGGCGGCCGACCGGTTCGACCAGCTGCTCGGCACCCTGCCGTTCCGCCGCCGCCAGGCTCGCGCGCAAGAGCTTCCAGGCATCGGCCTCGCGCGCGAGTGCAGCGAGCCGGGGTCGCAGCCCGGCGAGCGCGCGCTCGATCTCGTCGAGGCGGCTGTCGCAGGCCTCGATGCCGAGCCC
>JANWZN010000248.1 GCA_025054575.1 Geminicoccaceae bacterium | reverse complement strand
TGGGGCCAGACCGGCTCGTGCTCGAGCTCACCGAGAGCTCGCTGCTCGAAGACGTGGAATCGGCCGCGGCCACCCTCGAGGCGCTCAAGGCCCTGGGCGTGCGGGTGGCCCTCGACGATTTCGGCACGGGCTACGCCTCGCTCGCCCATCTCAACCGCCTGCCGCTCGACCTCCTCAAGATCGACCGCTCCTTCGTCCAGCGGATCGGCCAGAGCTTCCGCGACGAAGCGATCGTCCGCGCGATCCAGGGGCTCGCCCAGACGCTCGGCCTCGGCGTGGTGGCCGAGGGGGTCGAGGAGCCGGGCCAGCTCGCCTTTTTGCGCGCGGCCGGCTGCCGGCACGCCCAGGGCTTCCTGTTCGGCCGTCCGGCACCGCCCGAGGCCCTGCCGCAGCGCGCCGCGGCACCGGCGCCGCGCTGAACCGGCGCGGCCCTCAGTCGACCGACATGGCGAGGATCTGCGAGAGCTGGCAGAGCGGCCGGCCGGTCTCCCGCTGCCAGCCCGCGAACGCCGCCTGCATCGCCGCACGCAGCGCTCCGGTCGTGGGCGGGCGGTCGAGAACGCCCCAGTGGAGGAGCGCGCGGACCACGGCATCGGTCGGAAGGAAGGTGTCCTTGCCGACCATGCGCAGAAACTGCGGCGCCGAGTTGCCGCCGAGCTGCTCGAAGCGGCGCGCGAGCTCCTCCCACAAGGCCACAATCTCGCCCGAGGGCCAGTCCGCGATCCAGGCCCCGATTCCACCGACTTGCGCGCGCAGATCGAGGATCGCCCGGGCGTTGGCGCGCACCGCCCGCAGCTTGGGCAGATTGCGCACGAGGCGGCGGTCGGCCAGCAGCTCCTCGATCCGCTCGTCCGAGAGCCGGGCGCAGAGCTCCGGGTCGAAGCCCGCGAAGACCTCCTCGAAGGCCGGCCACTTGGCATCGACCAGCGCGTGGCGGAGCCCGGCGCGGAAGATCCGCAGACTCATCGCCGAGAGATAGCGGTCCTCGCCCAGCGCGCGCAGCTCCGCCTGCGAGCGCGGCTGCACGAGCCGAGCCTCGATCGCGGCCCGACCGTGCCGTGCCAGCGCCGCTTCCTCGATCGCCGCGAACGCGACGCTCATCCGCCCTCCCGCCTCGGCGGCGGGAGCCTCGCACGCGCGCGGGCCCGGATCCAGCGGGCGTTTTCTAGCTGAAAAATGTAAACGAATTGTTTACTGTTCGCCTGTTAAGAGAGCTCCGGCGAGTGCGGAGCGGCGCCATGGCAGGCGGACGTGGCATCCCGCGGCGTGCGGGGCTCGAAGAAGACGGGCGCGCGGCAACGGGCGAGGAGGCGATCGCGGGCGGCTGGCCGTGGGCGCTGGCCGAGCCGTGGTCGGCCGCGCCTCGGCCTTTCGCCCTCGAGGACGCGCCGCGGCTCGAGGAGCGGGCGGCGGGGCCGCGCGACCGCTCCGGCCCGGTGCTGCTCGAGGCGCGCGCCACGGTCGATCCGGCGAGCGGGAGCGAGCCGATCCTGTTGCGCTTCGACGAGCCGGTCCGAGCCGGCCCGGGGGCGATCCGGCTCGTGGGCGAAGACGGGGCGATCCGGATCGCGGCGCGGGATGCGGGCCAGGTCGCGATCGACGGTGCGGTCGTGCGGATCCTGCCCGATCGGCCGCTCGCCCCCGAAGCGCGCTACACGCTCGAGCTCGGCGCCAAGGCGTTCCGCGATCTCGCCGGCAACCCCGTGGCCCCGGTCCGCGCCGAGCTCCTCCCGCCGGCCGAGGGCGGGCCCCCCGAGCTCGCGGGTCCCGCGACCGCGCGCTGGACGATCATGGTCTACATGGCCGCCGACAACGATCTCGAGCGGTTCGCGCTCGAGGATCTGGCCGAGATGGAGCGGGTGGCCCTGCCCTCCTCGGTCAACCTCGTAGCCCTGGTCGACCGCAGCCCGTGGTACGTGGCGGGGCCGAACGATTTCACCGATACCCGAGTGGGCCCGGTCCGGCCCGACGGCGATCCGCGCCTGGTGGGCAAGGAACTCGTCTCGATCGGCGAGCGCGACACGGGCGATCCCGCGACGCTCACCGAGTTCCTCGACTGGGCGCGCGCCACCTTCCCGGCCGAGCGCTACGGCCTCGTCGTCTGGAACCACGGCGGCGGGCTCGAAGGTGTCGCCTGGGACCAGTCGAGCCGCGGCGACCGGCTCACGCTGCCGGAAGTGCGCACGGCGATCGAGCGCTCCGCGATCGACGTCCTCGATCTCTTGGGCTTCGATGCCTGTCTCATGGCGATGGCCGAGGTCGCGAGCGAGATGCGCGACCTCGCCCGGGTGATGGTCGCCTCCCAAGACCTCGAGCCCGGCCCGGGCTGGGCCTACGATCGCTGGTTGCCAGCCCTCGCGGCCGATCCGGCGATCGCTCCCCAACGGCTCGGCGAGGCGATCGTCGCGAGCTATGCGGCCGCTTATCCGAACCAGAAGGACATCACGCTCTCGGCCCTCGAGCTTGCCGCGATGCCGCGGCTCGAGGCCGCGCTCGACCGGTTCGTCGACGCGGTCGAGCTGTTCGCCGAGCCGGACGAGCTCGCGGCGATCGCCCGGGCGGCGGGCGACAGTCGCGCCTTCCCGCGCGACGAGCGCTATCCCTACCGCGATCTCGACGGCTTCTTGCGCGCGGTCGAGCGTCGGGTCGACGATCCGGCGATCGACGCCGCGGCCCGGGGTGCCCGCGATGCGCTCGCCGAGGTCGTGCTCGCTACGGGCGGGACGGTAGCGCGCGCGAACGGCCTCTCGGTTCATCTGCCCGAGCCGGAGGGCTGGGCCTGGCCCGGCTACGAGCCGGGTGGGCTCGCCTTCCTCGATCGGGTCGGCTGGGACGACCTCGCGGCACGGCTCGCCGCGATCGCCTGAGCCCGGCCGATCGCCCCCGCCCCAGTAGGCCGCCCGGCGCGCCGGGGCCGGATGCGGGCCGCGCGCCTGCGCCGTCCGCCCGTTCGCGAGCCGCCCCTTGCCGGGCGGGTCCCCGCGCGCCGGCC
>JANWZN010000247.1 GCA_025054575.1 Geminicoccaceae bacterium | reverse complement strand
CCACCCCCTCGCACGTTCTGCCGCAGGCGGTCGCCCGGGAAGGCGCGCGCCGGCTGTTCGCCGGTCGGCTCGACGAGCTCGAGCGGCGGCTGCAGCTGTTCGATCATTGCGGCATCGCGACCCGCCGGATCGCCCTGCCGGTCGCAGCCTATCTCGAGCCCATGGGCTTCGGCCGGCGCAACGCGATCTTCCTCGCGACCGCGCTCGATCTGCTCGAAGACGCGACCCGTCGCGCGCTGCTCACGGCCGATCTCGGCGCGGAAGCGATCGATGCCGTCGTCACCGTCTGCTCGACCGGTATCGCCACGCCCTCGCTCGAAGCGCATCTGGCCGAACGGATCGGCCTGCGCGCGGATGTCATCCGGACGCCGCTCTTCGGTCTCGGGTGCGCGGGCGGGGTTCTGGGCCTCGCGCGCGCGGCCGACCTCGCCCGGGCGCGGCCCGGAACGCGCGTGCTCTTGCTGGTCGTCGAGCTCTGCTCGCTGGCGCTGCGTTGGTCGGATGCCAGTCTCGCCAATCTCGTCGCTTGCGCGCTCTTCGGCGACGGCGCCGCAGCCGCGATCCTCTCGACCGAGGGCGCGGGGCCGCGCCTTTGCGCCACCGGCGAGTGCCGCTTTCCGGGCACGCTCGAGGTCATGGGCTGGCGGATCGAGGACGACGGGCTCGGCGTGCTCTTCGCCCCCTCGGTACCGGAGATCGCCCGCAGCCGGCTCGGCGAGGCGCTCGACGCCTTCCTCGGCCGCCACGGCCTCGTCGCGCACGATGTCGACCGGTGGCTCTGCCATCCCGGCGGAGCCAAGGTGCTCGCGGCGCTGGAACGAGTGCTGCCGCCACCCGCCGCCGGGTTGGAGCACGCCCGTGCGGTGCTGGCGGCCTACGGCAACATGTCGGCACCGACGGTGTTGTTCGTGCTCGAGCGCGCGCTCGCCGAAGCCGGCTGGCGACGGGCGGTCTTGAGCGCCCTCGGCCCCGGCTTCACCGCCGCCTTCGCGGTGGTCGAGCGGTGAGCTTCGGCCCGGTCCAAATGCTGCTGGTCGTGGTCGCGCTGCAGCGGCTGGCCGAGCTCGCCTGGTCGCGGCGCAACGAGCGGCGGCTGCGGGCGAAGGGTGCGGTCGAGCACGGTGCTCGGCACTATCCGGCGATCGTGGCGCTGCACGCGGGCCTGCTCGCCGCCCTGTGGCTCGCGGCCCCCGCCGATCGCTCGCTCGTCCTGCCGTGGCTTCTGGCTTGGCTCGTGCTGCAGCCGCTGCGTCTTTGGGTGATCGCGAGCCTGGGCGAGCGGTGGACGACGCGGGTCCTGGTGGTGCCGGGCGCCCCGCTCGTGACCCGCGGGCCGTACCGTTGGTTGCGCCACCCGAACTATCTGATCGTGTTGCTCGAGGTCCCGGTCCTCGCCCTCGCCTGTGGCGAGCCGGCGCTGGCCCTCGCCTTCGGCCTCGCCAACGCGGCAGTTTTGACGCTGCGGATCGCGGTCGAAGATCGCGCACTCGGCCGGGCCGCGGCGCGGTCCGGTCGAACCGGCGCCGACGGCCCGCGTCCGACGCTCAACGCTGGGCCATCGCCTCCGCACGACGGGCGATGAGATCGTCGACCACGCTCGGATCGGCGAGGGTGGTCGTATCGCCCAGTGCCTTGAACTCGCCCTCGGCGATCTTGCGCAAGATGCGGCGCATGATCTTGCCCGAGCGGGTCTTGGGCAGGCCAGGCGCCCACTGGATCACGTCCGGGGTGGCGATCGGGCCGATTTCCTTGCGGACCCAGGCGACCAGGTCCTTGCGCAGGGCATCGCTGGGCTCGATGTACGACTTGAGGGTCACGTAGCAATAGATGCCCTGGCCCTTGATGTCGTGCGGGTAGCCCACGACCGCGGCTTCGGCCACGGCCGGATGAGCCACGAGCGCGCTTTCGACTTCGGCCGTGCCGAGCCGGTGACCGGAGACGTTGAGCACGTCGTCGACACGCCCGGTGATCCAGTAATAGCCGTCCTCGTCCCGACGCGCGCCGTCGCCGGTGAAGTACATGCCCTTGAAGGTAGAAAAATAGGTCTGGACGAAGCGGTCGTGGTCGCCGAAGACGGTCCGCATCTGCGAGGGCCAGCTGTCGAGGATCACGAGATTGCCCTCGCAGGGGCCCTCGAGGATCTTGCCTTCGCCGTCGACGATCGCGGGCTTGACGCCGAAGAAGGGGAGCGTGGCCGAACCGGGCTTCAGGTCGGTGGCGCCGGGCAGGGGCGAGATCAGGATCCCGCCGGTCTCGGTCTGCCACCAGGTATCGACGATCGGGCAGCGGCCCTCGCCCACCACCCGATGGTACCAGCGCCAGGCCTCCGGGTTGATCGGCTCGCCGACCGAGCCCAAGAGGCGCAAGGTCTGGCGCGAGGTCGCCTTGACCGGCCCCTCGCCCTTTTGCATGAGCGCGCGGATGGCGGTCGGGGCGGTGTAGAAGATCGTGACGTGATGCTTGTCGACGACCTCCCAGAAGCGCGAGAAACTCGGATAGTTCGGCACGCCCTCGAACATCAGGGTGGTGGCGCCGTTGGCGAGCGGACCGTAGACGATGTAGCTGTGGCCGGTGACCCAGCCGACATCGGCCGTGCACCAATAGACGTCACCGTCTTTGTAATCGAAGATGTATTGATGGGTCAGCGAGGTGTAGACGATGTAGCCGCCGCTCGTGTGCAGAGCACCCTTGGGTTTACCGGTCGAGCCCGAGGTGTAGAGGATGAAGAGCGGATGCTCGGCGTTTACCCAGGCCGGCTCGCAGGTGTCGGGCTGCCCCTGCACGACCTCGTCCCACCAGCGATCGCGACCTGCCGTCATCGGGACGGGGGTTCCCGTTCGCCGGTAGACGACCACCGTCTTCACTTTCTCGCATCCGCCGAGCGCGAACGCCTCGTCTACCACCGGCTTCAGCGGAATCTCGCGCCCGCCGCGGAACTGGCCGTCGGCGGTAACGACCGCCACCGCGCCGGCGTCGATGATCCGTTCCTGGAGCGATTTCGCCGAGAAGCCGCC
>JANWZN010000246.1 GCA_025054575.1 Geminicoccaceae bacterium | reverse complement strand
ACGGCGACCGCGGCGGGTTCGCCGGCGGCGCGCACCGTCGCCTCCGCGGCGATCCGTGGCGCCACGGCCTCCTCCGGCTCGGCGGTCCGCCGCTCGGCACCCTCGCCGCTCGCGCGCCGGAACCAAGACCAGAAGCCCTCCGATGCGACGGCGGCCTCGCCGCGCTCCGCGGCGGCAGGTGGCGGCAGGTTCGCGACCCGGACCTCGGTGGCCTCGATCGCCGGGCGAGGGGGCAGGGCCTCGGTCGGCGCGGAGCCGGCGGCTGCGGGGTTCGGCCGGGCGCCGGCGAGGACCGGTGCCGCGGGCGCCGGCGGCGCGGAGCGCGCGGGGATGCTCAAGACCTGGCCGGGGCGCAGCGTGTAGGGCTTCTGCAGCTTGTTGGCGGCGGCGAGCTCGCGCTGCGACACCTGATAACGCTGCGCCAGAAGGCTCAGCGACTCGCCCTCGCGGACCCGATGGCTGCGCGTGATGGTGGCGCGCTCGTGCAGGCGGGCCTGGGCGCGCGCTTCGGCCCAGCTCTGGCCCGGCCCCGGCTGGACCGGCTGGTAGGCGGTGCACGCGCAAAGCGCGAACACGGTCGTGACCACGACCGCGGACGACAAGGAACGAGCCGGCCGACAACACGCCATGGCGGCAGCTTAACGAGCTGTCCTCAGCGAAATCAAGAAGGGTGGACCGGTTCGGCGAGCCCGAGCGCGTTGGCGAGCTGACGAAAGATCGCCCGGTGTGTCATGTCGAGATGAATGGGCGTGACCGAGACCCAGCCGTCGGCCACCGCGGCCAGATCGGTGCCGGGCTCGGGCGGCCGGGTCTCCTTCAAGAGCCCGATCCAGACATAGGGCTCGCCGCGCGGATCGACGCGCTCGACGAGCTGGTCGCCGAGCTTCTTCTTGCCCTGGCGGGTGATCTTGACGCCTTTGACCTTGTGCGCCGGGACGTCGGGAAAGTTGACGTTGATGAGCGTGTCCTCGGGCCAGGTCTCGGCGGCGAGCCGACGGAGGAGATCGCCGGCGTGGCGCTCGGTCGTGGCCCATTTGATCTTGTGGCGGTCGCGGGCGACCTGGGAGAGGGCGATCGCCGGCACGCCCAGGAGAACGGCCTCCATGGCGGCGGCGATCGTACCCGAATAAGTGACGTCTTCGGCCAGGTTGGCGCCGTGGTTGACCCCCGAGAGGACGAGGCGCGGCCTGGGCGGCGGGATCAGCTTCTGGAGCGCCAGCAGCACCGCGTCGGTGGGCGTGCCGTCGACCGCGATGTGCCGTTCCGAGAGCTTCCGCCAGCGCAACGGCCGGCGCAGGGTCAAGGAGTGACCGGCACCGCTCTGATTGGTCTCGGGTGCCACCACCCAGACATCGTCGGACAAGGTCCGGGCGATGTGCTCCAGGGTCTTGATGCCGTGTGCCTGGATGCCGTCGTCGTTGGTGACGAGGATGCGCACCTCACCGACCCTCCGGCTCGAGCCGGTCGATCCCGTCCATATAGGGGACGAGCGCGCCGGGCAGCCGGATCGAACCGTCCTCCTCCTGGAAGTTCTCGAGCACGGCGATCAGCGTGCGGCCGACGGCGAGGCCCGAGCCGTTCAAGGTGTGGACGAAGCGGGGCGGCTTGCCACCCTCCGGCCGGAAGCGAGCCTGCATCCGGCGGGCCTGGAAGTCGCCGCAGTTCGAGCAGGAGGAGATCTCGCGATAGACCCCCTGGCCCGGCAGCCAGACCTCGAGGTCGTAGGTCTTGGTCGAGGCGAAGCCGGTATCGCCGCTGCACAAGAGGACGACGCGATAGGGCAGCTCGAGGCGCTTGAGCACTTCCTCCGCGCAGCGGGTCATCCGCTCGTGCTCGGCCGCCGACTGCTCGGGGGTGGTGACGCTCACGAGCTCGACCTTGGTGAACTGGTGCTGGCGGATCATGCCGCGGGTGTCCTTGCCGGCGGCCCCGGCTTCCGAGCGGAAGCAGGGGGTGCAGGCCACAAAGCGCAGCGGCAGCTGGGATTCGGCCAGGATCTCGCCCGCCACGAGGTTGGTGAGCGGGACTTCCGCGGTCGGGATCAGCCAATGGCCGGAATCGGTGCGGAACAGGTCCTGGGCGAACTTGGGCAGCTGGCCCGTGCCGAACAGCGCCTCGTCGCGCACCAGATAGGGCGGCGCGACCTCGGTGTAGCCGTGCTCGCGGGTCTGGAGGTCGAGCATGAAGGCGGCGATCGCGCGCTCGAGCCGGGCGAGGCCGCCCGTGAGCACGACGAAGCGGGCACCGCTCAGCTTGGCCGCTTTCTCGAAGCTCATCCCGAGCCGCGCGCCGAGCTCGTCGTGCGGCTTGGGCGCGAAGGCGAACCGGCGTGGCGTGCCCACCACCCGCACGACCCGGTTGGCGCGCTCGTCGGGGCCGTCGGGCACGTCCTCGGCGAGCACGGCCGGGTAGCTCGCGAGCAGGCTCTCGAGCCGGGCCTGGAGCTCGCGCAGCCGCTCCTCGCCGGCCTTGACCTCGTCTTTGAGCGCGGCCACGCGGTCGAGCAGCTCGCGCGCGTCGCCGCCCGCCCGCTTGCGCTCGCCGATCTCTCGGGACAGGCGGTTGCGCTCGGCCTGACCCTCCTGCAGCCGGGTCTCGAGCGCCCGGCGCTCCTCGTCGACGGCGAGGATCGTGGCGGCGGCGGGCGGCAGGCCGCGCCGTGCGAGCGAGCGGTCGAACGCGGCGGCGTTCTCGCGCAGCCAACGGAGATCGTGCACGGGTCGGGGCCTCTTGCGCGGCGGGCGATCGCGGCGGAGCCAAACGGGAAGCCGGCCCGGCTGTCAATCGCTGCGCTGCACCGTGGTCGCGGCCGCGGCCGCCTCGCGGGCCTCGCGCGCGGCCTTGCGCTTCTCGGCCAGCCGCACGAGCCAGATCGACAGCTCGTAGAGGGCGATGAGCGGGATCGCGAGGCCGATCTGGCTTATCACGTCGGGCGGGGTGATGATCGCGGCGAAGACGAAGACGCCGACGATCGCGTAGCGCCGGCCGTTGGCGAGCCCGTCGGCGCTGACGATCCC
>JANWZN010000245.1 GCA_025054575.1 Geminicoccaceae bacterium | reverse complement strand
CGCAGCCGTCGCAGTTCGGCGACCAGAGGGCCGAGGTCGATCGGTGGCGCATCGGCGACCGGGGCCAGATCGAGGACGAGCGGGGCGTCGCGGAAGAAGTCGGGGCTGTGCGCGACCTTGTCGCGCAACAGCGGCACCAGCTCCGGGTCGGAGGGTGCCAGGAGCCGCAGGCTCAACAGCGTCTGCACCGAGCCGCGCAGTTGGAACGGCTGCGTTCGCGGGTCCGGGGCGGGTTTCGCGTTGGCGGGGCGTTCCACCGTGCGCTGCTTTCCGACCGGCTTGGGCAAGAGCGAGAGCGGGTCGAGCTGTCGCCGAGCTGGGCCCGTGGCCCGTTCGACCTGCTTTGAGCCAGCTTCTAGCCCAATTTCGCCGATTGACAAGCGGATGGAACGGGTCGCGCAGGGGTTGCGGCCCAGCGCGCGAGCGCCGCGAGCGCGCGCTCGGCAATGGCGCGCTTGCGCGCCTGTTTGGGGATCTCCGGCGGCAGCGGCGGAAAGAGGCCGAAATTCACGTTCATGGGCTGGAAGGTCTCGGCCCGCGCCCCGCCCGTGACATGCGCCAGAAGTGCGCCGTGCGCGGTCTCGGGCGGTGGCGGGACCGGCTCGAGCCCGGCGAGTTCCGCGGCCCAGAACCGCCCGGCCAGAAGCCCCAGCGCGGCGCTCTCGACATAGCCCTCGCAGCCGGTGATCTGGCCCGCGAAGCGGATCCAGGGCATCGGCCGGAACCGCAGCGTCGGGTCGAGCAGGCGCGGGCCGTTGAGGAAGGTGTTGCGGTGCAGGCCGCCGAGGCGGGCGAACTCGGCCCGCTCGAGGCCCGGGATCGTGCGGAACACCCGCACCTGCTCGCCGTGCTTCAGCTTGGTCTGGAAGCCGACCATGTTCCAGAGCGTGCCGAGCGCGTTGTCCTGGCGCAGCTGGACGACCGCCCAGGGCCGCTTGCCGGTGCGCGGGTCGGTGAGGCCCACGGGCTTCATCGGCCCGAAGCGCAGCGTGTCGCGGCCGCGCTCCGCCATCACCTCGATCGGCAGGCAGCCCTCGAAATAGGGCGTGTCCTTCTCCCACTCGCGGAACTCGGTCTTCTCCGCGGTCAGAAGCGCGTCGACGAAGGCTTCGTACTGCTCCTTGTCGAGCGGGCAGTTGATGTAGTCGGCACCGGTCCCGCCCGGCCCGGCCTCGTCCCAGCGCGACTGCATCCAGGCCTTCGAAAAATCGATCGAGTCCTTGTAGACGATGGGCGCGATCGCATCGAAGAACGCGAGCTCGTGTTCGCCGCCGACCCGCTTGATGTCCTCGGCGAGTGCCGGATGGGTCAAGGGCCCGGTGGCGATGATCGCTGGGCCGTCCTCGCGCGCGGGCAGCCGCTCCACGACCCGGCGCTCGATTCTGACCAGCGGATGGCCCTCCAGCGCCTCGCTCACGGCGCGGGCGAAGCCTTCGCGGTCGACGGCGAGCGCACTGCCCGCCGGCAGCTTGTGGCGATCGCCCATCGCCATGACGAGCGAGCCCAGCCGCCGCATCTCCTCGTGCAGGAGGCCCACGGCGTTGCCGAAGCAGTCGTCGGAGCGGAAGGAGTTCGAGCAGACGAGCTCGGCCAGGCGATCGCTCTTGTGCGCCGGGGTCGGGCAGAGGGGGCGCATCTCGAGCAAGCGGACGCGGATGCCCGCTTGCGCCAGCTGCCAGGCGGCTTCGCTACCGGCGAGCCCGCCGCCCACGATCGTGACCCCGACATCGCTCATGGCCGCGCAGATAGGTCACGGGTACGACCGCGGGAAGATGGCGAGCACGCGCTCGCCCGCTCGCTCGCCGTCTCGCCGCCCGGGCAGACCGGCCGATCGCGGTCGAAACGCCACACCCCTGTGTGATCTCGGTCACCGCTCGGAAACCGTTTTCGACGAGAATGGCGGCCGTGCGGGTGCGGTCCGCAGCGTTGCGGGAGATCGGCCATGGCGCGGGTGCGTCGCGAACGCGAACGTCGAGAGCGGTTGATCCTGGCCGGGCTCCTGGTCGGCTCGCTCGCGCTGGCGCTCGCCTCCAACCTCTTGTTGGCCTGACCGGCCGGCGATCAGGAGGGCTCCCAGGGCCCGCGCTCGGCGATCGCCTCCTCCGCCCCCGGCCAGGGCGGCATCGTCACGAGCACCACGTCCAGCGGTGTGGTTCCGGTGTTGCGGAACTGGAAGGTGGTGCCCACCGGGATGCTCAAGGCGACGCCGGGCTGCAGCGCCACGATCTCCTCGCGCTCCCCCTGCTTGCGCCACATCTCCCCTTGGCCCGCGATCACGTACCACAGCTCCTCGACCGTGCGGTGGCGCACGGCCTTGGCGACCGCTCCGGGCGGCAGCCGGGCGTGCACCATCGAGCCGCGCGCGAGCTGCGGCAGGATGCGGATCTGCGAGCCGTCCGGGGCCAGCGTGTCGGCCGCTTCCGGCAGGCTCCTGGTCGCGAAGGGCGGTTCGGCCATGGCTGCGTCCTCCCTCTCCCGCGGACCATCGGCCGGCCGCCCGGGAGGGGGCAAGCCCGTTCAGGCTTCAGACGAGCCCCAAGAGCAAGAAGAGCGCTGCCACGATCGCCCAGCCGGCTGCGACCTGCCCCGGCCGCTCCGCCCGCCCGAGCTCGGCAGGGGTCTTCTTCGCTGTGGCCCGCATCGCTCCTCTCCTCCGCTGGCGAGGATCCGAGCTTGGGGCGGCACCGGACGCGGCGCTGTGCCGCGGATCACCGGGGCGGGTGGCGAGCGGGGGCGAGGATCGTCGCCGCCGCGGCGAGGACCAGGAGAAGCCCCAGAAGATCGCTCGCGGTCGGCCGCTCGCCGAGGACCAGGGCCGCGCCCAGCACACCCACCGCCGGCACCGGCAGGATCCCGAGCGTCGCTGCCCCGGCCGAGAGTCGGGGCAGGACCGCGAACCAGAGCAGATAGGCGAGGGCTTGGGCCAGCAGCAGGTGGTAGGCGAAGGCCCAGCGGGTGGCGGCGAGCACCGGCCAGGATCCGGGCAGGCCCTCGAACACCAGCATCCCGGCCCCGGCCCCGGCGGCGCCGATCAGGAGCTGCCAGCCGGCC
>JANWZN010000244.1 GCA_025054575.1 Geminicoccaceae bacterium | reverse complement strand
TTCGACCTCGCCCGCAACAACGGGCCGAACGGGGCCACGGGCCTGCCGGTCCGGGGCGAGGTCGACTGGTCGCCGCTCGACCCTGCCGCACCCGAGCCGACCCTCGACCTCTTGGCCCGGCTCGCCCGCGCGGCGCCGCCCGAGGAGGCCCGCCGGGTCGAGCTCGTGGGGCTGGGCTATGCCTGGCCCAACGCGCCGCTCCTGCGCGGCCTCGACCACACGCTCGGCCACAATCCTCTGCGCCCGGCGCGCTACGCGGCGGCGGTGGGGGCCGAGGACACGATCGCCGTGCCCGAGCAGCGCCGGTTCACGCCCGCCTTTCCCTCCTGGCGCTCGCCGCTCGCCGATCGGCTGGGCCTGCGCTGGATCGCGACCCCGGTGCCGATCGAGCGGCTCGACCCCGCGCTCGCGGCCGATCCGCTGCCGCTCGTGGCGCGGACCGAGACGGCGTTCGTCTACGAGAACCCGGGGGCGCTGCCGCGCGTGCGGCTCGCCACCGCCTGGGTGCCGCTCGATGCCGCGGCCGTGCTCGAGCGGGGCGCCTGGCCGGCGGTCGACCACCGGACGAGCGTGCTGCTCGAAGAGCCCCCGCCGCTGGTTCCGGCCGAGGGCGCGCGGGCGGGCACGGCACGGGTCCTGCGCGAGGGCAAGGGCGAGCTCCTGGTCGAGGTCGACGCGCCCGACGGCGGATTCCTGGTCGTCCACGACCCCTGGCATCCCTGGTGGCGGGCCGAGCGCGACGGCGAGGCGGTGCCGATCCTGCGCGCCGAGCTGTTGTTCCGGGCGGTGGCGCTCCCGCCCGGCCGGCACCGGGTCCGCTTCACCTTCCGCCCGTTCGCGGGCGCGCTCGCGGAGCTCTTCGGGCGGCGGTGAGAGGCGGGGGCCTGGATCCCCGGGTCGGGCCCGGGGATGACGAAGAGGAGGCCCGGGGATCAGAACGAGGTGCCCGAGCGCGACATCGCGGACGTGGCTCGAAACGGCGGGAGGGGGAGGGGCCGAATCGACCGCACGGTCGACGCGAATCAGCCCTCCCGGGTCACGACGGTGCGACCGAGCACCAAGAGGTCCATCCTCGTCCGCAAGAAACAGTCGAGAGCTTCCTCGGGGCGGCAGACGATCGGCTCGTTCTCGTTGAAGCTCGTGTTCAAGAGGATCGGGACGCCCGTGCGTCGCTCGAAGGCGGCGATGAGATCGTAATAGCGCGGGTTGGCGGCGCGGGTGACGGTCTGCAGCCGGCCGGAGCCGTCGACGTGGGTAGTCGCGGGCACCCCGGCGCGGCGCTCGGGGCGCACCTGGAAGACCTGCATCATGAAGGGCACGTCGTCCTCTTCCTCGAACCACTCGGCCACCCGCTCGCGCAAGATCGCCGGGGCGAAGGGCCGAAAGCTCTCGCGCCGTTTGATCTTGAGATTGAGGATGTCTTTCATGTCCGGTCGGCGCGGGTCCGCCAGGATCGAGCGGTTGCCGAGGGCACGAGGCCCCCACTCCATCCGCCCCTGGAACCAGCCGACCACCGCCCCCTCGGCGATCGCGGCGGCCACCCGCTCGACGAGCTCGCGATCGTCGGCGGCCTCGCCCACCCGGCAGCCCTGGTCCTCGATCTCGCTGCGGCGGCTCTCGACGAAGCGGGAGAGATCCTCGTCCGACCAGCCCGGGCCCCAGGACGCCCGATCCATGACGAATCCGCGCGGTTGGTTCGAGAGCCGGTGCCAGACGATGTAGGCCGCCCCGATCGCCCCGCCGGCATCACCCGCTGCGGCCGGCATGTAGAGACGGCGGAACCGGGTGCGCCGGTAGACCTTGCCGTTGGCGACCGAGTTCATGGCGCAGCCGCCCGCGAGGCAGAGCCGATCCAGTCCGGTCTCGCGCTGGACGACGTCGAGGAGGTTGAAGAGCGCGCGCTCGTACATGGCTTGCGCCGAGGCGGCGATGTCGGCATGGCGATCCTCGAGAGGCTCGTCCTTCTTCCGAGCGGGGCCGAGGAGCTCCTCGAGGGCGGGACTGAAGATCCGACCGACCTCGGGATAGCCCCCCTGCCAGACCATCTCGACCCCTTCGGCGTGGTGGCGGAAATAGTCGAGCCCGAGCGTATAGGAGCCGTCCGGATGGAGCTGCACGAGCCGCTCCATCTCGGCCATGCGGGTCGGCCGGCCGTAGGGCGCGTAGCCCATCACCTTGTACTCGTCGCCGTACGACCAGAAGCCGAGATATTGCGTGATCGCCTGATAGAAGAGGCCGAGCGAGTGGGGAAAGAAGACGCGGCCCCGCACCTCGATCGTGTTGCCTTTGCCGACCCCCCACATCGCCGAGAGAAAATCGCCGAAGCCGTCGACCGAAACGACCGCCGCCTCCTCGAAGGGCGAGACGTGGAAGGCGGAGGCCAGGTGCGCCAGGTGGTGCTCGACGGGGTGGAGCTCGGCTCGCACGCGTTCGCGCGGAACGTCCAGAGCCCTGGCGAGCTCGTCCAAGGGCGAGCCCACCTTGGCAGCGTTGGCGAGCCGGTCGCGGACGAGGCCCAGCGAAGGGCGGCGCGTGAACGCGAACAGCGCCTTCTGAAGGAGATGGGCTTTGGGATCGCGGTTGATCGCGACGTGGTCGACGTCTCCGAGCCCGACCCCGGCTTCGCCGAGGCACCAGCGGACCGCCTCGACCGGCAGGCCGGCCCAGTGCTTGACGCGCCGGAAGCGCTCCTCCTCGGCCGCGGCCAGGAGGACGCCGTCCTTCAGAAGACAGGCCGAGCTGTCGGCGTGATAGGCGTTCAGGCCCAGGATCAGGGTCATGCCGCAGGTCCTTCGATCGTCGGGTCGCCGCCGCCGGCGGCGCGCTGGTGCTGCTCAAGATACCAGCGCGGGGCGAAGGGGCCCAGCCGGGCCGGGGTCCAAGGCGGCGTGGGCGGCGGGGGCTTCGGCGTGGTCGTCTTGCCCGCAGGTGCGGGGCGCGGGGTGCGCGCGGCGCGGGCGTCGCGAACGGCGGCCGGCTCGTCGGCTTCGGAGAACGGCCAGTCGGGCGGGTCGGGCAGCGGCGGGTCGGTGCCAGGGCCGGTGGCAGCGGCGCCCGCGCCGTCATGGC
>JANWZN010000243.1 GCA_025054575.1 Geminicoccaceae bacterium | reverse complement strand
CAGACGTTCTTGTTGACGAGGATCTGGCCGCCCGTGACCGGCTCGTGCATGCCCGGCGTGTAGTAGTGCTTGGCGACGTTGTTGAGACCGAGCTTCTTGTCCTCGGCGCAGTTGATCCACTCCGCGGCGTCGATCACGCCGCGCTCCATCGCCGGCACGATCTCGCCGCCCGGCAGCATCACCACCGGCACGCCCAGTCGGCCGAAGGTCTCGTTGCCGATCCCGTAGATCCGCAGCTTGACCCCCTTGAGCTCGTCGAGGCTCTTGAACGGCTTGCGGAACCAGCCGAGACCCTGGGGGAAGTCGGTGGGTGCGGGGAAGCCGACCACGTTGAACTTCAAGACGTCGCGGTAGAACTCCTCGAGCAGCTGCATCCCGCCGCCGTCGAGGTACCAGCCCCAGTAGTCGTAGCCGTCCATCCCGAACAGCGGGCCGTGCGACATCGGGATGGTCGCCGGATGCTTGCCCAGGATGTAGCCGAAGGGCGAGGCGCCGACGTCGAGCACGCCGCGCGAGGTGGCCTCGAACACCTCGAACGCCGGGACGATGGCACCGGCCGGCAAGGCCTCGATCCGGACCCTGCCGCCCGTCATCTTCTCGACGTTCTCGGCCCACGTCTTGAAGATCAGGTGGAAATTCGCGGATGCCGGGTGCGAGGACTGCCCCTTGAGGCGGAGCGGGCGGTCGGCGGTCTGGGCATCCGCCGTTCCGCCCAAGGCGACGATGGCGCCGAGCGCCAGCGCTGCCAGCTTCACGATCGCTCGGGTCATGGCCGCGGCCTCCCTGCGTTTGTTGCATGCCTGATCCGACCAGCAAGCGGCGCGACGATGGGGCTGCGCCGGGCGCGTGTCAATCGGCCGCACCCCGGGCCGTGAACCGATGCCGCACCGCCGGCTCAGGCCGTTCCCGTCGCCAGCCGGGCGGGTGCGAGGGCGGCGGTGCGGTCGCGCGCCAGCGCCGCGGCGCGGGCCCCTTCCTCGCGCCGGCGCAGGACCGCCCAGCCGATCGCGGCGAGGATCGTGGCGGCGATGAACAGCACCCCGATCGCGTTGACCGCGGGCGTCAGGCCGAGCCGCACGCGGGTCGCGACGTTGATCGTGAGCGTGTCCTCGGCCCCGATCACGAACAGCGTCGTGTTGTAGTTCTCGAAGGACTGCAGGAAAGCGATCAGGCAGGCGGAGAGGATCGCCGGCCGCAGAAAAGGCAGGAGGATGCGGCGGATCATCTGCAGGTGGCTCGCCCCGAGATCGAGCGCCGCCTCCTCGAGGGTGCGGTCGAAGCGCTCGAGCCGAGCCATGAACAACAGCATGCAGTAGGAGGCGATGAAGCTCGACTGGCCGATCACCGCGAGGAAGAGCCCGCCGCCGACCTCGAACGCCCGCTGCCAGAAGATCAGCGTCGAGATGCCGAGGATGACGCCGGGTGTCAGGATCGGCGAGACCAAGACGGCGTAGAGGAGCCCCTTGAGCCGGCCCTGCAGGCTCGAGAGCAGGAGCGCCCCGGCCAGGCCGAGCGGCACCGAGACCAGGACGACCCCGGCTCCGATGATCATCGAGTTGAGGAGTGCCCGGGCCATCCGCGCATCCTGGAACAGGCCGGTCGGCCGGCCGCGGACGTCGAAGCCCCAGAACCACTGTAGCGTGAAACCCTCCCAGGGGAGCATGGTCGGGAAGCGGCTGGCGTTGAAGGCGGCCGCCACCATGAAAACGAGCGGCAAGAAGAGATAGGCGAAGAAGAGCGCGAGATAGAGCACCGTGAACAGCCGCAACAGGCCGCGCGCGCTCACTTCGCGACATCCGCGAGGCCGACGCGGAAGAGCCGCATCATCGCCACGACGAAGAGGATGCAGAGCAGAAGGAGGGCGAAGGCGTAGGCCGAGCCGCGGTTCCAGTCGCCGCCGTCGAAGAAGTAGGAGTAGATGATCTGGGTGAACCAGCGGGCGTTCGTGCCGCCCGGCAGGGACTGCATGATCTGCGGCACGGCGAATGTCCCGGCCGCCAGCATGAAGGTCATCACGCAGCCCACCGCGATCCCGGGCTTGGCGTGCGGGATCACCACCCGCCAGTGGATCCGCCAGGTGGGCGCTCCGAGATCGCGGGCCGCCTCGATCTGGTTGCGATCGAGGCTCTCGAGCGCGTTGTAGAGCGGAAAGATCATGAAGAGCACGTAGGCGTAGACCATGCCGATCATCACGGCACCGACCCCGCCGAGTGCGAGGGGCTCCTCGATCAGCCCGAGGCCCAGAAGCAGCCGGTTGACGAGCCCGTTGCGGGCGAGGATCAGAAACCAGGAGAAGGTCCGCAAGATCTCGTTGACCCAGAACGGGATCACGAGCGCGGTGGCGAGCAGGAGCGCGGTCGTCCCCTGCGCCCGCTGCGCGAGATACCAGGCGACCGGATAGCAGACCAGAAGGGCCAGCGCCGTGACCAGGAGCGAGCTCCAGATCGTCTGCCAGAAGATCGTGCGGTGCAAAGGGTTGGACCAGAGTGCTCCGTAATTGGCGAGCGTCCAGACGTCCTCGGGTCCGCCGCGCGCCGCCGCCGGCAGGTTCGGGCGGAAGGAGATCTCGACCATCAAGGCTTGCGGCAGCACGATCAGGACCAGCGCCCACAAGAGCGCGGTCGCGAGAACGAGCCCGGCCGCCAGCCGGCCGAAGCGGCGGGCGAGCTCAGCCACGGGCGAGCGGGCCCTCGGGCAGGGCGAGTGCGGCCTCGGGCGGGAAGGCCACGGTCACCGCCGCTTCCGGCAGAAGGCCGGCGAGCCGGCCGTCGTTCGGCAGATAAACGAGGATCGGCGTGCCGGCCGTGGTCGCCACCACGAGGTTGGCGTAGGCGCCCTCGAAGTCGATCCGCTCCAGCCGGCCGGGGATGCGGTTGAGCCGCCCCTCGCCCGCATCCGTGCCGTCGAGGCGGCAGCGCTCCGGGCGGACGATCAGGATCGCCGGGCTGCCGGGCGGCAGGCCGCGCGGATCGCGCGCCAAGAGCGGCCCGAGCGGGGTGTCGAGCAGCGCCGTTCCGCCGCCGCTCTCCCGCACCCGACAGGGGAGCGGGTTGCTCTCGCCCACGAAGCTGGCGACGAAGGCGGTC